>JAVBQS010000036.1:0-7020 GCA_031548835.1 Spirochaetia bacterium
CTCTTCTTATATGTTCCCATCTTGGGAATGCAGAACTGCTGCGTGCGCTTGCAAGTTTTAACCGCACAGGTGTTTCACATGAGATTTCAGTAACATCTGTTGTTGATTTTTCAGGAACTGCCTATTTTAACAAAATGCTTAAAGAATTAAATCCCCAGTCGCTTTTAAATAGTATAAATTCAAATGATATAGGCCCAGACACAAAAACAATATTACAGGAAAAAATAGCAAAAGGCGGGCTTGTTGTAATTGCAGGAGACAGAACTTCAGCAAATACCCGCAATAAGTATTTCTCATTTCCTTTTTTAAATAAAACAGCGCCATTTGCTTATGGATCTTTTTTTCTTGCATCTTTGCTTGATGCTCCTACATATTTTGTTTTTGCGCTTAGAAAAAAAGATATCTCATTATCGCCTGAATATGATATGCATGTGCATAAAAGCAATATTTCTTTTAACTGTTCCCGCAGGGAAAGAGAAGAACGTATCCAAAAGCTTGCGCAGGATTTTGCTTTTCAGCTTGAAACATACTGCAAAAAATATCCATATCAATGGTATAATTTTTATGATTTTTGGGCAGAACCGGAGGTGTGAGAAAATGGATTCATATAATTTAACTGCCAGTATAGAATTTAATGTTGAATTTTATGATGTTGATTCAATGAAAATTGTGTGGCATGGCAACTATGTAAAATATTTTGAAAAAGCCCGCTGTGCTCTTCTTGAAAAAATAGGATATGACTATATAAAAATGGAAGAGAGCGGATATGCTTTTCCTGTAACTGATATGAGAATAAAATATATAAGGCCTCTTAAATTCGGAGACAGGGTAAGAGCAACAGCTATTCTTGAAGAATATGAAAATTGTTTAAAAATCAGATATGAACTTAGCAATGCAGAAACAGGAGTTGTAACAACAAAAGGTATGAGCAGCCAGATGGCGTATGATATTACAGAAGACAGTTCCTGTTTTGTATGCCCGCAGATTTTTATAGATTGTGTAGAATCATTATTAATGCAATTTGATAAAGTAGAGAGCCGGTGAACCGTTTTATCTATTTTTTAATTATATGCCTCTTATGCTTATCTATTACTCCTCTTTATTCCGAAGAGATGCCGGAAAATTCTGTTTTTAAATTTCCCCTCTCGGGAAAAAATTCTATACGCTTTACACAAGTATGTAGTATTTTGGCAAAACACAGCTATATAAAAGGAAATTTTAATCAGGAAAAAATTATAAAAAGATTAAACCGTTCACTTATATCTAATGGGAATTTTATTATTGCAGCTGAATATGGAATTGTATGGGAAACTCTAAAACCATTTCCATCAACAATGGCAGTAGGACGCGATTATATTATTCAGTCAACTCCAGGTAGTTCAAAAACAAAACTGGATGCAGCAGGAAATGAAACATTTATAAGACTTGCAGAAATAATAAGTGCTGTTTTTTCAGGCAACTCAAGCCGGCTTATCAATAATTTTAATATTTATTTTACAGAATCAGGCAGCACATGGACAGTAGGGCTTATTCCTTCGGAAAATGCAATACTTTCTTTTGTTTCAGGAATTGTAATGAGCGGCGATTCTGTTATCAAACATATAACACTATATGAACAAAACAGCGATATAATATATTATGAATTATCACACCATACTTTTCCGGGAGCTTTAACAACAAGTGAAAAAAAGTTCTTTTCTGCAGACTAATAAATCATCATATTATCCGGCAGTATGGATATTATTTCATGCAATAATATTTATTTTATTCGGCTTATCTTTTATTTTTATAGGTAGAGTGCATATTGCCGCAGACCTTTTCGATATCCTTCCTGAGTCAAGTTCCTTAAAAATTGTCTCTGCAGCAGAAAAAAAATTAAGCAGCAAAACATCGCGCAACATTTATATTCTTGCAGGAAGCGCTAATTTTGATAATGCAAGAAATGCTGCAATTGAATTATACAATAATTTTGAAAATTCCAATTCATTTGAAAATATATCTCTTTATATTAACCAAAATACCATGAGGCAATTTACTGATTACCTCTATGATTTCCGTTACATGCTTCTTGATTCCGGCACTTATGAGCTTTTAAAAAATGGAGAAGCTCAAAAAATTGCAGATAATGCTCTTGCTTCTGCATATGGACTTTTTAATTTTTCAAATCTTGATAATATTGAAACAGATCCTTTTTTTCTTACAGACAGGGAATTTAAATATTTTCTGGAATCTGCATTGCTTTCAGGCGGGAGAATGGCTTTAAAACAGGATGTTCTTGCAGCCTGCCATAATGATACGTGGTATGTTATGATAAGAGGAATGCTTTCCCAAAGCGGAGTTTCTATTACAAATTCCGACAGCGCTGTAAAAAAAATATATGATTATTGTGAAAAAATATCTTTAAATAATCCTAATATCACTTTTACATTTTCAGGAGTTCCTTTTCATAGTTATGAAAGTTCTTCAAATGCACAAAGAGAAATATCTTTAATAACAACTATTACTTTGCTTATAATTATTTTTTCATTTATATATATTTTCCGCACTCCTGTTCCTGTAATTGTTTCAGTTGCTGCAATTTCACTTTCCTGTCTGCTGGCATCAGGTTCTGTTTTGCTTATATTCAGAGAAATACATATTTTAACATTTATTTTCGGAACTACTCTTATAGGAACATGCCTTGATTATTCTATTCATTACTTTATAAGCTGGAAGGGAAATTCTTCATGCAGGACAGGAGACGAGATCCGCTCTCACATTTTTAGAGGAATAACGCTTGGTTTTATTTCAACTGAAATATGTTATGCTATTTTACTATTTGCGCCTTATATAATATTAAAACAGGTTGCAGTTTTCCTTCTGGCAGGATTATTAAGTTCCTGGCTTACAGTTATTTATCTATATCCCAGGCTAAAACTTCCTGAATCTAGAAAACGCATAATCTATAAACCTTTTAGCAATATTTATTTTAAAAATATAAACAAATATAAAATTTTTGTTATAAAACAGATAATGCTTGTTTTAATTGTTGTAATATTATTTATTATTCTTATTTTAAAAAAAGATAATATTGGCATTGAAAACAATATAAGCAGTTTATATAAAATGTCTGGCAAACTTTTTGAATCAGAAAAAATTTCTGCAAAAGTACTGAATCATGGCTCATCAGGCTGGTATTTTATTATATCTGGAAAAAGCGCTGAAGAAGTTCTCCAGCATGAAGAAATATTGCGTTACCAGCTTGATCAGAAAATTAAAGAAGAAAAACTTAAATCCTATATTGCTTTATCTTTTTTTATACCATCGATTAAAACACAGAAAGAAAATTATGAAGCTGCCAAAAATCTGCTGCCATTGGCAAAACAACAGTTTGAGTATCTTGGTTTTCCGCCTGAAACAAAAGATATATTTTACAACAACTTTATTTCTTCTGCTGAACAATATGTGACTCTTGAAAATAATATTCCTGAATATTTAAAAGAAATTATTTCAAATTTATGGATTGGCAAAATTGGAGAAAATTATTATTCATGCCTGCTTCCTCTAAAAGCAGATGATGAAACCCAGTTTAGGATAATTGCAGAAAAATCCAATAACCTATTTTTTGTAAATAAAGTTAAAGATATAGGAAAAGAACTTGATTCACTTACTCATATTATGCTGTTTTCATTTTTAATAGCATATATAGTTATTGCTGTTGTTATTAAATTTTTCTATTCATGGAAAAACACAATACGAATCTGCTCAATACCTTTTCTGACAGTTCTTGCTATATTGACTGTTTTTGCAGCTTTAAATATTAAGTTGGGATTTTTCTCTGTTGTAGGTATTATTCTCTCATTTGGCCTTGGAGTCGATTATATTATTTATACTGTAGAAAGCAAAAAAGCTTCAAATCCGCCTCTTACAATTTTTGCTATTTTTCTTTCATTTGCATCAACTGCAATATCATTCGGCGCTCTTGCGCTAAGTACATTTGTGCCTGTTCATATTTTCGGGTTAACAGTATTTACAGGGCTTTCAACAGCTTTTATCTGCGCAATGCTTTTAAGAGATAATTCTTCTGATGAAAACCATAAAATTTCCGGCTGAATTGGCTGAATAATAGCATCAGTTTTTTCAATTACTGCTGCAAGAATATATTTTTCTGAAAAATCAGTTTCCAATTCATATAGAAAAAAATTAAGATTATTAAATACTGACTTTGGCAGATTAATAAATATATAAAAATAAGTTGGCATTTTTTCCATTTTACCTGACTTTCTTTTTTCAGATATTTTATTTTTATCGTTCAGCCTGAAAATTGGAGATTCTTTTATATCAAAAACAGAAAGCCCATTTGCTTTAAGAAAACATTCTTTAAGTGTCCATATATGGTAAAATCTTGAGGTTTTTTCCAAATCTGATACAGCCTCTTCAATATAGCTCTGTTCTTCAACTGAAAAAAAATTATCTATAATTTCCTTATGCTGTTTTTTATTATTTACATATTCTATATCGCATCCTGTACGATATATGGCTGGGCTGGTGTATTTATCTTTTTCAGATAATTCTAATGCAGAAAAAGAAACAGCAGTCATTTGTATTGAGTGGGAAATATTAAAATCAGCATGGCAGTCGCCAAAATAGGGGCGGCCAGACTGTTCTGTTTTAATAAATTTTTCTTTTGTTTTTTTATGAGAAAATACTTTTTGATCCAGCATATCAAGGATATATCTGCCTTCCATAAATCTATTTGATTGAGGCATACTCTTTTGCATATTTGACAAAAATGATAATCCTATATAAAATACCATAAATTTTCTTTATACTCACACGGAGAAACATGTTTTTCAAAATATATACCAGGCTCTTGTGCTTTGCTATGTTGTGTCTGGTATCCTGTGTTACCAGACATATTGATTCTTCCAATTTCTCGCCAGTATATGTGACAAATAGTGTAAAATACTCTTTGCTTCACCCATCTGATATTGAAAAACCAATAGATATGCCCCAGCATGTTTCAGGTTTATATGGACAGCAGGAATTTTCATTAGATGCATGGGTTATTGCTGATAATATGCAGATAAATATGTCACTATTTAACAATTTCGGCAATAGTATGGGAGATATTTGTTTTAATGAAAAAGAGCTATCTTTCTCTTCATCTTTTTTTCCATCAACTTTTAAACCTGAATATGTTATTGCCGATTTCCAGTTCTGTTTTTACCGCATAGAAGCGCTGGAAAATGTTTTTAAAGAACATGGATTAACATTGATAGCAAAATCAATTAAAGATGAATTTGGAAAACAGTCAGAATTGCGTGAAATCTATGACAAAAAAAAATGTATTATTAAAATTGAAAAAACAGCAGATTCTGTAAAATATACAAATTATTTACGGGGATACTACTATCGATTGCAGGGAGAATTTTAATGAAGAGGGAATCTATTTTTATTTCTGCCCCCGGAGTTATCTGCAGCGCAGGAGTAAACCGCAATCAATTTTTTAAATCTGCAATTGACGGAGATCAGACAGGCATAACACAGATTACTGTTTCAAATGGTAAAAGTTTTTTTGTAGGCAAAGTAAAAGATTCTTATTTAAATCCTGTTTGCGATTCTTTTGATATGAGAGTTTTAAAAATAGCTGATGCAGCTCTTAACCAAATACAATCGAAAATTGAAGCTGCGATTTCTTTATATGGAGCAGAGAGGATTGCGGTGTGTGCCGGCTCGTGCGACAATGGTTCTGACTGCTCTCTTGATGCACACAAAAGTTTTTTTTCCAAAAATACTTTTCCTGAAAATTATAAACTGAAAGCTCAAGGCGCAGCTTATCCTGCTTCATATATTTCAAAAAAATTTGGTTTAACAGGCCCATCTATTGCTATAACAACAGCATGCGCTTCAAGCGCAGGAGCAATTATAAAAGCAGCAGAACTTATAAAATCCGGCTTATGCGATGCTGCAATTGCAGGCGGCGTTGATGTTGCTTCTGAAACAGTCTTGCTTGGTTTTGATTCGCTTGAAGCTATATCAAATAATATTTGTAATCCATTTAGTAAAAACCGCAATGGTATTACAATTGGGGAAGGCGCTGCCTTTTATGTTATATCAAATTCTGATTTTTCAAAATCAGGCATAAAACTTTTAGGCTATGGAGAAAGCGCAGATGCATACCATATGACAGCGCCGCATAGCAATGGAGAAGGCGCTGCAAAAGCAATGCGTGAAGCTATTTTAGATGCAAACATAAACCCTGAAGATATTGGATATATAAATTTGCATGGAACAGGAACATTATTAAACGACAGCATGGAGGCAAAAGCAGTTGCTGCAATATTTAAAAAATCAATAGAAACAGTTCCTGTAAGTTCCACAAAGCCGATAACAGGCCATACTCTTGGAGCTGCTGCAGCGCTGGAACTTTCATTATGCTGGATGCTGCTTAATCTATCCAAAAACAAAGAAAGTAAATTTTCTTTGCCTGTTCATTGCTGGGACAGCATATATGATGATGCATTACCGCACCTGCATTTTGCAGGCAAGGGAGAATATATAAATAATCTGAATATTTGTATGAGCAATTCTTTTGCTTTTGGCGGATGTAATAACAGTTTAATAATTGGCAAAGAGGATTAATATAATGAGTATTAAAACAGATGTAATAGAAACTGATGAACTTATTTCTCTTCTGCCGCATAAAGGCAAGATGTTTTTATTAAGCCGTGTTATATCATATAGCCTTGAAAAACGCACTCTTACTGCAGAGTATGATATTACCTCTGATTGTATGTTTTTTGATGAAAAACTTGACGGCATACCTTCATGGGTAAGTTTTGAATTTATGGCGCAAAGTATTTCTGCTCTCTCCGGCATAGCAGGAAGAGAAAAAGGGGAAGAAGCAAAAATAGGATTTATTCTAAGTGTATCAAATATGGAAATAGCAGTCCCATATTTTAAAAAAGGAACAACTGTAACAATAGAAATAGATGAAGATTATAAAGTAGAATCAGTTTTTACATTTAACTGTAGAGT
>JAVBQS010000200.1:0-17359 GCA_031548835.1 Spirochaetia bacterium
TTTTATAAATCAGGCCTTTAATAAAAGTATAGTACACTAATTATATAAATGAAATTATTTATAAAACTTTTTCTTAATATCATTTTGTTATAATATATTGGCTTTTTTTCTTAATATTCTAATTTCCCTAAAATAAAAAAATGCTGTTATTATTGTTGCAAGAAAATCTGATGCTGCTACTGCAAACCAAATGCCATTAAGATTTAAAAATAGCGGGATAATATATGCGAGTGGAATAAGAAAAAGAATTTGTCTTGAAAGACTCATAATTATTGCAAGTGCTGGTTTTCCTATTGATTGAAACAGTCCTGATGCAACAATCTGAAAACCTATAAGAGGAGTCATTGAAAAGAAAATTCTTATTGCAACTACTCCTTTATCAATTATCTCTTTATTGTGTTTGCCGAAAGCAAGAAGTATCTGAGCCGGAAATAGTCTTGTTATTATAAAACCTGTTGTCATAATAATTGTGGCTGCTGCAATTGCAACATAAGTTGTATGTATAACTCTTTCAAATTTTTTGGCTCCATAATTATATCCTATTATAGGCATGCTTCCCTGATTTACTCCAAGCACAGGCATAAAAAGAATTTGCATAAATGAAAAAATCATTCCTATTATAGAAAGAGCTGCATCTCCGCCATATTTTTGAAGCTGATTATTTAGCAGAGCATTTGTAAGGCTTGAGGCAAGCTGCATTGAGAATTGCGCAAATCCTATAGATATAATTCTCTTCAAAATTGAAAATTCAGGAATAAGATTTTTTGCTTTTATTTTAATAAAACTTCTTTTCCCAAAAAGATATGAGAAAACAATTACACCGCTTGCTGCCTGGCTTAAAACAGTTGCGGCAGCAGCTCCTTTTACACCCCATTTAAAAATAAATATAAATATATAGTCAAGTATTATATTAAGAACTCCTCCCGCAATCATTGAAAGCATTGCTGTTTTTGGACTTCCCTGTGCTCTTATAAAATTATTCATTGCATGAGCACCTGAACTAATTACAGCGCCTGAAATTATTATTCTTCCATAATCAAGAGAAAGCTTTATTATATTTTCACTTGATCCAAACAATGATAATATTTTGGGAGCAAATATCTGGGCTATTATAGATAACAAAGAAGTTGTTGCTATTAAAAGAAATAGTGTTCCTGCAATTATTTTTTCTGCTCTAACCCTATCTTTTTCTCCAAGTGCAATTGAAAAAGCTGCAGAACCTCCAATTCCAAAAAGCATTCCAAAAGCTATAAATATAAGCATAAGAGGAAAATTTGCTGTAAGCGCTGATATCCCGTCAATACCAACGCCATGTCCTACAAAAACTCTGTCTGTAATATTATAAAGAGCCTGCACAACCATTCCTGCAATTGCCGGGATAGAATAGCGGGCAAGAAGCCTGGGTATTTTATCTTCTTCGAGATGTAATGTTTTATCCATAATTCTCCGGATAGTTTAATAGATTTATTTTGATAAATATTGTTTTTCTTTATAAGGAAAAATATCAGCAATATGATAAATTGATAAAAATTATAAATCAAGTAATATAATTAATATTTTTTACAGTTGAATTTATAATTATTGTTTTAATCATCTTGCTTTATATGCTGCTGTAATATTTTTATGAAAAGAGCTGGAAGTTTTGCCTATTATCTATCTTTCATAATTATTATCAAAGATTTTATCTAAACTAAATTAAAAAATAAAACTTTTGAATAAATTAATAACAAATTGCAAAACTGAAATTTATGTATGATAATATAAATAGCTGCATTGATTGGCTGCTTAAAAGAATTATGAAAAAAATATGTATAATAGGCGCAGGAATTATAGGATGCGCGATAGCCCGTGAGTTATCAAAATATGAACTTGAAATTTCTCTCCTTGAAAAAGAAAACGATGTTTCAATGGGAGCTACAAAAGCAAACAGCGGAATTATTCACTCAGGTTATGGAACTGCAGAAAGAAGTCTTAAAACTATTCTTTGTGTAAAAGGAAACAGCATGTATGACCAGCTTGATAAAGAACTTCATTTTGGTTTTAGAAGATGCGGTTCTCTTGTACTTGGATTTACACAGGAAGACAAGGAAACTCTGGATAAGCTTCTTGAAAGCGGAAAAAGGAATGGTGTCCCCGGAATTGAGATTATAGATAAAAAAGCTGTTCTTGGTCTTGACCCTGGCATAAACTCTGATGTTTTATTTGCACTTTATGCGCCAAGCGCTGGAGTTGCATCTCCATATGAGTTTGCAATAGCTCTTGCAGAAAACAGTATTGCAAATGGAGTTTCTTTTATCCTAAATGCAGAAATAAAAAATATAATAAAAGATGGGGAAAGATATAAACTTGAAACAGAAAATAACAAAATTGAAGCTGATATTGTTATCAATGCTGCAGGAATATTTAGCGATAAAATTGCATCAATGGCAGGTTATAATAATTTTTCAATTAATCCAAGAAAAGGCCAATATCTTATTTTTGACAAATGGACAGGAAAAGAACTAAAACATGTTTTATTTCAGGTGCCAAGTAAAATGGGAAAAGGCATTCTTGTTGCTCCTACATATCATTATAACCTTATGATAGGCCCTGATGCTCTTGATATAAAAGAGAGAGATAACTACTTTCCTGACAAAGATGCTCTTATTCATATAATAAAAACAGCAAAGATTTCCTGGCCTTCTCTTGATCTTTCAAAAATAATAAGAACTTTTTCAGGCATAAGAGCTGTAAATTCTACAGAAGATTTTATAGTTAACTCTCCAGGCAAAGGATTTATAAATGCAGCAGGAATAGATTCTCCCGGGCTTACATCTTCTCCTGCAATTGCGCTTTTTGTTAAACAGCTTATTGAAAAACAGATAGGCAAACTAATTCCAAAGAAAGAGTTTAATCCTGAAAGAGATGCTATAATTAAAAAAAGGGAAAATCTTTCTTCTGAAGAAGTTGAAAATCTTATAAAACTTCCGGATGCAGATAACAAAAGATTGGTATGCAGATGCGAACAGGTGAGGCAAAGCACTATTACTGATTCGCTAAGACGAGGAATAAAAATTATGTCAACTGACGGAGTAAAAAGAAGAACAAGAGCTGGAATGGGGAGATGTCAGGGCGGATTTTGCAGAAAAAGAGTAAAAGAACTTATTGCGCGTGAATATGGAATTCTTCTCGAATCTGTACTGGAAACAGATAGGCCAATATTTAATATCTCATATTTAAGAAAGGAAAAAATTGTATAATGTTTGTTGTTGTATTTTATGTTACTGAAACTCATTTGGAAAAAGTAAAAGAAGCTCTGTTTAATGCAGGAGCTGGAAAAATTGGAAAATATAGCAGATGCTGCTGGCAGGTAGAGGGACAAGGGCAATTCATGCCTGAAGAAGGAAGTTCTCCGCATATAGGAATAAAAGGCGGTATTTCAAAAGTTTCAGAATACAGGGTAGAAATGGTTTGTAAAAAAAAGAATATTGGAAAAGTAAAAAAAGCTCTTCTTGCATCCCACCCCTATGAGACGCCTGCATACCATTTTATCAAAGTTAAAAAGATCTAAAAAATCGATGATTTATTCACTTGAGAATAAATCATCATTACTTTATATCCAAGTATGGCTTACCATGCCGGAGGTACGATTTCTACAAGAAAAGCAGATATCAGGTGTAATCGTATGAAACTTGCACTACCAGAAATGAAATCAATGCGGAAAAAAGTCCTGTAGCAGCCAGATATAGAGCAATAAGATTTGCATCAGAAAAAAGAATATTTTCCTGCGGAAAAATAATAAGTATGCCTATTGCAATTGAGAAAATGCCATTTAAGGTTACTAAAAACCATCTGAGTATTCCTGAATTTTTAAAATTAATTGAAGAAGAAAAATGGATAATACCTGTAATTGCTGCAAGAGTCCCTATAAAAAGCTGAAAAAATGTAAAATCCAGATCATGTCTTATTATGCAGATAAAGCCGAAAAAAATAAAAATCAGGCCTTCTGCAAAAAGCCATTGCCATGCAAAATTCAGATTTTTATGGGAAAAAGATGTTAACACATCCGCTAATCCGAAAATAATGAGAAATATCCCTACTGCCAAAAAGTTTTCAAGATACTCATAGGCTCCAGCTTTTATCATAAGAACTCCGGCTAATGAAAAAATAATACCTTTTATAAGCTGAAGCCACCATTTGTCAAAAAGCCCTACATTCATCAGAGATGATTATACTATAAAGTTTATGTAAATGTAAAACATAAAAATTAAAAATTATTATATAGATAGGCGGGAGAAAAATATATTAAACAGGTCTAATAATTATTAAATTTATAATAAAAAAGCTGCATAAAAGTAATTTTCATGCAGCTTTTAAATAGTTTATATTTCAAAAAGTTCACATTTCAAGAGATTTCATTGCTGTCATATATTCTCTTAAAATTTTTCCTATCTTTTCGACGCCGGTATACTGTATTTCTTTATTTACTTCTATAAGTTTAACGTTATCAACACCGTTATCCTGAAGCTGTAATCCTTTTCCTATAACATCTGTATCTATTTTTTTCATAAAATCGCCAAGAAGAGGAATACATCTTTTTGAAAAAAGATAATTTCCATATTCTGCTGTGTCTGAAATTACAACATTCATTTCATAAAGCTTTTTTCTTGCTATTGTATTTGCAATGAGAGGAACTTCATGGAGCGATTCATAATATGCTGATTCAGGCTTTATTCCTGCCGATACCATTGTATCAAATGCAAGCTCAACTCCTGCTTTTATAAAAGCTGTCATGAGAATGCCTTTGTCAAAATACTCCTGTTCGCTTATTTTATCAGAAGTTGCTTTTGTATTTTCAAACTGTGTTTTATTTGTCTCTTCCCTCCATATATGAAGATCTTTGTCATTATTTGCCCAGTCTTCCATCATTTTTGAAGAAAATTCTCCGCTTAAAATATCATCCATATGCTGTCTAAAAAGAGGAGTCATAATTTCTTTAAGCTCTTGTGAAAGTTTGTAAGCAATTATCTTCGATGGGTTAGAGAGCCTATCCATCATATTGGTAATACCGCCATGCTTTAGAGCTTCTGTTATTGTCTCCCAGCCGTACTGAACAAGTTTTGCAGCATATGAAGGATCAACTCCTTTCTCTGTCATTTTATCAAAGCAAAGAAGCGAACCTGCCTGAAGCATTCCGCATAATATTGTCTGTTCTCCCATAAGATCTGATTTTACTTCAGCAACAAATGATGATTGAAGCACGCCTGCTTTGTCAGCGCCTGTGCCTGCTGCATAAGCTTTTGCAATCTCAAGCCCGTCTCCATTTGGATCATTATCCCTGTGAACAGCAATAAGGGTTGGCACTCCAAATCCTCTTTTGTATTCTTCCCTAACTTCTGTTCCAGGCGATTTTGGAGCAACCATTATAACAGTAATATCTTTGCGTATTTTCATTCCTTCTTCTACAATATTAAATCCATGAGAGTAGGAAAGAGCTGCATTTTTTTTCATAAGCGGCATTATTTCATTTACAACTCCTGTATGCTGTTTATCCGGGGTAAGATTGCATACAAGATCTGCAGTTGGAATCATCTCTTGGTATGTTCCAACCTTAAATCCATTTTCTGTTGCATTTTTCCATGACTGCCTTTTTGCATCAATTGAACTTTTTCTTAATGTATATGAGACATCAAGTCCGCTGTCACGGAGGTTAAGTCCCTGATTAAGCCCTTGCGCTCCGCATCCAACAATTACAATTTTTTTACCTTTAAGTTTTTCAACACCGTTGAATTCAGATTTATCCATAAACCTGCATTGTCCAAGTTCTTCGATTTTTACTCTAAATGGTAATGAGTTAAAGTAGTTCATTCTGATTAACCTCCATCAATACCTTGACACAATAGCTTATAAAGTATATTGTGTCAAACGCTTTAATTACAAATAATTATTGCTATTTTTGCAATAATTTAAAATAT
The DNA here is from genome assembly GCA_031548835.1 of Spirochaetia bacterium. GTDB lineage: Bacteria > Spirochaetota > Spirochaetia > CADAEX01 > CADAEX01 > WQTU01. The sequence goes on from JAVBQS010000200.1 coordinate 5,955, forward strand.
TATTTTATGGATATTATACAACTTAAACAGTTTTTAAATATTGCAGAAACTCTTAATTTTGGAAAATCAAGCAGGAATTCCGGGTTAAGCCCTTCTGCCTTTACCAGAAGTATTAAAAGGCTTGAAGATGAGCTTGGTTATCCTCTTTTCAGAAGAAGTAAGCGCCATGTTGAACTTACTGCAGCAGGAGAACTTTTCAGGCAATATGCTGCAGATATAATAGAAAAAATTGCTGATTTTAGAAACATGGCTGCTCTTAATGAGAAAAGTCTAAAGGGAGAAATTTCAATATTCTGCACTGTGACGGCAAGTTACAGTATACTCTTGCCTATTATTAAATCATTCAGGGAACACTACCCGGATATACATATAAAACTAAAAACAGGCGATGCTTCAAATACTTTACAGAAAGTGCTTGATAATGAAGTTGATGTTTCAATTACAATGATGCCTGATAAGCTTCCTGATAACATAAATTTCTATCCTGTTACAGTTACTCCTCTTATTTTTATTGCTCCTGATTTTAATACAAGATTTATTAATAAAAAAGATAACAAAGTTGATTTTGAAAATATGCCTCTAATAGTTCCTGAAACAGGAATTGCAAGGGACAGGTTAAATCATTATTTTGCAGTAAACAAAATAAAACCTGAAATATATGCTCAAGTTTCAGGCAACGAAGCTATATTGGCTATGGTAAGCCTTGGCTGCGGAATAGGGCTTGTTCCCCAGCTTGTTATGGATAAAAGCCCTCTTAAAGATTCTATACGTATTTTAAAATTTGCACCTCCGCTTCCTCCGTACCATGTTGGGTTATGTGTAAAAAAAGCAAAAGAAGCAAACCCTTTTGTAAAAGCATTTAAAAGCACAGCGCTTGGCAATATTATTACTGCCAGTATTAAGGTTTCTAAGTAGATGATTTATATTTTGTGATAAATTGAGATTTTATTGTTTAATAAAATAAAACTGAAAAAAATATATTTATAATAATGTAAAAATAAATTTTAACCAGAGGCATGAATTTTTGATAAAACTTGAAAATATATCCTATAGATCCAGCGCTAAACTACTGCTTGATAATATTTCTATTGATTTTTCAGATAAAAAATGCTGGGCAATTACAGGCGCTAACGGCAGCGGGAAATCGCTTCTTGCAATGATAATGTCTGGAATTTTAAACCCATATTCAGGCTCTTTAATATCTGATGAAAAAATAGGATATGCTTCTTTTGAATTGCAGCAGAAAATAATGGCAGAAGAAAGAAAAAAAGATAACTCAAGATTTATGCATGGTTCTGTTGATCCTGGAACTCTTGTAAACGATTTTATTGCAGATGATTGTAAAGAATTTAACTGTAAACTTTTTGATAAATATAAACTGTTGTTTGGGCTTGAGAGAGTTATGGAAAGAGGATTAAGATTTCTTTCTACAGGAGAATTTAGAAAAGTTCTTTTGTGCAAAGCTTTTTCTGCCGGGCCAGATACTTTAATAATTGATGATCCTTTTGACGGGCTTGATGTTTTATCAAGAGAGAATCTAAATAAACTTATAATAGAGCTGATAAAATCCGGCGAGAGAATTTTTATAGTAACTTCAAGATATGCTGAAATTCCAAATGCGATAAAAAATATTTTATATCTTGATAATGGAAAAACAGCTTATATAGGTAATACTGATTCATACTCTGGTTTTTATAAATCAGGGGCAGACCGTAAAACAGGAATAGATTCTAATATTTTATTAGATGAATTTATAACTTTAGCTGTTAATAATAATTTAAAATCTCAAAAAAATATTACTGCAGAAGATTCTGTTGTAAGCAGTACATTGTCTTCAGATAATAATTCCATAATTGAAATGAAAAATGTATCTGTAAGATATAACGAAATAAAAATAATTTCAGATATAAACTGGAGTGTAAAAAAAGGAGATAGGTGGAAAATAACCGGGCCTAATGGCAGCGGCAAGTCTACACTTATGAGTCTTATAAATGGAGATAATCCAAAAGCTTATTTAAATGATATAACTCTTTTTGGAAAAAAGAAGGGAAGTGGAGAAAGTATCTGGGATATAAAAAAGAAAATAGGTTTTGTTTCAGGAGACCTTCAGATGAATTTCAGGGTAAGAACAAATATTTTAGATACAGTTCTTTCAGGTTTTTTTGATTCAATAGGACTTTACAGCAATGTATCAGGACTGCAAATGCAGGAAGCTTTAAAATGGTTAAAAGCAGCAAATCTTGAAAAGAAAAAAGAAGTAATGTTTGATGAACTCTCATATGGAGAAAAGAGAGTGGCGCTTATTGTAAGAGCTTTTATAAAAAAACCCGAGCTTCTCATCCTTGATGAACCTTGCCAGAGGCTTGATGAAGAAAACACAATAAGTGTTATAAGTTTGATTAATATAATTTCTGAAAATAAAGATATAACAATATTATTAATAACACATGATATAAATTTGCTGCCAAAAGGATTTAATAAACATCTTTCTTTTTATCCATATCCTGCAGGCGGGTATACTGCTTATGCTAAATAATAAATATTATTCAGCATAATTTTAAAGCACAATATTTATTATTGTAATTGAAAAAATTGCTCCAAGAAAAATAAATAAGCTTGGAGGAATTATTTGTAAAGTAGATTTTAATAAATCAGTTTTGAAAAATCTATTTGTTACAATATTGCATACATGAACAGGCGAGAGCAGTTGTCCTAGATGGCCGCTTGCATATGCAAGAACAACTGCTGATAAAAGAGTTCCAAAGGCCGGCTCTTGTCCAAGCAGGCTTATTACTATTGGAAAACTTGCTCCAACAAAACCAATAGCAATTCCTGTTGCAAGTCCGCTTGCAAACGGAAGTATAATTATAAGTAAAACAATGGGAATGCCTGCCGCTGATAATTCATCTTTCATAATATCCATCAGGTACATTCCGTCCGGAAGTTTGGATTCTATAAATGCTCCATAGATATTTATTACAGCTACCAGAAGTACCATTTCTGCAATACTTTTTGAAAAAATAATTTTTAACCACTGTTTTGCAGAAAGAGGTTTAAAAAATTGTATTATAATAATTGTTGTAATAATGCTTAATCCCATTGGAAGATATTTTGACAGAGATTTAATTGAAGGCAGACATAATAAAATTACAGCATAGATAATTACTACAGATGCAATGGGGAAAATATATCTAAATAAAGGATTTCTTTTATCTGGTTTAGGTTTTTTTTCTATTTTTAATTTTTTTAAAAGAAATATATAGCCGCCAAGTGCCATAAAAATTGTTAACGGAAAATTAATTGCAGCAAGCTGCCATATCTCAAGCCCTGTTATCTGAAGCGCAAGAATTGCCCCAGGATAGAGGGGAAACCAGAATTCCCATATATGCCTAAACCAATAATTAATTTTTGTTTTAGTGTATGAATCAAGTAATTTTTTTTCATCGCAATCTTCAACAAGAGGGGCTGAAAACAGAGCTCCTCCAGGCATGGGGATAAGGCCTATTATTGCAGGAACAACAGCAAGCAACCATTTTCCTGAAAGCCGCTGTCCAAGGCTTTCTACAAGATTGTTCATCATTCCTGTTTCTTTCATTTGAGAGCTAAGAAAAATAAGCAGAAAAATCATTATAAGAAGAATTATATAGTCAGCAGAAAAAACTGTGTTTGCAGTAATAGATAACACTGAAGAAAAAGGATGCCCTGACCATAATGCAAGCACACATGTCCCTATACACATTGCTATAACAAGATTATGTATTAATCTGTCAGCAGCCAATATTATTGAAAGTGAAATAAGAATTTTTATAAGTACAGGAATATGCTGCAATAAATCCATTACTATATGTGTAGACTATTGTATAAATAAAGTAAATAAAAAGATCTATTATTTATGCAATTATGATAAACTTATTTAAATAAAATATTTAATTTTGTTGCTGAGTGATATAACTATATTTTAGGAAGATCTGATGATTAATAACAATGTTTTAGAAATTATAAAGCAGCGGAGAAGCTGCAGAGATTTTTCCTGCCAGCAGATAAACGAAGAAGAGCTGCGGGCAATTCTTAAAGCAGGAAGCTGTGCTCCTTTTGCAGGAGATCAGAAATGCCATTTTACAGTAATACAAAATAGAGAACTGCTTGATCAGTTAAATCTCGCAGCCAAAAAAATTGCTGTACAAATGGATATTGAATATATGAGAAAACTTGGAAACAATAAAGAATATAATTGTATTTATAATGCTCCAACATTGATTATAATATCAGGCAATGAAAAAGCAGTTGCTCCGGAATTTGATTCTGCTGCTGTTACTCAAAATATATTGATTGCTGCAGAATCGCTGGGCATAGGAGCTTGCTGGATCTTTTTTGTTTTGCTTGCATTTTTTTCATCTAAAAGTAAACAATTGATGGAAAAATTACAAATCCCGGAAGAGTATAAGCCATATACTTCTATGGCACTTGGCTATAAAAGAGATACTATAGTTAATATTCCTGACAATGAAATAAATTTAATTACATATATTAGATAATAAGATATTAACATTTACTTTAGCTATTTAATAGGCCTGTCTGATATTCTGCAATAGATATTTAATTTTTTTTAAGCAATGGAAGCAGCTCTCCATATCCTTCTTCTTCCATTTTATCTTCCGGTATAAATTTTAAGGAAGCGCTGTTTATACAATAGCGGAGTCCTCCATATTCTTTTGGGCCATCATCAAAAACATGTCCCAGATGTGAATTACCTTTGCGGCTTCTTACTTCGGTACGGTTAAGCCCAAAAGAATGGTCCGGCAGTTCTGAGATAATATTTTTATTTATAGGTTTTGAAAAAGCTGGCCAGCCGCATCCTGACTCAAACTTATCTGTTGATATAAATAGCGGTTCTCCATTTGTAATATCAACATAAATTCCTGGTTCAAATTTATTCTGATATTCATTAAGAAAAGCAGGTTCTGTTGCACTGTTTTGAGTTACATCATATTGTAATGCAGATAATTTTTTTCTAAGTTCTGATTTGTCTATCTTTTTATATTCTCTTGCTTCTTCTGCACTTTTACACATTGAATTAGATATGTGGCAATATCCATCAGGATTCTTTTTTAAATAATCCTGATGATATTCTTCTGCAAGAAAATAATTTTTAATTGGCTCTACTTCAATAGCTATAGGTTTGGAAACAGTTTTTGCAAGATTATTAATAGCTGCTTTTATAACTGGCAGATCATTGTGATCAAAATAATAAATACCTGTTCTATATTGATTTCCAACATCGCCTCCCTGCCTGTTAATAGAAGTCGGATCTATTGATTTAAAATAAAGTTTTAATAAAAAGTTGAGAGATACTATTTTTGGATCATATACAACATGGACAGCTTCTGCAAAACCAGTATTGTGAGTGCATACCTCTTCATATGTAGGTGAATTTGTATTTCCATTTGCATAACCTGCGCTTGTATCTATAACGCCATTTATGCCTGCAAGATATTTTTGCGTTCCCCAAAAACATCCCCCGGCAAACCATATTTCTTTATAGCCTTTATTTATAAGGCTCTGATTTTTGCGTTCTATTTTATTACTAGGCATAGATTGGCTATCCTCTATAAATATTATAGTAGTCTTTGAAAATTTTTGCCATGATTTGCTGTAAAATAAAAATATTTGAAGCTCTATTTTATAAATTAAAATAAATTTTGTATAAACTTATATAGTAATTACAAAAAGATGCCTAATACCCTGTCATGGTAAGGCATGACAGGATAGATAAGTTTTGTGAATAATTTTTTATTATCCTAGCATGGTTTACTATGCCAGGATTATTTATTATTTGTACGTAAAAACACAAAATAATTAGAAAACTTATTCTTATTGGACAGCTCCTTGAAATAGATAACGCAAAGTTTAAATTAATATTAATAAAACTGGAATTTATTCCAGTTTGCTGAAATCAAATTCTGCTTTTTGCATTTCATTGAAAAAATTAGCCACATCTTTGGCTTTGTTCATTGCAGATGTACACTGCTTTACACCATTATTATTTCCAAGAAAAATAAAACCTTTAATAATTCCATTTTCTAAAATAATTTTTCGGTAATCACTTCCTTTTTCGCAAATAGCAGATTGCAGTTTATTATCTGCATCAATATTGCCTGTAGATACAAGATCAACGCCTGCTACTTTTAGAGAAGTGGAAGGAGCTGCCGGTTTATAAGCTGTTTTTTCTCCAGCCATATTAGTTCCTGCAATTTTTCCCATACTAAGGCCTGTAGTCCATAATCCGCTCGGGATACCTTTAAATTCTGCAGCATCTCCTGCTGCCCATATATCTGCTATGCTTGTTTTCATAAATTCATCAACTTTTATACATTTATCAATATCAAGATTTATGCTTTTTGCAAGATCAAGATTTGGCCGTATGCCTGCAGAAAAAAGTATAAAATCGCCATTAACATCTTTTCCATCTTCGAGTTTGATTCCTGAAGCTTTATCATCTCCAGTTACTTCTTTTACCTTTGCATTTAGCCGGAATGAAAACCCCATGCTTTCAAGTTTTTTTTGTAAAAACTGTGCGCCTCTCTCATCCATCTGTCTTGGTAAAAGCCTGTCTGAGAATTCTATTACTTCTACTTTAAGTCCAAGTTGTATAAGTCCATATCCTGCTTCAAGTCCTAGAAGTCCTCCTCCTATCAATATTGCTTTTTTTGCACTTTTTGCAGCTTCTTTTAATTTTAAAGCATCTTCAACACTTCTTAGAGTAAATATATTTTTTTTATTATTACCTGGAAGTGGAGGTATATTTGCGTTTGCCCCTGATGCAATTAAGAGCGCATCATATTGATATTTAATTCCTTTTGAATTTGTAACTGTTTTTTTATCAACATCTATGGAAGTTATTTTTGTATTAAGATTAAGATCAACTCCCCAGTTTTTATAATCATCAATCTTGCGCATTGTAAATTTATCAAGAGTAATTTTTCCGGCAAGAAATTCAGGAAGCCTTGGCCTGTAGTAAAAGCTGTAATTTTCTTCTGTAAAAATAGTAATTTTATTTTTGGAATCTATTTTTCTGATTTCTTCTACTGCATTTGCTCCAGCCACACCATTTCCAATAACAATATAATTTTTCATAGTTTCAAAACCTCGCAACATAAGTTTCACATTATACTTATATTATAACAGATATTTTAAATATTTTGTAATTATTTTATTGCTATTAAAAATTAGCAGAAAAGTTATTTTTTTTATATATTTGAATAGCAGTTGATTCCAGCTCTTCTCTTGTCTTTTTTCCGGAGTCAAGATTATTTCCAAAACCTATCTCTATTAATCCTTCTTCAAAATATTTAAATAAATTATCTGCAAATTCATTTACATCTACTCCAAAAGTGTGTAAACCAGGCCCGCCAAGATTTGTATTAACAGCAGGCGGTATTATTTCTATAACTCCAATATTTGTATCAGATAATTGCTGTCTAAGGCTAAAAGTAAATGAGTGGATTCCTGCTTTTGCAGCTCTATAAACAGGTGTCCAAACTGGAGGTAAAAAAGCCAGTCCTGATGATATATTAACTATAAATGCATTTTTATTGTTTAATAAAAATGAAGTAAATAAAGTTGATAAGTGAATTGGAGCAGCAAGATTAATTGCTATTTCCTGTTCTGCTTTTATCCAATCCGGTTTTTTTAAATCTATTCTTTCCTGGATACCTGCATTGTTAATTAAAATATTGAAGTTTGGAAAATGGGGCTGCCTAATACCCTGTCATGGTAAGGCATGACAGGATAGATAAGTTTTGCGAATAATTTTTATTATCCTGGCATAGTTTACTATGCCAGGGTTATTCATTATTTGCACATAAAAATACAAAATAAAAACTATTTTTCACTAGATTTGAATTTTTATGCAAAATAATTCGAAAACTTATTCTTATTGGACAGCCCCATTATTCTTTCTTTTTCTTCTGCAACATTGCACTGTCTTATATGTAATTTGGGAAACCTGTTTTTTGCTTCATTAAGTTTTTCTTTATTATGTCCGCAGATAATAACTTCATTATCATTATTAAGAAATCTTTCTGTAAGAGCTAATCCTATTCCTGAAGTTCCGCCTGTAATTAATACTATATTGTTTTTTATATTCGTAATATTACCTCTATTTTATCATAACCAAGATGATGTTGAAAAGTATAATGCTGAAATGATTATTCTGGCCTACCATGCCAGAATATTAAAATAAAACTTTCAGAGTTATGAGCTATTTGTAAAAAATCATACATTGTGTTTAAATTAGCAGTTATTTGGTGTTTATAAAATGACTTCTTACAGGGGTATCGAATAGATTTAATAACTATTTTTATGTATATAGCAGATAACTTTACCTAAAATATGAAATATATTTTCTTCTTCCTGTCCATAGCTAACTGCTTCAGGATTGCGATAATATTTTCCATTTTCACTAACTATAAGTATTTTATGTTCAAATATACGGTATTCCATTTTTTTTATTTTTATATTATCTCCTATACATATTACATATATCCCATCGCCATTCTTTTTGGCTTTATCAAAAATAACAAGATCGCCGCTTGTCAATGATATATCAGGTGTGGAATTTTCAGTAATTTTAATTATTCCGCAGTCTTTTGGGTGTGATGTTCCAAGGATATCGCATCTGATAGGGACATAAGATTCAATTTGTGCATTATCTATCTGCATATTTCCGAATTCAATAGGGAGCCATTGTGAAAAAAGAGGCAGTAATGTTATTGCATGAGGATCATCTTTATGTGTTTCAAAAGTTAGCGGCCTCTCATTTTTAAATTTAAAAACTGTAAACTCTCTGTTTTTTCTGTTATTTTTCTGGGTATCATTGCTTTTTATTGATTTATCATAATTATTGAGATAATATGAATCAGTTGCTTTTTTATCATATGTTCTTGAAATTGCTGAACGTAATGGAACATTTTCTATTAGATCATAATTTTGTTCTCTGGAATCTATAAGCGCTGCTCCAGTTCCTGTTAAAAACCAGTCTATGCTTACTCCTAATTTTGTAAGTCCTAAAAGAAATTCCGGGGTAGGATTTTTTATACCATTTGTAATTTCCAGAAGTTCAAGTTTTGTAACGCCAAGCAGCGCGGCAAGAGCTGTATAATTGAGATCAAGTATATTTAATATCTCTTTAATATTTTTTTTAAAATCCATAATATCCTTTAGTTTTGACAAAACTAAATTATTATTCAGATACTGCTTTTTATATCTGTAATATTGAAATCTATAAACAATGGCAGTTTAAAATAGGAGTTATTTTTATAGATCAAAATTATATAAAGTAATACATAATGTTAGATAAATGCACTATTAATTATGATATAAAATAGATGAGACTGCAAGAATATATTAGATTTTGTAAATAGCCCATGTAATATGACAAAAAAGAGTATTTTTTTAAATATTTTATAATTTACAGAGATTATTTAATCTGTGAAATTGTAAAATCAAAGGCTGCCTGAAGCATCTCCTGCGGCGGGCTTTTAATAAAGTTATTTTTTATCATCATCTCTGTTATTTCCCGTGAATAAAGTATATCTTTATCTGCTTTTTTAAATACTTCTTCGCGGCTCATTATTACTCTTGCAAGGCCTTCTTTTACTGCCTGCATTGCTACTTCTGCTGCTTCATATGGAAATACACCTGGTTCTTCCATTGTTGCTATAATATTATCCTGATTTATACCTCTTTTTTCTGCAAAATCTGCAAGAGCTTTTGCAGCAGCAATTGCCATTCCGTCTGATATTTTTTTAGCTCTTACAAGCAATGCTCCTTTTAAAATTCCGGGAAACCCTACAGAATTATTTACCTGATTGGGAAAATCTCCGCGGCCTGTCGCAACTATAAAAGCTCCTGCTTTTTTTGCAGCATAAGGATAGATTTCAGGAACAGGATTTGCACAGGCAAAAACTATTGACTTATCAGCCATTGAAGCTACCCATTTTTCCTTAACTGTATCAGGGCCGGGTTCAGAAAGTGCAATAAGAACATCTGCCCCTTTTATTGCTTCTTCTATGGTTTTATATTTTTGAGGATTTGTTATTTCGCAAAGTTCCCATTTTCTGTAAAATCTTGTATCTGCTTTTATATCTTCCCGCTCTTTATGGAGAGAACCTTTTGAATCAAAGATAACCATTTTTTCAGGATCTCCGCCGCTCTGTATTATTATTCTTGCAATTGTTGCATTTGCGGCGCCTGCTCCAAGCATTACTATTTTCACATCTTCTATATTTTTCTCAGCTATTTTAAGAGCATTTATAAGCCCTGCCAGAGTTACAGATGCTGTGCCCTGCGCATCATCATGCCATACAGGAATATCGCATTCCTCGCGCAGAGTATCCAGAACTTTATAGCAGTTTGGCTGTGATATATCTTCCAGATTTATTGCTCCGAAAGTTGGCTGTATCATTTTTACAAAATCAATTATTTTATCAGGATCATTCTCTCCTTTTTTATTTCTACTATCCATACATATTGCTGTGGCATCAATGCCTCCAAGATATTTCATTAAAAATGATTTTCCTTCCATAACGCCAAGCCCGCCCGGAGGAGTGCAATTACCATCGCCAAGAACTCTTGTGGAATCGCTTACAACTGCAACATAGTTGCCGCGGTTGGAAAGTTCATAGGATAAAAGATTGTTATCACGTATAGCTGTTGAAATTGCTGATACTCCGGGAGTATACCATACATTAAACCAGTTAAATCCGAAAACTCCTGCTTTGGGAAGTGTCTGCATTTTCCCGCCGTAATATTTATGGGCTTCTACAGAAAGCTTTTTCAAAAATATTGTTTTTGCAGCTGCAGTTTTTGCAGGATCAAAATATTTGGAAAATATTTCATCAAGATTCTCAAGTGTAAGTTTAATTTGGTTACTCATTATTTATATATCTCCCGAAACAGTCTGGTTTTATTGATATAAATATCTTTTGGATATTAAAAATAAACAATTATCTTTTGTTAATCAGCCTACAATATATAATATATAATTTACAAGTCTTTTTAAGACCTTATTTTAAATATAAAAAAGATCCTGCAGTCTTATTTTTTTATTTAGCAAATTAAAAACTGCTGTAAATAATAACTTTATATGATAATATTATCATACATATAATATCTATTCTTATAAAAATGCGGGATAATATAAATGAGATCTTCAAGTATTACAGCTATATTTAGTGCTGATATAAAAAAAGTGTGGGATATTGTTAGAACTCATTTCATAAATGGTAAAATTCTACGCATGATGATCATAGCACAAGCCAATTGAATAAAAGCAGTAAAGTGGTGATCGAAATATTCATAGCGAATCATAGTCCGTTTGTATTTGTTCAGCCATGCAAATAACC
>JAVBQS010000004.1:0-22630 GCA_031548835.1 Spirochaetia bacterium
TTAAGAGTTTTTTGGCATTTTCCGCACACCACATTCATGAATTTTCCCTGGATAATATCAGAATATATATCAGGAGTTATTTCCACTTCATCATCATATTCATAATTAATTTGATTGCCGCAATAGCATGGTATAATAACCTTCATATATCAAGCCTCACTTATTTATAAAAAAAAGTATATCATTAAATAATGAGAAAAATAAAAGTATAAAAATAAAAATAAAGCCTACAATCTGATAACGGTAGATTATCTTTGGCTTGAAGTTTTTTCTAAATATAATTTCGCACAAAGAGAAAACAATGTGCCCTCCGTCAAGGGCAGGAATAGGAAGAAGATTCATAAAAAACAGCGCGATGCTTATCAAACAGAGGAATTGGAAAAAGCTTATTATTCCTGTTTTAAAGCTTTCGCTAAATGCTGTTGTTGCCATCTCTCCCACCATATAAGTAATGCGGATAGGCCCTGATACAGCCTGATTAATATCAACACCTTTAAAAAGAGTTTTTAATCCTTTAATAGAAATAAAAAGAGTTGAAAAAGATTCTTCAGCACCTTTTTTTATTGCGCCTAACGGTGAATAATGAGGCGTGGAATATTGATAAACATTAAACACAAATCCGGGATTTGTCTGCCCTTTTTCATTATAAACAAGATTAAGGGAGGTGGAATATTCTTTATTGTCCCTGATATATTTTATATCTATCTTTTCAGGTTTTGTTTCAAGCTGTTTAAAAAAATCCATCTGGTTTTTGACAGAAACTCCTGAAACTTCAGCAATGGAATCGCCTACGGCAAGTCCTGCTGTTTCTGCTGGAGACCCAGGCTCTATTTTTGAAATAACAGGATCCATCCAGGGATATATGCCTATTATGCCTGCCCCAGTGCTTTTATTAAGCCTGGGTTCTACTTTTAGTTCTATCGGCTCTCCATCTCTTACAGCTTTGACATCCATCTCTTTTTGAGGATTGAGAGCAATAACTTCTCTCATATCCTGATAGTTTTGAATTATCTTATTGCCGATTTTTGTAATTTTATCGCCTGATTTAAGCCCTGCGCTATCAGCAGGATAAACTTCGCTTGATTTATTATAATCAGATACTAAAATTATGCGGTTATCGGGGCTGTAATAACTAAAACCGTTAAACCAAATTATGGAAAGAACAATAATTGAAAATAAAAGATTCATAAAAGGCCCTGAAAAAAATACAATTATTCTTTTCCAGGGAGCTACAGAATAGAGCGAGCCCTCCTCTGCTTCAATACGGTCGCTATTATTTTCAATAGCTTCTTTTAAAACTTCTTCGCCTTTAAGCTGGCAATAACCGCCAAGCGGAAAAAGAGAAATACAGTATTCTGTTTCCCCGCGTTTAAAACAATATATTTTCTTTCCCCATCCTATGGAAAAAGTCTGGACTGTTATTCCAAATAATTTTGCAGCCAGATAATGGCCAACCTCATGTACAAAAACTACTATTCCAAGGCCGAAAAGCCCGACTATTATATTAATAACTATTTTAATAATCATTTTTTAGATATTCCCCTATAGTTTCTTTTGCAAAAATCCGGGATCTATTGTCAGCTTCTATTATATCTTCGATAGTGTCAATTCCTGCAAAATTAACTTTTTCCATTGTGTGTTCAGTAATATATGGTATTCCAATAAAATTAATTTTCCTGTTTACAAATGCATCTACTGCAACTTCATTAGCTGCATTATATGCTATGCAGTGGCCCTGCCCAAGCCCTGCTGCCCTATATGCAAGTTTTAGCATAGTGTATTTTTCAAAATCTGGAGCCTGGAAAGATAAAGATAAACCTGCAAGATCAAGTTTTTCGAAAAGAGAAGGGCCTAACTGCGGCCATGTGAGAGCATTTTGAATAGGAACTCTCATATCAGGCTTGCTTATTTGAGCATATAACGAACCTTCTGCCATTCTTATGAGAGAATGCACCATGCTTTGAGGATGGATAAGAACTTTGATTTTTTCAAGCGGAAGGTTAAAAAGATTATATGCTTCTATAACCTCAAGCCCTTTGTTTGCCATTGAAGATGAATCAATTGTAATTTTTGTTCCCATAGACCAGTTTGGATGTTTAATTGCATCTTCAAGTTTTACATTTTTTAATTCACTGGCAGGCAGATCTCTGAAAGCCCCGCCAGAAGCAGTTATTATTATCTCATCAATATCTTCTTTTTTCTTGTCCCGAATAAGCTGAAATATTGCAGAGTGTTCAGAATCTACAGGAATTATTTTTTTTCTGCTTTGTAATGCAGCATCTGCAATTAACTTGCCAGCCATAACAACTGTTTCCTTGTTTGCAAGAGCAAGGTTTTTTCCAGTTTTAAGAGATGCTATTGACGGCAAAAGTCCATCAGAACCTGCAACACCGTTAACAACAATATCTGCATCAGTGTCTGATATCATATCAAGAAGCCCTTTTGGCGAATAATAAGCAACTGATTTATCAGCAGGTTTTTTTCCTGTAAGAGCTAAATTCTGGACATTAAATATTCTGGATAGATTTAAAAGTTCATTTTCATTTAAATGTGCAGATAACGCAGATATTTCAAAATCCCCAGGCATACTTTTTATAACATCAATTGTGCTTTTTCCAATAGAACCTGTACAGCCAAGAATAATAACTTTTTTTTTCATCTTCACCCATGCATGCTTATATATCTTATTATAAAATAATAAGCAGGCGCGCTAAAGACAAGCGAATCTATATTATCAAGAATTCCGCCGCGCCCAGGCAAAACATTTCCAGAATCTTTTATTTTTGCAGATCTTTTCATTGCAGATTCGCTTAAATCTCCTACAATTGAAATAATTCCTATTACAGCTCCTGTAACAAAAGCATAACAATATTTTTCTGCAAAAAATTCCGGCTTTATAAAATAAAAAACAGATGCCGCTGCTATGGAAGAGAGAAATCCAAATATAAATCCTACAACGCTTTTTTTAGGGCTTATAGGTATTATATTTCTGTTATTGGCGCCCCAAAGCATACCTGCAATATATGCGCATATATCATTGAAAAATACCAGAAACATAAAAACAGCTATAGCATATGATGGATAATGGAGTGTTGAAAATCTTATTGAATAGGAAAAAAATAATCCAGGATAAAATAGAAGAATAAGCATTGATGATGTTTTTTTATTAATTTCAGCATAGCTGTTTTCATCTCTATTAAATATCTGATAAATAAAAATAATAAAAATCAGTATGCCTGCAAAATAGTAAATAGTGTTATATGGAATAATATTTGCAGATTCAAGATATACAATAACAGGAATAGAGCAAGCAATAATTGTTACAAGAACAAAATCGCCTTTTTCACATTTTCCATAAAAAAGTTTCCATGTTTCATAACTTCCTGTAATTAAAAAAAATGCAGCAATCAAGGCTATTGCAAGATAATGAAAATATGGAAGAAAAAAAACAGTAGCAAAAAGCGCGGGAACTGCTGTAAAAATAAGAAGAAGTCTTAATTTTAAATTACTCATTTTTTTTTCTGTCATACACTGCTCCAAATTTTCTGTCTCTGGATATATAATCCTCAATAGCGTTATTTAAATCTTCCTCTTTCCACTGCGGCCAGAATTTTTTGCTAAAATAGAATTCACTATAAGCGCTTTGCCATAGCAAAAAATTACTAAGCCGCAAATCTCCGGCTGTCCTTATTATAAGATCAGGGTCCGGAATTTCCGGCAAATCAAGATATTTCCCTAAATCGCTTTCTTTTAAATATTCAGAATCAGATCTGGTTTTTACCCATCTGTTTACTGCCCTGATAATCTCATCCCTGCCGCCGTAATTTATAGCAAGGTTTACTGTAATTGTATTAAATTTAGAGGTTCCTTCTATTACATCTTTTATATCTTTCTGTATATCTTGGGGGAGTTTTTCAAGGTCGCCTGAATATAAAACTCTGATTTGATTCTCTTTGTAGAAATTAAACTCTGCTCTTAGGTGTTTTCTTATAAGCTGCATAAGATAGGAAACTTCTTCTTCTGTTCTTTTCCAGTTTTCTGTTGAAAAAACATATAAAGAAAGATATTTTATACCTGTCTTAAGCGCTGCCAGGGTTATTGCTTTTGCAGTTTGTAATCCTTCCTGATGGCCAAAGCTTCTGGGCTTACCCTGGCTTTGCGCCCATCTTCCATTCCCGTCCATTATAATTCCGATATGGACAGGCAGTTTTCTGTTAACCATTAGATTTCCATAATTTCTTTTTCTTTGGATTCAAGTTTCTTGTTTATGTCATTGATATAATTATCTGTTATTTTCTGTATATAATCTGCAGCCTGTTTTTCCTGATCTTCTGTAATTTCGCTGTTTTTAAGTTTCTTTTTTAATTCCTCATTCGCATCACGTCTTATATTTCTCATTGCAACTTTATATTTTTCTGCTGAATTTTTTGCTGCTTTAACAAGTTCTTTCCGCCTCTGTTCTGTGAGAGGAGGAATACTAATTCTTATAATTTTTCCATCATTATTAGGGTTTAATGAAAGTTCTGATTTCTGTATTGCTTTTTCAATATCATTTATAATAGATCTGTCCCACGGCTGTATAACAACAAGCCTTGCTTCTGGAACTGAAATTGTTGCAACCTGGTTTAACGGTGTGCTCTGACCAAAATAATCAACACTGATTTTTTCAAAAAGAGAAGCAGATGCTCTTCCTGTTCTTATTCCTGCAAACTCTTCTCCAAGCGATATAAGGCTTTTTTTCATCTTGTCTTCAGCTTTTGATTTTATACTTTCCATCAAATAACCTCTGAATTTATTTTAATCTATTTAGCAATATTATTAAATATCCTGACATTGCTTACCATGCCAGGATATATAACAGTTTAAATAAACATTTTTAATCACTATTAATAAAAAATCTAATTATGCATTTTCGCCAAGTCTGTAATAAAGATAACCTGAAAGTTCTATTTTGCTTCCTGCTTCTTTTGAAATATCAGCAAGCACCTGAGATACTTTTCTTTTATCATCTTTTACAAAAGGCTGGTTTAAAAAACAGATTTCTGCAAGATGTTTATTAATTTTTCCTTTAATAATACCCTGGATAACATTTTCAGGCTTTCCAAGATTTTCAGTCTGCTTTTTGAAAATTTCTTCCTGTTCTTTTATATATTCAGCAGGAATATCTTTTTCAGATAATGCAACTGGCGCAAAAGCAGCTGCATGTAAAGTAAGGTCAACAGCAAGTGTTTTCAGAATCTCTTTTTCAAAAACTGCAGGATTTTCTGCTTTTAATTTTATAATTGTGCCAATATTTCCTGTGCCATGAATATAATCTGCAGCATATTCATTATTTGCAACTAAAATAGTTTTAAATCTTTTAAGAGTCATGTTTTCTTTTAACACGCTTATTGCAGCAGTAACCATTCCTGAAAGTTTTTCATTTACAGATTCTGCGCCTGAATTTATTATTTCTTCTGCAAGATCATTGCCAAGTTTTATAAAATTTTCATTTCTGCCAACAAAGTCGGTCTCGCAGGAAAGTTCAAGTATTACTGCTTTTCCTGTTTTTAATTTTGTAAAAATTCTTCCCTCTTCAGTTGCCCTGCTGCTTCTTTTTGCTGCTGCAGCAAGCCCTTTTTCTTTTAGTATTTTTACTGCTTTATCAAATTCGCCGCATGCTTCTGTCAGGGCTGATTTACAGTCCATCATGCCTGCGCCTGTTTGGTCTCTAAGTTTTTTTACATCTGCTGGTTTTATTTCCACATTAAACTCCTAGTCTTTGTAAAATTTGTCTGTATCAACAATATCAACTTCATCATCCTGGTCTGAATCATCTTTCTTTGCATTTTCTTCAGGCACATAGTTTGAATAATCTTCAGTTGTGAATTTATCGCCGCCTTCTCCTTCTTCACTGCCTATTGCAGCTGCAAGAGGAACTTTCTCAACTGATGAATCATCCATATCAGCCATTGCAGCTTTTTCAAGAAGCATCTCATCTTCATCATCCTGGAGATGTTCAATAACCTGAAGCCCTATTTCGTTATCAGCTTCAACAACTGCATTTGCTATGATTTGTGTAAAAAGTGTTATTGCTCTTATAGCATCATCATTTCCCGGAATAGGAAATGTAATTCCTTCGGGGTTGCTGTTTGTATCAACAATTGCTATTACAGGGATTTTACACCTTATTGCTTCTGCAATTGCAATTGCTTCTTTTTTTGTATCTATTATAAAAAGAACTCCCGGAAGTTCTTTCATATCTTTAATACCGCCGAGGTTTTTCTCAAGCGATGTTTTTTCTTTCATTAAAAGAGAAACTTCTTTTTTTGTGAGACTTTCAAAAGTTCCATCAACTTCCATTTTCTCAATTTTTTTAAGTCTCATTATTGATTTTTTGATTGTTGCAAAATTGGTAAGCATTCCGCCAAGCCATCTGTTGTTGACATAAAACATTCCGCATCTTTTAGCTTCTTTTTCAACAGCCATCTGCGCCTGTTTTTTTGTGCCTACAAATAGAACTGTTTTTCCATCATGAACAGTTTTTCTTACAAATTCATATGCATCTTTTATTGCTGTAATTGTTTTTTGAAGATCAATGATATGAATACCATTTCTTTCAGCGAAAATGAATTTTTTCATTCTCGGATCCCATCTTTTTGTCTGATGTCCAAAATGCACACCAGATTCCAGTAGATTTTTCATTGTAACTACTGCCACGTCTTTCCTCCTGAAATTCCGGGTTATAACACCGGTCCGTCTCTTATTCTCGTTCAGTTTTCCATACATTTTATTACATGTGTAATTATTATTTAGGAAAAACTGACGGATGATTAAGCCTTTTAATTTATGGCTGTACAGGATATCCTGTTTCAAGCAGAATACTAAAAAAAAGATGAATTGGCAACCCCATTACATTGCTGTATGATCCTTCAATTTTTTTTATGAAAAATTCACCCTTTCCCTGTATTCTGTATCCGCCTGCCGCGCCCATCCACTCACCTGATAAAACATACCATTTTATATCTTTTTCTGTCATTTTTGAAAAAAACACAGATGTAGTATCTTCTTTGATAATTATTTTTCCATTTTTTTTATCAAAAAAAGCAAGCGCTGTAATTACTTTATGTTCTTTTCCTGAAAGATTTTGCAAAAATTCTTCAGCTTCTTCTGCAGAAGAAGGTTTGCCAAATATTTTTTTATTGCATAAAACAACAGTGTCTGCAGCCAGATACCATCTCATATTTTCTAAAGAGCTATCTTTTAGCGCATTTTTTATCTTTTTTTCAGCAAGCTTTTTTACAGATTCTGGAAGCTTCCAGACAGTTACTGTTTCATCAATATTTTGCGGTTTTGCAATAAATGGTATTCCAAGCCTTGCAAGAATTTCGCTTCTTCTTGGGGAAAGCGATGCAAGTAAAATTGTATTATCTTTATATTCTTCTGATTGTAATTTTTCAATATTATTCATTGCTATTTATTCCTACAGGATTTTAAATTAAAATTTCTTTACAATAAAAAATGTTACTGCGCCTCCCAGAACTGTGCCTAGATTTATTTTTACATAAAATGATATTACAGAAATATCAAATCCTACCGGCCCTGCAGAAAGATAAAGGTTAAAACCAAAGTTTCGAAATATTACACACAGCAATTCCCATATAACTGTTCCGGCAGCACAGCCTGCAATTATTGAATATATATATAGCTTTGTCTTTTTTTTCATATTTAGATTATTTCCAGTTTTCAAGCTGATAATATATTATATATTTCTGATCTTTTTATTTCTATAGCATTTTTTCTAAAGTAATTTTGTTATTTATCTTACAGTTAGTTATATTTACAAAATAATATAAATTATTTTGTAAGCAGAAAATAGCTTATATGTAATTAACTATTTTCTTTTTTACAGCTAATAATATGCTTTATAACAGAAATAGCTGCCTCTGTTTCAAATGGCTTGCCTATATGGCCATCCATGCCTGCTTTTAAGACTTTTTCAATATCTTCATGAAAAACATTAGCTGTCATAGCAATAATTGCAATATTGTGCGCATCAGGATGGTTTGATAATCTTATAAGCCTGGTTGCGCTGCAGCCGTCAAGGACAGGCATCTGCATATCCATTAAAACAAGGTCATAATAGCCAGGCTTGGATTTTAAAAACATATTTACAGCTTCTTTTCCGTCTTCTGCTTCTTCTATTTTCATTCCAGTTTCGCCTAAAAGTTCTTTTATAATAATACGGTTTATCTCAACATCATCTACAACAAGAGCGCGTAAATTTGAAAAATCAAAAGTTTTTTCTATTTTATTTTCCATATAGCGCTTATCTGATTTTTTTTGCTCTCTTTGTAATAAAGTACGGGCAGCAATTGTAAAAGTAAAAGTGCTTCCCTTCCCCGGACTGCTTGCAACATTAATTTCCCCGCCCATCATTTCAACAAGATTTTTTGAAATAGCAAGCCCGAGGCCTGTGCCTCCAAATCTTCTTGTAATGCTGCTATCTGCCTGTTCAAAAGATTTAAATAATTTGCTTATCTCTTTTTCATTCATTCCAATTCCCTGGTCTTTTATTGAAAAGCGGTAAGTGTAAATATCATTATCCTGTTTAATCTCTTCAACTTTAAGAAGTATCCGGCCGCCGTCTGGTGAAAATTTAATAGCATTGGACAAAAGATTCATGAGAACCTGATTTAATCTTAGCGAATCTATAAAAATAAGATCATGTGTAAAATCGGCAGAAAGCTCAATTTTAATGCCATGCTCTTTTGCACGGGATTCCATCATTGAAATAATAAAAAGAAGATTTTTATTTAATGAAGTTTCCTCTTCATTAAGAATAAGTTTTCCAGCTTCAATTTTAGATATATCCAGAATATCATTGATTATTCCTAAAAGATGGTGTGACGAACTTTCTATTTTATCAATACAGTTTCGTATCTTTTCCTGATTATTTGAACGTCTTGCAATTTGTGTCATTCCGATTAAAGCATTAAGCGGCGTGCGGATCTCATGGCTCATATGGGATAAAAAGTCGCTTTTTGCACGGGAAGCTTTTTCTGCTTCAGTTTTTGCATGCATAAGCGCAGTTACATCAGAAACGACAAGCATTGCACAGGTTGATTTGCCTGATAGTTTATTTTCACCTGTCCTGTGTAAAGAAAGAGAATATATTTTCAAATCTTTTTTGCCAGCTATATTAATAGACACAGTTTTTTCAAATAAGTGTGTATCGTTTTCTTCAAAAAGCAGATGCATATCATACTCTGCTTTTTCATCTTTTCCCAATGTATAAATTTTTGAAAGTAATTCTTTATCTTTTTTACAAAAACCATGTAAATTAAGAAAGCTTTGAAATGACTGATTTCCGTATAAAAAACAGCGGTTAAGATCAAAAAATGCTATGCCTTCGGGAATTGCATCAAAATGAAAACACATTGTCTCAAAAGCTGAGTTTACCACTTTTATAAGCATTTGATAATTGCCGTTATAACCTGTAACATCAGCGCGTTCATTTAATTTTCCATCTTTTACAGCTTCAAGTATGCTGGATGTATCATCCAGCAAAGCAGATATAATTTTTGAGACATGAACAAAAGCTTTTCCCAGCAGGCCTATTTCATCTTTTGATTCAGCTGAAATTTTAATATCTGTTTTTCCATCTGCCAGATCAGCAGCAGCATTTACAAGTTCTTTTACAGGTTTTGTAATTGATTTTGTAATCATATAACCAAAAAAAATAATAATAACTATGCTTGTTGCAAAAATAATAAACATAGTTATTACAGCATTTTCAAATCTTTTTTTTGCATCATCGCTGCTTCTCTCTGCCTGCTGCTCATTAAGCATTACAAGTTCAAAAAGAATATTATTTATAACAATGCCTTGCGGAAGAATTATTTCATATAGATAATCCAATGCATCATTGTATTGATATTTACCTGCCATAGCAGCTGCTTTTCTAACTTCTCCTGACCAGCTTTTAGTATATGCCATAAGGTTAGAAACTTTCCTGTATTCAGCCTGGTCAACTATATGCCAGCCCTTTAATTTATTTTGATAAAGTAAAATTTCTTCTTCCAGATCAGTTAAATATTCTTCAAGTGTATTAAAGAACTCAATATATTTGTTTTGGTTTGTTTCAATTAAAATATCTCTTAGAGTAGTCCTTGCCTGGCCAAAATCAAATATAATTCTTGATAAATAAGCCATTGGTTCTACAACAAGACTTTCATTATGGCGGATAAGTTCATTATATTTTCCAATATGAATAAATCCTGTTATTCCTATCAATACTGATACAAACAGTGCTAATAAAAAAGAGATAATTAGTTTGGATTTTATTTTTGTATTTTTTATTATAGCTAACATATTTTGTCTCAACTTTTTTAAATTTTACATGCAGTATCCTCTAGCTATTTTTTTCTAAGACTTATTATTATCTTTTAAATCAACCAGATTTTTAACTGCATATTCACAGATTTTCTGCTGAATTTGTAACAGCTTTTCATGATTTTCAGCAGTAGGGTTTGCAAGCAAATTGCGGAATAAATACCATCTATTCATGTTACAAAACACACTCATTGTATAAGTATCAAAAGGGGCTAGTCTTTTAAGCTGCACAGCTCTGTCAAAAACCTGCATAACAAAATTGATGTTTGCATCTATAATATTTTCTGTAAACATTTTATTTGCGCGTTTATCAATAAATATTCTTTGAAACATAAGTTTTGAACAGGAAAGCAAAATATCTTTATATTCTCCTTTAAATACATAGTATGTGGAATTAATTATATCCATAATGCTGCCATTTTTAATCACACATTCAAGTTCTTCAACAGCTGGGCGGTCTGCTATAAAATAGTGGCAGAAGAAATCATAAATTGTATTAAGTATCTCCTGTTTTGATTTAAAATGGTTATAAACAGCAGATTGCCCAATTCCTACCTCATCTGCAATATCTTTAATAGTAACAACCTCATAAGATTTCCAGGAAAACAGCTCAATAGCTTTTTCAAATATCTTTTTTTTTGTGCCTTTAAACCTCAAATAATGGCTATTTTTCTTTGATGGTTTTATTGCATTGTCAGGAATAAGCCAGCCGCTGCTTTTTTTTATAGCTCCGGAGATTTTTCCATGCTTGCAAAGATTTTGGATATATCTTACAGATACTTCCCATTCTGCTGCTTTTACACCTATTGTTTTATAAAAAAACAAATTTTCCGCTGGTTCCATAAGACTAATAACTCATTTTTAAATTATATAGATATTCACTTCGAAGAATAATAAAATATATTATATACGTACTAACAAATGAATAGCCATTCATATATTAGTACGTATATTGATAAACGGCAAGAGTTTTTGTAAAATTTTGAAGAAATATTTTTACTCACAAATAATTAAAAATTCTTAAACTATATCTATTATTTAAATAGCCAAGATTTAAAAATTATGAAAATAATATAACTTATTTAATAATTTATTGGTGACAATATACTTCTCTCTATATATATAAAAATAACTTGATAAATTTTAAAGAATTAACTATAACTGAAACAAAGAGGCTATTTAAAACCTCTATTGATTTAAAAGGAATAGTTTAGTAAATTAACATTTTAAAATGGTTAAAATATCAGCATTTACAGAAAACGAATTGCCTCTTCTTGCAAAAACAGCAGAAATATTTAAAGAGAAAGGTATAGATATCTACAGTTCTTTTACAAAACAAAATCAGGATCTTGAAATTCTTGCAAATGTTGTATCAAGAACTCCTTCGCTAAGAAACAGGGAAAAATATGGATTTTCCAAAAGAGATATAAGCACAATGGTTGATACTCTTTCTTCAATTGGCACAGCAAATCAGCTGGCTGTGCCTACAAGAGCTATACTTGGAAGAAGTTTTATTATAACAAAAATAAATTTTTACTATTTTATTTTAAAAATAATATCAAGCGATGATGCTAACAAAGATTTGGTGCAGGATATAAAAAGGTGCTGCGAAAAACTTGTTTTTTCACTAATGGCTGAAGAAACTTATGAAACAATGATAGAAAATAATTTAAATAATAAAAGTATTGTAAGAATTGCAGCAGATGAACTTTCATATCTTTGGGAATATAGAATGGATAGAAACCTTGATTCTTTTTCCCCTCCTCTTATGGCTTTGTGGAGAGAAAGATGCAAAGTTATTCCAATTCTGGGAACACTTCATGGAACTATGGAAGTGTTACGGCTTTCTGTAAACCTCCCGGATGAATGGATTGATTTTCTTTCAAAAAAAACAGATGCACAAAGTATGGAGCAGGCTCTTGAAGAATTTATATTTGGATTAAGTTATGAAGAGATTAACCATCTTAGAGAAATTATGAAAGCTTCCCATATGCCTGCTGTCAGCCGTGAAGAAGCAATTGAAATATTAAAAAAAGAATACGGTTATAATAGCGAATGTGCATTTTTTAATGGCGATGCAAAGGAAATTTATGCATTTTTCCATAAACGTCTTCAGGATACCTGGAAAAGAAAATTAAAACAGGATCTTGGCCCAAAGCAAACTATTGAAGAACTTTTTCTTATATATCTTCTTGAGAAAAAAAGGGATAATCTTCCAATGAAAGTAAGGGAATCTCTTACAAATTTTATTTCAAAAGTAACAAAGTAAGCTTTTTTCCTCGCATAGCCCGAATAAATTTATGGAACAACCTTCGGGCTGTTGTATAGAACAAAGATAAATTTATTATTAGATCTACGAGATACAGCTTCGCCTAGCCCAAATAAATTTGTGAAATAAAAATAAATTTATGAAACAAGCTTTGGGCTACAGCTTCGCTTATTCCCTTGTAAGATGCCTGTATTTGATTCTGTGAGGCTGGTCTGCGCTTATGCCAAGGCGCTCTTTCATATTTGCTTCATATTCAGAATAGTTTCCTTCAAACCAGAATACTTTACTGTCGCCTTCAAATGCAAGAATATGGGTGGCAATTCTGTCAAGAAACCATCTATCATGGCTAATTACAACAGCGCATCCTGCAAAATTTACAAGTCCTTCTTCAAGCGCTCTCATTGTGTTTACATCAAGATCATTTGTCGGCTCATCAAGAAGAATTACGTTAGCGCCTTCTTTTAGCATCATTGAAATATTTACCCTGTTTCTTTCGCCGCCGGAAAGAATGCCTAACTTTTTCTGCTGGTCAGCTCCTGTAAAGTTAAATTTTGCAACATATGCTCTTGAGTTAATTTCCCTGTTTCCAAGCTTTATAATATCGCTTCCGCCTGAAATTGTGTCATATACAGTTTTATCATCTTTAAGTTTTTCTCTTGTCTGGTCAACATAGGCAAGCCGAACTGTCTCTCCCACTCTTATGGTGCCTTTATCCGGTTTTTCCTGGCCTGTTATCATTTTAAAAAGTGTTGTTTTACCTGCTCCGTTTGGCCCTACAACTCCTATTATTCCTCCAGGCGGAAGTGAAAAACTCATATCTTCGACAAGTATTCTGTCTCCATAGCTTTTTGTTATTCCATTTGCTTCTATAACAAGATTACCGAGCCTTGGGCCTGCCGGTATATATATTTGAAGATCTTTTATCTGCTCTTCCTTTTCCTTGCTTAAAAGAGTTTCATATGCATTTATTCTTGATTTTGATTTTGCATGCCTTCCTTTTGGATTCATTCTTATCCATTCAAGCTCTTTCTGCAAAGTCTTCTGTCTTTCTGTTTCCTGTTTTTCTTCTTCCCTTAATCTTTTTTCTTTCTGCTCAAGCCAGGAAGAATAATTTCCTTTCCATGGAATTCCCTTGCCTCTGTCAAGTTCAAGTATCCACCCTGCAACATTGTCAAGAAAGTATCTATCATGCGTTACTGCAATTATAGTTCCTTCATATTGCTGAAGATGGTGTTCAAGCCATGCCACTGTCTCGGCATCAAGATGGTTTGTAGGCTCATCAAGAAGAAGAATATCAGGCTTCTGGAGCAATAAGCGGCAAAGAGCAACACGCCTTTTTTCTCCTCCTGAAAGCACTTTTGTTTTTGTATCTTCGGGAGAGCATCTTAAAGCTTCCATTGCCATCTCAAGCCTTGAATCAAGATCCCACGCATTTATACTATCAAGCTTTTCCTGTATTTTGCCCTGCTTTTCAAGAAGAGCATTCATTTCATCTTCGCTCATAGGCTCTGCAAATTTTTCATTTATTTCATCATATTCTTTAAGCATTTTAACTGTTGGAGCAACGCCCTCTTCAACTATTTCCCTTACAGTTTTTTCAGGATCAAGATATGGTTCCTGCTCAAGATAACCTATTGTGAAACCAGGCGAAAGAACTGTTTCTCCATTGAATTGTGTATCAACTCCCGCCAGTATTTTAAGCAGCGAGCTTTTTCCTGAACCATTAAGGCCAAGAACTCCTATTTTAGCGCCATAAAAATATGATAGATAAATATCTTCAAGAATCTTTTTTGTTCCATGAGTCTTGCTGACTCTTACCATAGAATATATTACTTTATTATCTTCGTTTGCCATTTTTTCCTCTTGCCGCTGTGTAATCTGTAGAAATTTGTAGAACAAAAATAAATCTGTCTTAATACTACAGAATACGCTTTTGGCTAATTTATATAAATTTTTACCTGATTTGTGTTTCTTATTATTTTGCAATAAATAATCCATTTATCTTCAAATAAATTATAAAAATAGTCAAGGCATGGACGCCTTGTCCGATGCTGTAGCATGGAGGCTACGATTGAGCATCGGGCTATCATGTGGACGCCTTGTCCCGACTTAGACCGGGATGCTGCGGCATGGCTACAACAGGGACTGCGAAGCGTGTGTGTGCAGCGTTGCAACATGGATAGCGAAGCGCATGCCGAAACTTTATCCATAGGTTTATATTTGAGAGATAAAATTATTCGGCATGTCATAAAAAACGCTGAAATGCCGCAATTAAGCATCGGGCTATGAAGTGGATGCATTATCAGGTATGGGGACTGCCTAATATGAATGGAGAAATAACTAAAAAATATAAAACCAGGTACTTTTAAATATCTAAATTAATTCTTTTGAATTTATTTTGTTTAAAATATTTCTCATATTTTTTGAAAGCTTCACTGCCTGAAAGTATACATTTTGAAGCTGTATCATATTGAGCTTTTAATCTTTCAGATGTATCAATAATATTTTTTATTTCTGAAGAAAGCATTATATCCCTATTTTTCTGTCTTAAATTATCATCAAGCCCATATATTTTTCTTAGTGTATTTACAACTCCTTTTTCGCCGGGAGATATTGGCCTTATTTCCTTACCCACACTGCTTATTATAGATTTTAAAAAAATATCATCATTTAATGTTACAGCCGAAACACTGCTTAAAGATTTATAAAATATTTTTTGAGTCTCTTCTATATGAGGGTCTCTGTAGGATGAAAAGCTAAAAATACCTTCAATGCTATTGGCAGAAGCGCTTACACCATAAGCTCCTCCTTTCATCCTGATATTTTCC
Source organism: Spirochaetia bacterium (assembly GCA_031548835.1). GTDB lineage: Bacteria > Spirochaetota > Spirochaetia > CADAEX01 > CADAEX01 > WQTU01. The sequence goes on from JAVBQS010000004.1 coordinate 15,472, forward strand.
CATAGAAACCCTGTTTCTATTATTCTTGAAAAAAGTTTTTCATACACAGATTCGCTGCTTCCTATTCTAGAAGATCTCATAACTGCGCTGTTATAGTTTACAAGAGTAGGAACAATAATAGATGTTTCTTCTTTTAATTGTTTCTGGAGCTGAGTAATTTTATTATTATTTGCTGTTTTTAAAATACTGCCGTTGCTATAACAACCGGAAGCAAAAATAGAATTTTTATCTTTTTGAATATTACCGTTACCCAAAGCTGGAAGATGTGACAACAAAATTTTATAGCAATCAGATATACTATTTTCATCTGATGTAATATTTGCAATAATTTTATCTGCAGAAAAAATATAGCTTTTTATTTTTTTAAGTTTTAAAGCAAGGTTTTCAATATCATTTTTATTTTCAGGATTTATTGATCTTAATGTTAAAAGCTGCGTTATTCCTCCCCATTCTTCCTGTTTAGCAAGAGATGGCGAATAATTTCTTGAGGCATAAACAGATGCTATATAATTTCCTCTTCTTATAATCTGAGCTTTTAAATCATTTACTGTTTCTTTGAGAATATCTTTTAATCTTGAAAGATTATCAAAATCAGCATTTGCTATAAAATTAAAAACAAAGCCTGATGCTTCTTTATATTTATCAGTGAGGGATTTAAAATGCATAGTAAGAAATTCAAGGTTGTTTCCGCAGACTGTCATGCCTGCCTCAGGCGAAACATAAAATCCGCCAGTCTTAAGGCTAAACATTTTTGCTGCTTCATAATATGGAATTCCTGGAAGCCCTGTTTCTCTTAAAAACCTTGAAAAGATAGGAAGATATATTTTAAGATCTTCATCAAGCAATGATATATCGTAAAAAAGATCTGTATATGTGATTCCTGCTGTGTGTATTCCATGAAGCAGAGCACACAAGCCATTATCATATTTTTCTTCACATTCTATTGTTTCAATTTTTTCAGGTATATCATTTTTTTTAAGAGCAGGTATTTTTAAAAGATCTTCTTCTTTATCTTCTTCAATCTGATATTTTTCAAATTCAGCAAATTCGTTATCAACCTTCTGCCTTACTTTGTCATCAAGTGAAATTTCATCAGTAACATATTCGGATTTTCCATCATCCGGCAATACAGTTACTATTGACCTGTGGTTATTTGATATAATGCCGGCAGTTAATAATTTTTCAAAATATCTATTATCATCTAAAATTGTTTTACGTATTTTTTCCATATAAGGAATAAATGAAAGATAAAGAGATGGATTTTTATCATAAAGCCATGCTTTACTGCAAAGCTCCATAAGTTTAAAGCCTTCGGGCCTTCCGCCCTTTATTTCCCTGTTTGCAAATTCAAAAAGCCGCAAAGTTCCTTCAAGAAGATCTTTATCAAATCCTTTCTCTGCAATTTCCGAAAGAGTATTATTTACCAGATTTAAAAAATCATCGCGCCTGTTTTTATCTGTCCATCTTATTCCTACAGAAAACATTATCTGGCGCATATCATTATTAAGCCCTGTCACAGGAGATAAATCTTCTCCAATACCTGAATTTATTATTGAGAGATAAAGAGGAGATGCAGAACTTCCTACAAGAAGTTCTGCAAGAATTTCCATACTTAAAAGCTCAAATGGTTCTGTAGAATCTCCGCATAGCCAGTTAACTGTAATGCTTGTGGTTCCTTTGCCGTCATCAGAGTAAGAGCGTTTTTCAAGATAAACAGGAGTATCAATATGTTTTTGCATTTTTGCAGGATAGCTTTTTTCCTGTTTGTCAAAAAATGAGAGAAAATTTTTATCAATAAAATTAAGCTGTTTTTCACTATCTATATTTCCATAAAGAAATATTCTGCAATTTGAAGGATGATAATTTTTTTTATGAAATTCTATAAACTCTTCATAGCCAAGTGTCTTAATTTCATCAGGTATTCCGCCGGAATCAAACCTGTAATTTGTATCTGGAAAAAGAGATCTGCCTGACCATTCAGAAAGAATTGAATTATGGTCGCTGTAAACTCCTTTCATTTCGTTATAAACAACACCTACATATTTATATGTTCCATCGCTGTTTTTCTGAACCCGCACACCTTCCTGCATAAATGTTTCTTTACGTAAAAGAGGAAAAAAAACAGCATCGCCATATACTGACATAAGGTTAAAATAGTCTGTTTCAACAGTTGTTGATCCAGGATATATTGTTTTATCAGGATAAGTTATTGCATTAAGAAATGTATACATACTGCTTTTTAAAAGCTGGACAAAAGGATCTTTAACAGGAAATTTTTCAGAACCTGAAAGAACAGAGTGTTCCAGAATATGGGGAACACCTTTATTATTAAGAGGTATTGTGCGGAACATGAATGAAAAAAGATTTTCTTTATCATCATTATATATATGATAAATTTCGCAACCTGTTTTTATATGGGTAAATAATCTTCCTACCCCATTATGTTCAGGAAGCTGGTCTATGGAATCAAGCCTAAAGCTATCTATAATATCGCCCGTTTTCATCTGGACTCCTTATTATCACACATCTTTTAGCGAAAGTGAGACTCTTCCCCGCTCTATATCAACTTCGATAATTTTAACAACAATTTTTTGATTTACTTGTAAAAAATCTGAAACATTTTGCACAAATGTCTTTGATATCATACTTTTGTGAATAAGTCCATCTTGATCTATCCCAATATCAACAAAAGCCCCAAAAGCTGTAATATTTGTCACAACTCCATTTACAGCCATTCCGGGAACCAAATCTTCTATGGCGTTAATGTTATCAGTATATATTAAAAAAGTAAAATCTTTTCTTGGATCTCTTCCAGGTTTTTCAAGTTCTTTTATAATATCATATAAAGTTATTATGCCAATATTTTCATCTATATATTTTTCAGGATTTATTTTTACAACAAGTTTGCTGCTGCTTATTAATTCTCTTGTTTTAACTTTTAAATCTTTTGCAATTTTTTCCACAATATAATAGTGGTCAGGATGAACTGCGCTTTTATCAAGCGGATTTTCCCCATCCATTATTCTTAAAAACCCTGCTGCCTGCTGATATGTTATGCTGCCTATGCCTTTGACTTTTAAAAGATCAGATCTAACCTTAAAAAATCCGTTTTTGTGCCTATAATCTAAAATATTTTCAGCCAGAGTGCTGTTTATGCCAGAAACATAACTTAACAGCTCTTTCCCTGCTATATTTAAATCAACACCAACAGAATTAACACAGTTTGATACAACATCATCAAGAGCTTTTTTAAGTTTTGTCTGGTCAACATCATGCTGATACTGCCCCACTCCTATAGATTTTGGATCAATTTTTATAAGCTCTGAAAGAGGATCCTGAAATCTTCTTCCTATTGATACAGCTCCCCTAAAAACAATATCAAGGTACGGGAATTCTTTTCTTGCAATATCAGAAGCAGAATAGACAGATGCTCCGCTCTCATTTACTGTAAGAATATCTATATTAAAATTAATCAGCTCTTTTTTCAAATATTCAGTAACAGCTTCACTTCCTTTTCCGTTACCAATAACTACTGCTTCTGTTTTATATTGTTTAATAAAATCTTTTATAATATCCAGCGCTTTTTTATTTTTATCACTGCCAGAGGCAGAATCTTCTATAGTATAAATAACTGTATAGTGAATAAGATTTCCCGATCCATCAAGCAGGACAACTTTGCTTCCTGTTCTTATGCCTGGATCAATACCTATAACAGGTTTGTTGCCATAAGGGCTGTCAAGCAGAATATTTTTTAAATTACCTGCAAATATTGAAATAGAATAAGAATCTGATTTTTCCTTAAGTTCATTAAAAAGATAATTTTCAAGAGATGGAAGAATAAGTTTGCTATAGCTTTGCCTGATTGCCTTATCTACTATAGAATATGCATCTTGCTGTAGTTTTTTTAAACCTGGAAAATATTGTTTTATTTTTCTTATTATTAAATTTAAAGCCTGATCTTCCTCCGGCCGTATTTTAAGAGTTAATATTTTTTCTGCATGGCCGCGGAATATAGCATGAATTCTGTGCGGAGGCGCTTTTACAGCTTTTTCCCTGTAGTCAAAATAATCCCTGTATTTCTGGCCCTGGCTGCTGTTTTTTTTAATAAGAAAAGTTTCAATAAATGCTTCTTTAATAAAAAAATCTCTTAAATCTTCTCTTATTTCGGAGTGTCTGTTTATGACAGCAGCTATTATATCAATAGAGCTGTTTAAAACATCTTCTGCTGATTTTAAATCTTTTGCTTCATCAATATATTTTAGAGCTTCTTTATAAGGATTGTAAATAACTCCTTCGAGAAACATATCTGCAAAAGGTTTAAGGCCTTTTTCTATAGCAATATTCTCTTTTGTTTTCTTTGTTTCTTTATAAGGAAGATATATATCTTCAATCTCGTTTGCAGAAAATGAATTAAGAATTTTTTCTTTAAGTTCGCTGGTTAGCAGATTTTTATCTTCCAGTTTTTTTATTATAAATTCTTTTCTTTTTTTTAGATCATCATAATATTCAGCTTTATCTCTTATTGCAGCTATCTGCTGTTCATCAAGATTGCCTGTTTGTTCTTTTCTATATCTGGCAATAAACTGTATTGAAGCTTTTTCATCAAGAAGTTTTAGCACAGCTGCCGCTCTGTGCTGCGGAATTGAAAGTTGTTCTGAAATTATTTTTAGCTTTTCTGTGTCCAAGTGGTTTCTCTTTTATAACTATTTTTGATTTATATTCTATTATAAAATATAAGATAGCATTAACAATAGAAAAAATGTATTATTTATAAAAAATTATTACTATATTAAAAGTGTTAGGTTACATTAAATAAAAAAATTACAGGTTTGGCATTTATATTGCTAATTGTTATTGTTTATAAATTGCCTGCATTAATAATAAAATTGATGATTTTAATAAAAAATACAGAAAGCTTACAAGGAGTTATCTTAGATTAATTTTATGGCAGATATTTCTATTTTAAAAAAACGGGACAATATAATTAAAGAAACAAGAAACTATTTTTCATATCTTGGATATATTGAAGTTGAAACACCTGTTTTATCACCATTTCTAATACCGGAAGCTCACCTTGAAGTTTTTAGCACTATAATGATAAATCCGTATAAAGGTGAAAAAGAGTTTTATCTTACTCCATCACCTGAAATATGGATGAAAAAGCTTCTTGCACAAGGTTCAGATTCTATTTTTCAGATAACAAAATCTTTCAGAAATTCTGAAGCATCAGGAAATCATCATAATCCGGAATTTACAATGCTTGAATGGTATAGCGCCGGATCTGATTATAAAGATTCAATTAGAATAACAGAAAATTTTCTGGAAAAGCTTGCCTTAAAATTTAACTGCATGGCAATAAAACCGCCATGTTTAATATTTTCAATTAAAGAGCTATTTTTTAACCATACAGGTATTGATCTTGAAAAACATAGCAGCGCAGAATCTTTGATTAAAGCTATAAAAAATGCCGGCATTGGCGATAAAACAGGTTATACATGGGAAGAAGCTTTTAACTATATTTTTGTTTCAATAATCGAGCCTGCTCTTCCAAAAGATAAACCTGTTATTGTTATTGATTATCCTATTCAGATTCCATGTCTTGCAAAAAAAACAAAAAACAGCTTCTGGTATGAAAGATGGGAATTATATTTAAATGGAATAGAGACAGCCAACTGCTATACAGAAGAAACAGATAAAAATATAATTGATGCATTTTTTAAAGAACAGACAAATCTTAAAAGCAAATCTTTTGTAAAACATTATGTTGATAACTCATATACACAAATATTTCAAAACCAGTTTCCAGACTGCTCAGGAGTTGCATTAGGCATAGACAGGCTTGTTATGACAATTACAGGAGCGGAAAAGATACAGGATGTTATAAGCTTTACTTTTTGACAGATTATAATATTAGGCCTGTAGTTAAAAAATAAATAATTATAATTTGGATAACTAAAATTACAGAAATAAGTTTCTGCAGCATTATAAAGATGCCGCATAATTTATAACATAGCAAATTTATTTTATTTATCTAATTTTAAGGAAAAATTCAGATTTTTATCCAGGCAAATTCCCACGGATGGAGAGTAATCATTACAGATCCATCTGACACAATAAAAGCGGAAGATTTTTCATCTGTAACAATATCTGTGAATTCAGAAGAACCGCACTTATCGAAATACTTCCAGTCAGGAAAATATTTTAAAATTTTTCCGCTTATATTATACATACATAAAACAATACCGGAACCTATAGTACAGGAGTTCCCATCGTCCATTAAAGTAACTCCTTTTGGAATTCTTAAAAAAGCAAAAAGAGGATTAGGCCCATGCAATATTATTTGCTGCGATTGGGGATTAAATGCAGCTTCTTTTTTTCTAACATTAAGCAGTTTTCTTAATTTTGATAAAATTATTCTTCTTTCAGATTTTTTATCCTCAAGCTCTTCTTTTATAGTTTTATAACTAAACTTTTCCCTGTTAATTGTCCTGTTAGCTTTGGTAAGTTCAACACCTTTATTATAGTTTAAAGATCCTATAATACTATGAATATAAATTCCAGGAACACCTTGAAGAGATAGCATTATAGCCTGCGATGCAATAAACTTATCTATTGATTCTTTCTCATGGGGATTGCTTCCAGATATTGCAGATCTGTAATTTATATTTAATTCATAAGGGGACTGCCCTTCTTTAGTTGCTTTATATGAAATAAGGCCGCCTCTCTCTTTGACAGCAGAAATTATATTTTCAATTTCTTCATGATTTAAAATACCTCTTGCAGGAAGCACTCCTATTCCATCATGAGATGATAGAAAATTAAAAAAAGCTGAGGTGCTGGAAACTTTTTCAAGCCCTGATGCCCAGTTTCTAAGATGTGCAGCATGCCCCCTTGTATATGCATCAAGCACCAATGGAGGCAGCGCAAACTGATACACCATCTGAGCTTCATCATTTCCATTTCCAAAATATGAAAGATTTTCTTTATGCGGCACATTTGTCTCTGTTATAATAATAACCCAGGGAGCAAATAATTTTGCAACTTCACGGAATAGTTTTACAACAGCATGTGTTTTTTCATGGTGAATAGAGCTGCTGCCTATCTCTTTCCATAAATAAGCTATAGCATCAAGCCTGACAATACTTATGCCATTTTTTAC
>JAVBQS010000230.1:0-7357 GCA_031548835.1 Spirochaetia bacterium
AAACTGCTGTAGTTCGTGGAAACCTTCAAACAAGTATTGTTTACCACCGCGACAATTTCGATTACACTTTTCATACAGGGACGCTCCTTAATAGGTTTTCGGCTAATTATCTATCTTAGTGAATTGTCCCTGTTTTTTCTATATCTTCTTCATTTTAAAAAAGGCTCATTTATAATATTTATAAAATAAAAAACTCATAAATTAGTCTTATAATTTTTATTGCTGTTCCACATAGTAATAAACTGTTTAAACTCTTCAAAAGGCATAGGCTTGGCAAAAATATATCCCTGTATTGCATTACATCCCATTTCGCGCAGCTGATCAACCAGAGATTCCTCATCTACTCCTTCTGCCACAGTTTTCATATTAAGAGATTTTGCCATAGCAATAATACTTTTTACAAGTTCATGCCCACGGTCACTATCGTTACCATATCTGAAAAATAGTCCATCCAGTTTAAGAACATCTACATGAATAGACTTGAGTATATTGAGCGATGAATACCCTGCTCCAAAATCATCAAGAGAACAAAGAAATCCATTACGCCTGCATTCTTCCACAATAGATTGAAACAATTTATGATTTTCAAAAACAAGGCTTTCAGTAAATTCAAGTTCAATACAGCCGTCAGGGATTCTGTAAAGTTCTTTAATAAGTATATAGGTGCGGGTAAAATCTGGCTGCATTAACCCAAGCCTTGATACATTTACAGATAAAACATATCGGTTTAAACCAGTATCCAATACACTTTCTTTATAATACTTGCAGGCTGTTTCAAAAACAAACCTGTCCAATTTTACAATAAATCCGTTTTTTTCAAAAATATCAGTAAAACGTATTGGAGGTATAAGTCCTTTTTCAGGCGATATCCATCTGACTAAAGCTTCTGCTCCCATAACTTTATTGCCATTCTGGATATCTATTTTAGGCTGTAAATAAACCTTGAATTCATTATTTTCAAGAGCAATTTCCATTTTAGATTCAACCTCTGCTTCCCAGAGTTTTTGCTCTCTCATTTCATGGGTGTATAGAAAGAAATGCTTTCCATTGCATGCAGTTTTTGCTGCTTTCTGTGCAGTTATAGCTCTATCAAGCATATCAGTAAGAGTTAGCGCAGTATCATCTTCATTGATAAGATATGCGCCTCCATAGAGCTCAACCTTATAACCGCTTGAAAAAGTTTTTGGAAAAACAGCTAACCGCTGAGCAGTGCTTTCAAACCTGGCTTCTATTTCCTGTTTTGTCTGGTATTTTTGCAGTATAACAAAAACATCTCCAGCAACACGTCCGCATATTTCACCTTCTTGCATTATTTCAAAAATAAAATTTGATAGCTGTTGAAGTAAAGAATCGCCTGTTTCCCGTCCAAAAATATCATTAATAGTTTTAAAAGATTTAACATCGCAATAACAGATAGCATACTTTTCTTTATTAATATTTTCTAATATTTTAGCAGCATCTAATAAAAACTTCTGATAATTTCTTTTTCCAGTGAGAGGATCTATAAATGCAAGAGTTTCCAGAACTTCTCTGCTATTTTTATTAACCTGTTTTATAAGGATAATAAAAGAGATAAAAACAGCAACAGCAATAGTTATAATAGTTATTACTCCTGTTTTAATATTTTTATAATCTGCACTTATCATATATTCAGGCACAGCATAAAAAACAGACCAGTCATTAATACCAAGAGGGGTATATGAAACCAAACGATTTTCACCATATACAGCCTCTTCAATATAACCAGAATTACCTGATGTCAGATTTTCAAGTGTTTTTTCTTGTACAGATTTTTTTAATGGTGTGCGTAGTTCAAATATGTTATCGCCTATAGTGACAACAAGCGGACTGTTAGATTTAATAATATAATCTCCCTTGCTGTCAATAATATGGGCTAATCCTTTACCGGCATAAAGAGAACTATTTATAATTTTACTAAATTCATCTTTAGGATCAGCTACAAAAACAATACCTTTGATATCACCGTTTTTTTCATCCCAAATAGGAACAGCAAAGAAATTAGCATCAGTTCCGCAAATGTTTTCTTCTTTAATATATGTAATTGCCTGTTCTCCTGTAATTGCTATTTTAAAAAACAGCTCTTCAGAAATATTCCCTCTTTTAACACTGATTTTATCTTTCCAAATAGCATTGCCATCCCTATCTGCTATTCCTGCCAGAATATAAGTATTATAATCAGTCAGTCTTTTTACCATCCTGTTAAAAAAATTATCATAGGCAATCAATTCCCGGTTTTCAGGCAAAACTGCAGCTGAACTCAAAGCGCTAAATTGTTCTCTTATATGCTCATTTACAGCAAATTTAGTCTGCTCTGTAGCAACCTGTATATAGTTAACTATACTATCTTTGTTTAACTTGCTTGCATATAAAATAAATGTTATTCCTGATATTAAAAATACAATACTGAATATCAAAGCCAGGATATATATATAATTAATATTGGTTGTCTTATATGAAAATATTTCTGTAAATTTATAGTTTTTCTGCTTTCTATTGCGGCTATATTCTTTATTAATATGATTATTATTAATTATAGATTTGTATTGTTCCGTGTTTTTTATATAGAATTGTTCTATTTTATCAAACTTTCTGTTTAAATCAGAGAATTCTTTATGAAGAACCTGAAACAATTTATCATAATCAGACATAACAGCACCTTTAAAAACAGATCATAGTCTATTACTTTAAATATAGGTCTTGGTTTATAACCAGTCAAATTTATGTTTTCCAAGAAAAGTTTCTAAAACTAAGCCTGAATATCTTTTTTATGAAATTATTAAGATAAATTAAAAACTTCTGGGTTTAATAATTAAGTGTTTATATAGATTTAACAAAATGTCATAAAGGCAGTCTATAGCGAGCGAGGGGAATCGAACCCCCGGCACAAGCTTGGGAAGCTTGGGTATTACCATTATACGACGCTCGCAAAAAATTATCTTTTTAAAAATATCAAATTATTGCTTTGCTGATAATAAATTTATTACCAGTAAAAGCTATTATTTTTTTACAATAAAATGAATCTGATCTTTGCCTAAAACAGAAATTACAAGAACTGTTCCTTCAGGCTCAAAATAGGGAATAGCAACAGGCCCGCCTTTATGCTTCATTTTAAATACTTCTTCTTTTACTCCATCTTCAGAAATTCTGTAAAATATTGTATCAACTGCCACAGGCTGTTCAGGAAGTGTTCTTTCAAGAATTCCAAAAACTTTTTTATCAGAAGGCGAAGGCGGAGTAATTGTAAGTTGTATTATTGTTCCAGATGGCACACTTTCTTCATGCCCAGGCTTCTGCTCTACAACAACACCTCTTTTTTCATCTTTTTTAGCATCTCTTTGTGTAAAGAGAAAAGCAAGGTTAAATGAGGCAGCTTTTTTCATTGCTGTATTAAAATCAAGATCCATAAAAACAGGAACAGAATATGTTTTTCCCTGGGGACCCATACTTACAACAAGAAATAATTCTGTTAATCCGCTTGAGAGTTCTGTCCCAGGCAGGGGTTTCTGTTCAAGTATTGTTCCTTCAGGTTTGTCGCTATTAATGCGTATTGGCGGTTCATTTATTTTTAAAAGAGGCCCATAGGTATTAAAAAGTGATTTTAAATGGGTATCAAGATCGCTAAGCCTCCAGCCAACGTAGTTTTCAACCTTATCAATAATTGCGCCTTTGCTTACCCTTAAAATCATCTGGTTTCCTGCTTTTTTAATTGTGCCTGGATGCGGGTCCTGCTCTATGACATTGCCTTTATCGCCCGGATCAGATGAATATTTTAACTGTATTCTGCTGTTTAGCCCCCGCTCCTGGATAGAAAGCAAAGCATCTTCAAGCTTCATGCCTGTCACATCTGGAATCATTACTTCTTCTGCGCTTTTAAGAGTAATCATAAATGCTATGGAACATGATAAAATCATAAAAAGAAGAAGCCCTGTTACAACATATATCATTATTTTAAAAAATCTTGTATTTTGATCATCCATGCTGTCAGGCAGGATTTTTTTAAGTTTATTAAGCCAATTCCAATTTAAATTCAACATACAATCTCCAGATTTTCAAACATTACACTTTAGCTGATTTTTAGTAAATCATTTTCCAAAACAGATCCTATAAAATCTTTAGAACCATTTAAAAAGGATTTAAAATCCATTTCATTTTTAGACTGCGGTTTTATCCTTGTTACGGCCAGCAAACTATCGCCTGTTTTTATAAGAATTCCCTCATTTTTATGAGAAGTTACAACAGTACCGGCAGCAATATTTACTGTATCAACATTATTTATTATGTTTTCCGGCAGCAAATGGCATTCAGTAATTACTATAATTTTTCCTTTCCAATATGTAAATATTCCGGGCCAGCTGTTATAAGCCCTGAATTTTCTTTCAATCTGAACAGTTTTTTCATTCCAGTTAATAAGCCCATCTTCTTTTTTTACAAGAGAACAGTAGGTTGCTGAATCATCATTCTGCGGCGCAGGAGAATAGTTATCTGAAATAATATCAGCAAGAACTTCTGTAATAAGAGAAGCGCTTTTTTCCGCTACATATTTTGTAAGAGAATCAGCAGTTTCTTTGCCTGTAAGCGGAAATTTTATCTGCTTTATAATATCTCCCCTATCCATTTTAAGAGCCATTTTCTGTATTGTTATTCCTGTTTCTGAATCGCCTGCAAGAATAGCAGCTGTAATTGGCGAAGGCCCGCGGTATTTGGGAAGCAGCGATGGGTGTATATTAATAGCTTCTTTGGAAAATATTGAAAGAAACTCTTTTTTAAATATTTTTCCATATGCAAAAGTAACAAGAATATCTGGTTTTAGGTCCTTTATTGCTGAAATAAAACTGCTGTCAATTGTTTCAGGCTGATACAAAGGAAGAGATAAGGATAAAGCTGCCTCTTTTACAGGAGAAAAAACTATCTTACTATTGCGGCCCTGAGGCCTATCGGGATTGGTAAGGACTCCGCAAATCTTAAATTTTTCTGCAATTTTCTCCAAAGATTTAACAGCTATTTCAGGAGTTCCTGCAAAAAAAATATTCATTTTGCTTTGAATTTCCTGTCATATAGCTTAAGCACTCTTTCACGCTGTTTTTCATCAAGCCTGTCAGTAAATAAGATTCCATTAAGATGGTCAAATTCATGTTGTACTACTCTTGCAAGAACTCCATCTGCATCTATTCTAAAAACTTTTCCTTTATTATCCCATGCCTGAATAGTTATTGCATGAGGCCTTACAACATTTGCCCATACTCCGGGAATGCTAAGGCAGCCTTCTTCATAAAGTTCAAGCTCCTGGGATGTCTGAAGAATATCAGGATTTATAAAAACTCTTACAATATCTCCAGGAATTTTTGTTATAAAAATTCTTTTTTTCTCTGAAATTTGGGGGGCAGCAAGGCCGACTCCTTTCTTTTTTTCCAGAATTTCTATCATATCTTTTATAAGATTTTCTATATTGCCATCTATGTCTGAGACAAGAGCTGCTTTTTCTTTTAAAATATCATTTCCTATTGTTATTACATCTATCATAATAAAATCCTACATTTATATCTTATTTTACATTAATAAAACAAATAGCTAAAGTCAACAATATCTATTATTAAGATTTCCCATTACATAAGCGAGACAGGATCAACATCTATTTCCATGTATACATTGGAAATATTTTTTATTTTTTCAGATGTTTCCCTTACTGCTGCATGGGAATATTTTATATCAGGCGATATTATAAGAATATGGTATCTGCTGTTTCCTGCAATAAGTGAAAGAGGGCATTCTGCAGGCCCAAAAACCTTAAAATTTCCTTTATATTTAGCAATAATATTATAGAAATCTTCAGCTGCAGATAAAGCTTTGGTACTATCTTTGGACCTGAATATAACTCTTATAACTCTTGAAAATGGCGGAAATTCCATCATTTTTCTATTTTCAAGTTCAGTTTTATAAAATTCAGCGCTTCTTCTTTGTGCAGCAAATTTTATTGCATAATTATCAGGCCTGTAAGTCTGTATAATAACTTCTCCATCTTTGGAAAACCTGCCTGTTCTTCCTGAAACCTGGGTTATAAGAGAATATGTTCTTTCAGCAGATCTAAAGTCGGGAAGCTGCAGTGTTGTATCTGCCATAATAATACCAATTAATTTTACACCGGGAAAATTAAGTCCTTTGGCAATAATCTGGGTTCCAAGAAGAAGGTCTATTTCTCCATTTTTGAATTTGCTAAATATATCTTTTACATTGCTGCTTTTTTTTATACTGTCTTTATCAATGCGCTGCGACCTGAGATATGGGAAAATTTTAGCTACATCGCTTTCTATTTTTTCTGTTCCAAAACCTGAATAGCCTACTTCTGAAGAACCGCAGTTAGGGCATCTGTTTGAAGGTTTTTCTGAATATCCGCAATAGTGGCAGATAAGCCTGCTTTGTTCTTTGTGATATGTAAGAGAGACAGAACATTGTTTGCATTTAAATTCATAACCGCAGTATAAACAGTGATAGTAATAGAAAAAGCCTCTCCTGTTTAAAAAAAGAATTACCTGCCCTTTTTTTGAAGTTACTTCCCTTATTTTTTCTGCAAGATAGGAAGAAATAGTTGTGCTTTCGCCTTTCATATCTATAATTTTTACAGGAGCAAAAGTTCCGCCTGCAGCAATTTCCGAAAGCTCGCATTTTTCAAGAACACCGGATGCCATTAAATGGTATGCTTCAACAGAGGGAGTGGCGCTTCCCATTATAAGCTTTCCGCCAGCTGTTTTTATTCTGTGCATTGCAACCTGTCTTGCATGATACCTGGGCGTTGATCCTGATTTATATGTTGCTTCATGTTCTTCATCCAGAATTATAAGTCCGGGATTTTTTACAGGAGCAAATACAGCGCTTCTTGCTCCAAGTACAATTTTTGCATCTTCTGTTTGTATTCTTCTCCACTGTTTTAATTTTTGCGATGGAGTTAATCCTGAATGAAGCACAGCAATTTTTTTTCCAAATCTTGCTGTCATATAATCCATTAGCTGATGCGTTAAAGCTATTTCTGGAACCAGGTATATGACGCTTTTTCCCTGCGCAAGAGCATCTTCTGCAATATTAAGATATACTTCTGTCTTGCCTGATCCTGTCACTCCATAGAGATAGAAAAGAGAGTTATTGCTGTTTCTTATTTTTTCAATAACAGATTTTTGCCCTTTATTTAATATTATGCGGTTAAACTCTTCCAGGCTTTCTTCAGCAATATCAATATCAAAATCTTTTTCCCTGCGTCCCGAAGGTAGCATGGAAAAAAGAGCTTCTCCTGGCGAGCACATATCCATTCCGGAAATCCATTTTGCAAGTTCATAATAGCTCTTAT
>JAVBQS010000160.1:0-6956 GCA_031548835.1 Spirochaetia bacterium
CGGTTATTTGCATGGCTGAACAAATACAAACGGACTATGATTCGCTATGAATATTTCGATCACCACTTTACTGCTTTTATTCAATTGGCTTGTGCTATGATCATCATGCGTAGAATTTTACCATTTATGAAATGAGTTCTATTAATATTGTGTAAAGTTTCAATTAATTTAAATGGTTCATGAATAAGTTCTAGCTTGCCTGCTTCTATCTTGCTCATATCAAGAATATCATTTATAAGCCCAAGCAACTGACGTGATGCAGCATCAATCTTACTCAAACAATCATTGATTTTATTAATATCGCTGCATCCTTTTGCTATGGTTGACATTCCTGTAATTGCATTAATTGGCGTTCGTATTTCATGGCTCATATTTGCAAGAAATTCACTTTTTGCTTTAGTGCTTGAAAGAGCTTCTTCTCTGGCCTGTAAAAGGTTTTGTGTCATTTCATTACGCAGCATAGCGTTAGCTATCATAAGGCTTCCTGACCTGAGGATGCCTTCTTCTGCTTTGGAAAATTCACGTTCTTTATAACAATCATTAAAACTTATAAAACCCCAGAATTTATCCTGCAAAACAACAGGAACTATAAGAGCAGAGATAATGTCTTGCGGGATAGTAGGGGTACTGTCTTTGATATTTAGGAGATTGATTACAGGCCCGCTTATGCATTGCCCTTTGGATAATATTTCTTCCCAGCCTGGAATATCTTTGTTATAAGTGATATTTACAATAGTTTGAATATTTTTTTCAGGATCAGAATCTTCAGACCATTCACATATTTTAGTACAGTAAAGCGGTTTATAATCTATATTGTTTTTCCAGATGCTTATTCTGTCAACAACAACACTTTTTGCCATCATTTTCATGCAATTCCATAAAGCATTATTAAAATTATCAATGTCAGAGGCAAGAAGTATTGTTGCCGCATCATTTACAGTATGGAGAAGTTTATCCTGATTTATAATTTCTTTTACTCTATTTTCAATTTCTTCCTGAAGATTTCTATTATGTATTTCTATTTTTTCTAAAGCTACTTCCAGTTCTCTGTTTTTTTCCTGTAATGATACTGTCATTGACTGGAGGCTGCGCACCAATGCAAATATAAAAAGACCGCCTGTAAAAAACACAATACTTACAAGAAGATAAATAGGCTCAACATCTCTAAGTAATATGTCAATTGCTCCTGCTATATACCCTGCAATAAAAAAAATAGGCATAAACCGCGATATGGTTTTTAAAATTAATATATAGCCGGATTCTTTGGGATTATTTTTGCTTGTATATTTTATCAGCTTGTTATACCTGATACCTGTAATAATCATAAAAACAGCGCCAATAATAACTAGGGTAGAACAAATGATTCGGAATATCATCTAAAAACCTATCCTTTATTTTATTGAATCATTTCTGCTAGTCATATATTTCCTCCAGCAGCATCTCTTTTACTATTATTATGTAATTTTGGCATTATTTTTTTATAAAAAACTGTTAAAAATTAAATATCCAAAATTTTTTATATATATTAAGAAAATAATTATTTTATCTTGAATAAGATCAAAAGTTGCAAGAAGTTGCTTGTTAACACTTTCTGTGAAAATTTAATATAATAGTGACAGAATATATTTGTGTAAAAAAACAAGTTAATATTTTACTTTATCACAGATATATTAATTTTTACCTAATAATTAAAAAATATTTTATTATGTCAGAAACAGCAGTGCTTCAATCACATCTATAACTAATTTTTAAAGTATACTACTATACCATTTTTAAAAGAAGCTATCAACATATTTTTATTTATCTGATTTTGTTTGAGTATATAAAAATTAATAAGAGTATTGTTTTATAATTTAGTAAAATTAAAACCTATAAAAACAGACAGTTAATTATAATAAATATTTATAGGGAATTTTCACCTGGATATATAAAATAAGGAAAAAAGTTTCTATGTCTGGAAGATTATTAATGAGTATAATTTTTTATACGTACTGTATCTCCAAGCTTATTAATAATAGCTTCTCTCATCTGCTGTCTGTGCGGGCATGGAAAACCTATTGGAGAACCCTTTGTTATGCACGAGGCAAGCGCTATTGTATCTGCTCCGCGTTTAACCATTTCAGCAGCCCTTGTAACTGCTTTTTTTCCCGGGCATCCTCCGCATGTAGTTATTCCTACTATTTCTATATCTTCTGCAACATTTTCAAATGCAAATTTTTTTGTAAGCATTGATTTAATACATACTATTGCAGCGCACATATCCTCGGTTTGCATACAGCGTATAAGTCCGACTTTCATAATGCTGTCCTCCTGTTTTACCCAATAATACAAAAATATATTTTGATCTTTTATATCTATTTTAAAGATAAAAGCATTTTATATATGTTGTTTTTACAACAAATATAATTAATAATATAGTATTATATAAAAAATTATTATGGTGTTTAAGCTTTTTAATGATAAAATATATCTAAATTTATTTTATATGGATGTAATAAAACTTAAATCCTTTATCGCTGTAGCTAAACTCAAAAATTTCAGAAAAGCATCTGAAGAGCTTTTTTTTTCTCAGCCTGCAATAAGCGCACAAATAAAAGAGCTGGAAAATTATTATAATATTGAGCTTTTTGAAAGAAAGGGAAAAAGAATTGATCTTACAGAAGCAGGAGAACTTCTTCTTCCTTATGCTGAAGATCTGGTAAGAAAATTTGAAGAATCACGATATAATATGCAAAATGCTGCCAAAGCTGAAAAAGGAAGAATAAAAATAGGCACAAGTATTTTGCCTGGAATTTACTATATTCCTGATCTTATAGCAGAATTTAAAAAACTAAATCCGGAAATAGTGTTTGAAATATCTTTGATGTATTCAAGAGAAATTGAAAAACTTGTGCTTGATACAACTATACATATTGGCATTATAGGCACTCCTGAAGATTTTTCTTTTGAAGAAAATCTTGTTTATGAAAGTGTTTTTAAAGACAGCCTGCTAGTTTGTGTCTATAAAGAACATCCTTTTTTTTCAAAAGAATCTGTCTCTCTTGCTGAATTATCAGATGAAGATCTAATACTTCCTCCGCAAAATACATATACAAGAAAAATTGTTGAAAAAAGCATGAAAGAAAAAAGAGTTCCATTCAAAATTGCTTATGAGATTGGCAATAATGAAATGATAAAAAGAATGGTTGAAAAAAAACTAGGAATAACTGTTTTATGCTCTTCAATGCTTCTTGCAGAAAATTGCCGGGAACTAAAAGGCATAGCAATAGAAGATTTGCATTCTTTCAGGCATATTAATATGATATTCCGGAAAGACAGAAAACTCTCTCTGCCTCTCCAGAATTTTATTAATTTTATAAGATCCCATCCCCAAAAATATTATGCTAAAGATTTTTAAAAAACTCCTGTACAACTGGCTGAAGTTTTTTTCTTGACCAATCTGTATTACCCTGATAATAAAATCCTGCTTTATTGCTTTGAGGAACTTTTATTTTTACTTGTTCAAGTTTGCCTCCGTTAGCCTGGAGAAAATTATATATTTTTTCCAAAAGCGCTGTATCTTTTGAAAAAAGAATAAGTTCTCTTGTAAATTGAGGTTCTGTATATGCAATCATAATAAAAAGAATATCCAAAGAATTTTTGCTGTAAAATTTTTCCGCAGATTCAAGCAGCGAAGAATCTTTTTTAATCCAGTTTTCAATTGATATAAGGGCAGAACTAAATCCGGTTTTTTTATTATTCATTATCCATTCTTTATAATCTTTTCTTAAAATATCATATGTAGAAAGCGGAGCTGTGTTAAATTTTTCAAATTGAAGTTTATCAAAAAGCTTATTTCTGTCTATAGCAAAATTTGATATTAAATAGTTAACAGTATTAATATCTTTATCTGTTGTTCTTCCTGCTTCTTTTCCCAAATTAACTGTGTCAAGAATTATTGTTCCTGCAAGCAGCATTGCAATTTTTTTATCTATAAGAGAGCTATTATCAGCTATAATTTTTTCAGCAATAAGTGTTGCGCATGAACCTACAGGCTCTATCTGTTTTTTTACTCTGTTATATGCATTTTCATCTTTATGATGATCTATTATTTCTTCAATACATGGAGATAAATATTCCTGCGCGGAAGAAAGCTTGTTATGATCTACAAGTGTTATTTTAAGTTTTCCTTTATCAAAAATTTCTTTTATATTTATTTCATCAATAAAAAAAAGATTTTTACTATCAATTCCTGCTTCCATAAAAAGATAGACTGCTTCTGTTCTTAATTTAAAATCTTCTAAAGGAATATTAATCAAAGGAATATATATTTTATCATTTTCCTGATCTGTTTTTCCTTTTAGATAAGCATAAACAATTGATGAAACCATTGAATCAAGATCAGCTGCTTCATTTCCCATAACAACATGAATTATTTTTTTAGAATTAAGATTGAATTTTGTATCAAAGAGATAGTGATTAATCATAATTAAACCTCCATAGTTTCTAATAATCAGGATAGACCATTGTCTGTTTTCGTCAATAACAAATAGAGTTTATATTGATAGAAGTTTTTTATCAGAGTGATAGATTTTTTTAATTGGATATAAAAGCAATATCATGTTTATAATAAAATGAATTTAAAGGAGGATTTAATGCCTGATGTATATGCAAAAAATAAAGCAACTTCTGCAGAAGAAGCTGCCAAAATTATCCCCAGAGCTGAATTCCGTGTATTTGGGCAGGGAATAATTAATATTGTGCAGGAAAAAATGTGGAATGGAAAAACAGTTCTTCAGCAAAAGAGAAAAATGCCTCTTGAAACATATTTTATCTCTGCAAATACAAATGAAGCTAACGTAAAAGTAAGGGATGGGCTTCTTGATATTAAGACAAAAGTCGGGGAAACACCGGAGAAATATGAGATATTTCAGCCCAGAGGGAAATTCCAGTTTCCTGTTAAAAAAGAAGATCTTGCTATAATACTTTCACATCTTAAAGTTGAAATAAAGCTTGATAAAGATAGTTATACAATTGATGAATTTATATTAATGGCAAGGAAACATCCGGAACTGGCTCCTGTTACTGTTGAAAAAATGAGATACGGATTTATTATTGATGGCATTATCTGCGAATATGCACAGGTGTGGCTTAATGGAGCTTTGGTTGAAACAGCATGCGCTGAAAGTGAAAACTATGCAGGAATGAAAGAAGTTATTGAAGGGCTGGGATTGGCAGATATGAAGAATACAAATTATCTAAAAGCTGCAAAAAAAATTACAGGAATGGAAATTTAAAGTTATTATATAAAGACTATGGAGGAAGTTATGAAAAAAAGCGCTATTTTCTTATTGATGTTTTTAATAATTGGAACATCCTTGTTTGCGGCAGGAGGGCAGGAAAATGCAAAAGGAGGAACTGTGTTTCCTGCAAAACCTGTCAAAGTGGTAGTATATCTTGCGCCTGGAGGGGCTGGTGATATTCTTGCAAGAAAATTTACAGATGTTGCTTCCAGGCATACTAATGCGACTTTTGTTGTTGAAAATAAACCTGGGGCAGGCGGAATTGTTGCTCTTGAATATGTAAAAAGTCTACCTGCTGATGGTTATAATTTAATGTATGTAACAAAATCAATTGTTTCGCAAATTGCATCAACAGGAAGCGATATTGATCTTAACAAAGAGTATGAGTGGATAGGATGTCTGCAGTTTGACCCGCAATGTGTAATTGTTAATGAAAAAACAGGGCTTGTAACCTGGAAACAAATTTATGATGATGCTAAGGCAAAAAAAGGTGCACAATTGTGGCTTGGCCCTGCAGCAGGAGGTTTTGACCATATGACAGCACAGGCAATATGGAAAGCTGCAAATATGCAGGCAAAATGGGTTCCTTTTGATAGCGGCGCAGGTGCAATTGCAGCGCTTATAGGAAAGCAGGGAGTTCTTTATGTTGGAAATCCTTCTGAAACAAGAGGAAAACCTGATCTTGGCGTTGCTGCTATCTGCTATACTCGCCGTCTAGCTTCTTTTCCTGATGTTCCTACTTTTGAAGAGCTTGGAGTCCATGGCGTTGAAAATGAAGTTATGTGGAGAGGTTTTGCTGTAAAAAAAGGAACACCTGAAAATGTTATCAAATGGTATGAAGAACTTTTTGAAAAAGTTACAAATGACCAGGACTGGAGAAATACTTATGAAAAAGATGGTATTGATGTAGTTAACTGGAAAAAAGATAAATTCAATAAGCTTATTGCAGATGACCTTGCAGCTGCAAAAGCACTGGAAGGAAAGAAATAATTTTAAAAATATAAAGAATAAAAGTAAGGCAGGACAATTTTCTGCCTTACTTTATAGTAGGCAAAATATGGAAATAATAAAATATTTTAACAGCGGAAGAGGCCTTGCAATAATGATAACTGTTTTGACAATTGCTTTTATTGTTATAGCTGTTTTGCTCAGGCGCTCATCTAAAAAAAATTATACAGGAAGAATTCTTTTTCCTGTTTTTTTTCTTTTTATGTCAATTGGATTTCTTGTTTATTCATCATCTTTATCAGGCAAACTTGATGACAAGGTTGGCCCTGCTGTTATTCCAATGCTATGGCTATTGGGTATTTTAATTTTAAGCATCTTTCTTATTATAAGAACATTGCTTGGATATGAAGATGAAGATCCTAAATTGGGAAGAATTTGTGTTGTTATTGCATTTCTTATAGGTACAATTTTTTATCTTTTTATAATGATTTATATTGGATATTACATTGCTACATTTTTATATATATCAATAGCAATCTATGCTCTTTCGTACAAAAATTTAAAAATAATCCTTACGCTTTCTATATGCTGGATTACGTTATCTTATTTTGCATTTTACCGTCTGCTCTATGTTCCGCTTCCAAAAGGAATACTGATAGAGCGTATTTTTGGTTAGGAGTTTAGTATTATGGATATGATTATGAATCTTTTTGACGGGTTCGGATA
>JAVBQS010000011.1:0-3478 GCA_031548835.1 Spirochaetia bacterium
GGATATTCTGTATAAAATGGAAGAAAAGCATGTGTTGCAGCAGAAGTAATTATTTTAAGCTTTCCTTTTTTTTCAAAATCTTTAAAACCTTTCAGAATATTACATTTATAAATATCAACAAAATCATGATAATTTAGATAATTTGTTGAATGGTACATTTTTGCAAGTTTGTTAAAAACAGGATCAAACAGTGTTCTCTTTATCTCTTTTTCACCAAGATCAATTTTATTCTGAAGATATTTTATATATCTTTCCTGAAGAAGTTCATCTGAAAGCATTGCTGCAAGTGTAGGAGAAATAGATAAAGTAATACAAAAAGGAATATTATCATTATCAAGAGAGTTAAGAACTCTTAAAAGAGGCAGATATGTTTCTGAAATTGCTTCATAAAGCCAGGCTTCCTGAATAAATTTTTCATAATCAGGATGTCTTACAAAAGGAAGATGAGCGTTTAAAACAAACATTAAATATCCGCCCTGCATAATTAAGCCTCCATTCCTGTTTTGGAATCACTTTCATTTAAATATTTATCATCAGTAAAAGATATAATCCGCTGCGGTATTGAATTTTGCGGCATATCTTCATCAAAGTTATAAAGTCCTGCCAAAAGCAATACATCTTCATTTGTAAGAGCATAATCGCTTTTGACATCTTCAATTGCTCTTGCAGGGCTTGTGATTATGTTGGAAGTGCATAATATTTTTTCTTCGCCATACATAAAAAGAATAATTTTAATATAATAGCTTGCATTTTTATGAGGGAGATTTATATACCATTTTTCATCCTGTATTTTTACAGGAATATCAAAAAAATTGAGAGAATTATCCCCTGGTTTTTCATGCAGTTCTTCAAAAACTCTTAGAAATAGTTTTTCATGTTTTGAGGTATTTGCATAAACCATACGGTCTTTTTCTGAAAAATCCCAATAAGCATAGGCAAGATAAGGTTCAACCAGCATTAGGTGAACTTTGGTCTCATTATATGTTTCAGGAACAGCATAATTAGTTATATCCTGGGATTCTATCTCTTCATCCCTGAATATATCATATTTTTTTTCTTCGCCCCTGATTATAATGTTATTTAATGTAATTCTCTCATTTTTATCTTCTTCAAGCGCTTCAACAACTGCTTCTATAAGCTTACTCATAGAAAGATTTTGATAATTGGCAATTCCTTCTCTTTTAGCAATTTCTTTTAAAGAAGAATAAGATAATGATTGGAGCCTATCTCTTGTCATTGCCCCCCCTAGTTTGAAACATCGTATAAAAATGGCTTTGTAGTGTCAATACTATACAAAACTATACAAATAAATAGAAATATTAAAATTAAAAAGCGAATATTAATTATAAAAAATAATTATAAGTTTAGTTAGAATTTTAGCAGAAGAATAAAAATATTAAGATTTTTTTCTAAAAAGTGTTACCATTACATCGCCGCAGCCTGTTTTTTTTGCCAGGTTATCAAATGCTTTTTTAATAGACGAAGGCGCTTTGCCAACAGGAATCCCTCCCCATGTTCCTTTTTTTATCATGATAAAACCATTATTATTACATAATTTTTCAAGTGTTTTAAGTGAGTATAAAAACAGATGATCAGCAATTGCAGATCTCCATGCTGATCTAAAAATAAAATTCTGAAAACTGCTAATATTTGGCGTGACAATAATTAAATACCCATTATCAGATAATATTCTATATATTTCTTTAAGAAATGAAACAGGGTCATTTAGATGTTCTATTAAATGCGATGCATGAACAACAGAAAAACTTTTTTCAGCAAATAATGCTTTTTCAAGAGTACAATTATAAATATTAACATCTCTGTTCCTGTTTCCATATTCAGCTGCCTCTTTGCATATCTCTATACCTGCGGCATCCCATCCTTTTTGTTTAAATTCATAAAGGAATTTTCCAGTAGCACAGCCAATATCAAGAATTCTTTTGGGTAAATCTAAAAAATCAAGAGAATTAAAACAAATATCAGAAAGAGCCATAAGCATAAGAGAAAGAAAAGATTCTTCGTTTTTTATCTCATAGTCAAAATATTCTTTATCATACCTAAGTGAAATATCTTTAAAAACAGGCTGCGGATTTTGCATAACAAGGCTGCACACTTGGCATTTTTTAAAACTGTATGACTCATATTTATATAAATCATAATGTTTTTCTTTTGAGCTGCCGCAAATAGGGCAGCATATATTTTTAAGTTCTTCATTTCCCGGTATTTTTGAGTAAGTTTTCAAAAAAAATCTCTTTATCTTAAGGATATTATTTTAAATTCTTTGGCAGTTTCGTTGCCGGTAAAGTCAGAGGCTGATATTTCTATTGTTGCTGCTCCCGGCCTAAAATCAAATTGGCCCAAATATATTTCCCAGTTATTATCACTTATATAATAATCTTTGACACTTTTATTAATGCTGCTTAGCGCCAGATAATTTCCATTTTTTTTAATTGAGTTATACATAATTGATAATAATTCTTCCCCATTTATATATAATTTAATTTTGTAAGGCGCTATCTGACAGAAATAATTCATTTTTTCACTTATATCATAAATTATTACACTTAGATCATATTTTCCCGCTTTTATCTCTGTATTATTTTCCAATGTTTTATATTGAGCTGTTCCGCTGTTTTTAAAAAATAGTTCTTTTATTACAGGTTTACTTTTATCATCAATATGCGAAAGAAGCATAAGAGGATTAACAAGTTCGCCAAATTCCCTATCTATTACTTCAAAGTGCAGATAACGCCCATCGCTTGCCCCGCTAATACTCTTTTTTCAGCTTCTGCAAAGCTACCCCATGTAGTCGGGTCACCTGCTTTGGCTGGCTTCATGGTTTTTGGATTATATGGGCATTTCATTTTATTTTTATCCACACCCCAAACAACCCATTGATTAAACTGTTTTAATTTCACTGGAATATTTGTTGCAACATATTTTGCATTTTGTAGAACTTCTTGTACTGCTGCCATTTTCGTTTTTTCACCTCCTATCGCTTGTATTGTATTTTTTTTACGCTTTCTTACCTGTTTTTGAGTCAAGCCAGCCGTCCAAAATTTCTTTGTTAATAAATACCCTGTGTTCTCCAATTTCAACCCTTGCTTTGAAATCATCTTTTTTCATTAGCTTGTGTAGTGTTGGCAAGCTAATGCCAATATAAAAAGCTGCTTCTGGTAAAGTAAATTGTTTTTTTAGATTCAATTCAGCCATGTCGTACATTTTTATACCTCCATCCATGAGCTTATTTTTGTATATTAAAATAGCCCATGTGAAAGTTCGCACAGGCTATGATTTATCAAGGTTTATCGCATCAACTACTGTAGTGCATATTATTTCAATTCAGTACAGCAATTTTACATCTATGAATCAAAAACTATATTTTACCGAATATTATTAATATTCTTTATATTTTACAGCGAGCCTTGAAGTGCGCCATTTGTTTTATAAGATGCAAGAAATTGCTATCGCTTCTTAG
>JAVBQS010000058.1:0-5114 GCA_031548835.1 Spirochaetia bacterium
ATTCATGTAAATTGATTAAGAATTTTTAATATTAAAATCCCATTATTACCAACATATTTTAAATCAGTTCCTGGAGGAAAAGAGATAGCTACTTCTATTTCTGTTGCATCATCTGGAGACACAAAACTAGCAGGTCTTGTAAAAAGAATTGCAATACCAATAATACTTAAAAATATAGCAATAAACAAAATAGCAAATGGTCTTTGCATTGAAATTTTAAGTCCATGGTCATAAATTTGTTCAAACTTAAAAATCTTTGTTTCTTTTTTCCCTTTTTTATAAAAAATTCTATATAATGATGGAAGTCCTAATTGTGCAAAAAGCCAACCTGCTGCAATTGATGAAACAAGTGAAATAGACATATCTCCAAATAGAGCACCCAATGGGCCCGGAAGAAAAACAATTGGGATAAAAACAACAGCAGTTGTAACTGTACTTGCAAAGCTTGATCCTGAGACAGATGATACACAATCTCCAATTTCTGCAGGCAAAGGTCTTTTTGAATAATTATCAAAAGTACGATGCAGCAAATCAAGAACAACAACTGATGTATCTGAGACAAGACCAATACCCAAAGCAAGTCCGCTAAGGCTCATGCTGTTAAGTGATTTTCCAGTAATAGCAAGCATTGTAATTGCAGCTGCTGCTGAAATAGGAATTGAAAGAGCTGTTAAAAGACTGTACCGTATACTTCTTATAAAAAAAAGCAATGTTAAAAATACAGCTGTAGCCCCTAAAAGAGCAGATCTTGCAAGATCATGTATTCCTTTTAAAATATCTCCTGATGTATCATAAACCAGTTTTATTTCTGCATCTCGTGAAAAAACAGGAATAGTTTCATCAAGTGTTTTTTTTATCTCTTTGGAAAGTTTAACAGGATCAGCGCCGCTTCTTCTATAAATTTCAAGAGCAACCTGTTCTTTATTATTGAATAAAAAAACACTGTTTCTTCTTGCTGTTTCCTGGCTTATTGTTGCTATATCACTGATATGCAAAGGACCTGTTTCTGTAGGAAGTATGAGATGAGAAAGTTCTTCTACAGAATTTGGCCTTCCAGAACTGATTACCACCAGTTCCATATCTCCTTCTCTTGCATTTCCTGCAGGAATATCAGCTGTTTCAGAAGCCATTACCTGTGCAAGCTCTCCTGCACCAATTCCTCGTGGCAGAGCTCTTGGAACATCAAGTTTTACTTTTGCTTCAGGTATTTCTCCCCCAACTAAAATAACAGCTCCAACACCATCTATTCTTCTAAAACGTGCACGCAGTTCATATTCTGCCAAATTTCTTGCAAATGAGCCATCATCAAGGCGTGAAGCAACAGAAATTATAGCATGAGGTTCTTCATTGGGATCTCCTGGTACTACAATAGGTTTTAGTATTCCTTCCGGAAGGCTGGGATATACAGCATCAATTGCTTCTCTAACAAGCACTGAAGCGCTATTTGGATCAACTCCCCATTTAAAATCAAGTACAACTACCGATGCCCCATCTCTTGAAATACTTCTTATTCTTTCAAGACCTTTTACTGATGAAAGTGCATCTTCAACAGGTATTGTAATTATTGAACGTACATCTTTTGCACCCATTCCGGAATATATTGTTTCTACTGTTACACGCGGATAAGAAATTTCAGGAAGTTTATCAAGAGAAAGCATATTTATGGAAAAAAATCCTGCAAGAAACAGAGCCATTATTGCCATTATTACTGTTACAGGTCTGCCAACGCAAAGACGGATTAATGAGTTCAAAGTTACTCCTATTTTAGAACTGTAATTGCAAAAGTATCATCATTTTTATTGCCCAAGCTATCAAGAAGTCCTGAAGCAATAAAGAATGTAACAACTCCTGTATTGGATTTATTTGTAAGTTGCCCGCGTACTTCTACTCTTGAATATGATTGCCATCCTGAATAAGGATTTGTCCATGTAAAATTTGTATTTCTTGCACTGCGCGGCGAAAATGAAAATGCACTATTTGTTACATCTATTCTAAATAGATCCATTATTGAAAAAAGGTTTACTTCTGCACCTGGAGCAGTATCAAAATAAAGTTCTATCCATGTTGATGTTGATACATCAAATGGGTATTTACCTGTACCTGATTCAATAGGAAGATCTGCTGAAAGATCTTCTATTGCAAATTGTACAGCCTGTTGTGCGGATTCATTAGCGCCTCCCGGAGTCATTGGCATTCTTATTCCAATTAAAGAAGGCGGTTTTGAAAGAGGATTATCTGCAAAAATTCTAAAAATTATTGTCTCGCTAGTTTTATTTCCAACAGCATCCTGGATTCCGCTTGAAATTTTAAAAAGGAATCTGCTTTGATATTTAGGTTTTTCAGAAAGCCTGAAAAGAATTGAATCAGAAAAATCAGGACTGGATTCCAATACCAGATTTGCTGATGGTTCAACTGTAAAATGACTTTGAACTCCTGAAACAGCAACTGGTTCTGAAAAATTAAGGAGAATACGATAATCCGATTTCCAGTTGTTATTTTCTATTCTCGAACTATTAAAATCATCCGGCTGCAATTGAAAGACAGAATTCCCATCTTTATCAACTGCATATGCAGAAACCAATTCCGGCGGAGTGGTATCATTTCCTATAGTAAAATAACTTTTAAACTCTTTTCCAAGCAATCTTCCTGAAGCACTTAAAAAATTTGCAGATATAGTAACGCTATATCTTGTTCCCATTGTCCATGGTTCTACAGAAGTAAATATTGCTGTTCTATTATTATTTTCAATTCTCCAGGATCCTCCCATTGATGGACTAAAAGAGATATGATTTGCACATGATGCAGCAGTTACAGATTCTGAAAAATCTATATAAATTTCTCCACGTGTATCAAGCAGAATTGTATTGTTTCCAGGATTTATAGCTAAAACATCAGGTCTGTTATTTTCAAGCCTGGTTGTAAATGATGCTTTAAATTCCCTATCCATTGAAACACCTTTTTTATCCTGAGCATCTGTTAAAATAGATATAAAATAATCTTTATTATATTCCAAAGGTGCTGAAGGATTAAAAACCAATCTTTTTCCTTCCCATGAAAATGTTCCTTTTAAATTTAGGCCATCTTCTGTAATAGAAAATGACCGCTCAACGCTGCCTTTATCAGGATCAGTTGAAAAAAGAAAAGTCAATTTTATAAGAGATGGATCTGCGAAATATCCTGTTCCAGGTGTCCATGTTTCTACTTCAAAAGGTGAGTCTCTTAAAATGTCACATGATATAAATAAAAATATTGTTATAAATAGAGTGCTAATTAGTAAAATATTTTTTTTCATGGAATTGCCTCTATAAATAAATTTATATTTTCTTTGAAAAAAGAACCATTACCATTTGTTATGCCCCCACGGCTTCCTGGTATTATTAATTGATAGTAGTGAGGTTGATCTGTGGTACCAGTCTCAAGACCTTCCCATTCAAGTCTTATTGTATCATCACTAAGCCAATATGCTGCTCTTAAAGCTATTGGGCTTAATGTTCTTGGGAAAAAAGTATCCAATGATATTCTTGAAATAGAATCAGCTTTTGCAGCAGCAGTAAAATTTATAGAAAACTTAATTGAAAGTTTTAATTCTCCTGCAGGAGGAATAATTTTTGCTTTATGGGAAGTACCGTTTCCAAGATATTGTTCACCTATTGATGTCATACCTTCCACAGTAATATTTGTTATCTTTAGGAAAGTAATATCTGGAGTAAAATAAAGAACATAATCTTTTCCTATTTTTAAACCAAAACTATCTTTTGTTTCTCCTGATATAGTTAAAGTATATGTAACTTCTGAATCAGGGTTTCTATCAGGAATAAATACAAAAGAAGAATTAGATAATTGCTCACTTCTTCCTGCAAGTGTTGGGGAAAAGCTTATAGATCTTAACATAGTATCAATATCCATATCTTTATTAAATACAATACCTATTGCCTGAGCATGCCCAAGCTCTGTTTCGATATTTCCTCCGGTATCAATCCAATTAACACCAGATTTTATCATTGGTGTAATTCTTAAAACTTCAGGAAAAATTGTATCTATATTTGTAGAAAATTGGGCCGAAACTGTTTTTGCAAAAGGAACTCCATCACGGCTTACTGCTTTATCACTTAAAGTCCAATTATAAGTTGTCCAGGCAGAAAGTGAATCTTTTGAATTAACTTCTAGCCTGCAATCATCATCATACCAATTAAAAATTTTGTCACTAAATCCATTTATAGAAAGAGCTTCTTCTGTGTTCATTCTATCCATAGGTTTTGAAAAATATAATTTTAGAATTCCACCTTGATCTGGAGTAACTCCAACAGATTCTCCATCAGCCGGAGAAAAAGTGGTAAGAAAAGGAGCAGCAGCTTTTGAAATTGCATAAAATGAAATATGTTTATCAAGCCTAAGTTCACGTCCATCTTTTGAAAAAACAGTTCCAGTTAATGAAAGAATATATTTTACTCCTGAATACCATCCTTTAACTGGCAAAAAATATAGATCATTTCCATTCCAGCTTAAATCTCCTTCAAGCTGTCCTCCGCTAAAACTTACAGTGACAATTTTTTCTGCTTCATATTTTTCCATTTTAGTATCAAATTTTATAATAACAGGTGTATAAGAATTTGAAAGGGTTTCACCATCTTTTGGTACCGTAGAGATTCCAATAGGTGTAAGATCTATAAAAGAGCATGATATAAATAGTGTTATTAGTAAGTTTATGATAAAAAACTTAATCAACAACCGAAACATATTCTCCATCCCGTAAACTTGTATCAGGTCTGTTAACAATTACATCTCCTGCAGAAAGACCGGAAATTACTTCCCTGTTTTCTCCAAAAGATTCTCCAATAGTTAATTTTCGTTCAGAAACAGTATCTCCATGTACAACAAAAATAGTTGCTTCATTATTTTTTTTATTAAGTAATGAGGATTCTGGTATTATTATTGCTTTTCTTGGAGGTCCAAGAATAATTGAAACTCTGGCAAACATTCCTGGTTTTAAAAGATTTTCTTTTGAACTATTTTTAGATGAAATAGCTTCTTTAGGAAGCAATACTCTGACTGAAAAAGTAAATGATTGACTATCTGCAGAAGGAGATACAAGATCAACTTTTCCATCATAAATA
>JAVBQS010000225.1:0-9525 GCA_031548835.1 Spirochaetia bacterium
ATGGACATACAGACATTTTCTTGGCAATGGACAGGAGTTAAGCATAGGAGGAGAGCTTTCCGGAAATACTCAGAGAGTTACTCTTGGTTTTAAAGAAAACTGGCTTTTGGGAAAAAGGTGGACAGGCGGTGTTTCAGTATCTGTAATGCATAAAACAACAGACAAAGCTCTTCAGGATATACTTCCTCCTATATTTCCAGGCAGTGAACTTGATGATGGAGAAGTCCCTGATCCTTTCACAGGAATAATGGTAGATCCTGATACAGGTAGGCCTTCCACAGATTCTGATGCAATAACAGATTATGAATATGCGCTAAGACATGGGTACCGCATACCTGAAAGTTATCTTATGGAATATGAATCATGGGATATCTCTTTAGGATTAAATACAGGATATACATGGCACACGCCTATAGGAAGGTTTAATGCTTCAACAGGATATGTTTTTTCCAGAACCTGGGCAGATTATGATGCTTCACGTTATAGGCCGTATAATGAAACTATACGCGATAACTATCAGAACTGGCAGACTGTTAACAAAGTCTGGGCAAGCGTTTACTGGGATACAAGAGATATAGTTTATAATCCAAACAAAGGATTTTATCTTAAACAGTCAGTTACTTATGCAGGAGGAATTTTGCCGTCTGCAAGAAACTATATTTCGACAAATTCAAAAGGGCAGTTATTTCATACGCTTTTTTCAATACCTGTTTTTAAAAGCTGGGATTTTAAAGCAATATTGGGATTAAATTCTTCGCTCTCTCTTATATTTAAACAGTTTGACGGATCATTTGATATAACAACAGAAGATCTTCTCTTTATAGATGGAATGACAATGGCAAGAGGCTGGGACCGCGTATATGATGGGCAGGCCTTATGGGACAACTGGGCTGAACTTAGAATTCCTATAATGGCAAAATATATATGGTGGGATTTCTTTTACAGCGCTACAGGTATATGGCCGGAAATGGAATCTTTTAAAAAGATTGATAAAAATGATTTCTTATTCTCTTTTGGCGGCGGCTTGAGACTTACAATACCAGGGCTTCCTATTGGATTCTATTTTGTAAAACGTTATCAATATATTGATGATAAAATAGTATGGCAGGATGGTCCTCTTTTTAGTAATTCCATGGGACTTGATTTTGTTATTGGTTTTACACCAAGCTTTTATTAGGAGAGTAAAATGCGTAAATATTTTTTGTTAATTATTTTTCTGTTATCAGGACCTCTTTTATATTCCCAGCAAATTGTAAAAATAGGGGTTTTAGATTATTCTAAAGTAATATCTTCTCTCTCTGGAGATTCAAGAGCTTTGCAGGAAATTGACAGACTTGTAAAAAATTATGAAGAAGGACTTGATACTATTAAGAAAGAGATAGTTTCTCTTGATGAAAAAAAACTTTACTATGCAAACCAGGGCGATGATTTTAGTGTTTTAAAAATGGATGAACAGATAGCAAAAAAGCGGGAATATATGAATGAATATAGCCGCGTAAGGCTTCAGAATATTGAAGAAAGAAAAAAGAAGATAATGGTATCTCCTGAATTTCTTGTGCAAGTTCTCAGGGAAATAGAATATGTTGCAGAAAGCGAAGGCTATTCAATGATTTTTAACTCAAAAGATCAGAATCTTATATGGTGGAGCCAATCTGTCGATATTACTGATTTAGTAATAAAAAGATTAAAGCCTAAAAATTAAGATTATGTCTTTAGATACTCCTGTAATACAGCAGTATAAAAAAATTAAAAGCCAATATCCCGACACAATATTATTTTTCAGACTGGGCGATTTTTATGAAATGTTTGAAAATGATGCAAAAGAAGTAAGCGCATTACTAGATATAGTTCTTACAAAAAGACACACAATTCCAATGTGTGGAGTTCCTTACCATGCAGCATCAAACTATATTGCAAGGCTTTTAAAAACAGGAAAAAAAATTGCAATATGCGAACAGCTTTCAACTACACCTCCCAAAGGCGCTAAAATAGTTGAAAGGGAAGTTGTTGAAATAATAACTCCAGGAACTATTGTAAATGAAGATTATCTTGATAACAAAAAAAATAACTATCTTACTGCAATAGGTAAATATAAGAATTCAATATCATTTTCCTATGTTGATATATCAACAGGTGAATTTTTTGTAAATAGTTTTCCTTTTGAAGAAAAAGTCACTGAAGAAAATATTTTACGCGAACTTATCAAGATTGCTCCAAGTGAAATAATTATCCAGGAATCATTTATTGAAACAAATGAAGAGATAAAAAAAATTATTTCTGAATTCGGTAATACAATAATAAACAGATATCCTGATTGGTATTTTAATTTAAACAATTCTCTGGAAACACTTAAAAAGCATTTTGGAGTTGCAACTTTAAAATGCTTTGGAATAGATGATAATTCTCCTGAAATAATTACAGCAGGAATAATTATTGAATATTTAAAAGAAAATGCAGGAACACTCCTATCCCATATTACAAATATTCAAAAAATAAATGCAAAAAATAATCTTGAAATTGACGGCAAGACTCTCAAAAATCTTGAAATAATACGCAACATGAATGATGGCTCTCACAAAAATACATTGTTGAGCATTATTGATTATACAAAAACAGCAATGGGCGGGCGTCTGTTAAAAAAATGGATTCAAAACCCGTTAAATAATTGTGATTTAATAAACAAAAGACTAGATCTTGTTGAATTTTTTTATAAAAACCAGCTCCTGCTTACAAAAATAAGAACACATCTTTCATCATTAAACGATATTGAACGTTTTACCTCAAGACTTGCATTAAACAAAGTTAATGCAAAAGATTTATTAGGGCTTAACATTACTCTAAAAGCTTTTTCAGATATTTCAAAAACAATATCTGAATATAACGGCAACACGCTTTTTCCGTTTTTTGCAGATAATAAAATAAATGAAGAAATTTTATCAATTATAAAAATTCTTGACTCTGCAGTGTATGAAGATCCTCCTGTTACAATAGCTGATGGAAATCTTATCAAAAGCGGATATAACAATGAACTTGATAAACTGCGTAATTTAAGAGACAACAGCCGGGAAATATTAAATCAATATATAGAAACAGAAAAAGAAAAATCAGGCATTCCAAATTTAAAGATAAGATATAACAAAATAATAGGATATTTTCTTGAAATAACAAAATCATATCTTGATAATATTCCATCCCATTTTATAAGAAGGCAGTCTCTTGTAGGAAGCGAACGCTACACTACAGAAAAACTTATTTCTCTTGAAACAGAACTTAACAGCGCTGTGGAAAAAATAACAGTTCTTGAAAAAGAGCTTTTCATAGAACTCAGAGATTCGCTTAAAAAACATATACAGTTTTTACATACTGTTGCTGAAAATCTTGCAGCAATAGATTGCATACAATCATATGCTTATGCATCAACAGCCAGAGGATATACACGCCCGTCTGTAAACAATAGCGGCAATATTATAATAAAAAACGGCAGGCACCCTGTTGTTGAAGCAACACTTCCTCAAGGCGAATATATACCAAACGATATTATACTTAACAAAAAAAAGTTTTTTGTGCTTCTAACTGGCCCTAATATGGCTGGAAAATCCACTTTTTTAAGACAGGCAGCTCTTATAATTCTTATGGCACAGGCAGGGATTTTTGTTCCTGCAGATAGCGCAGATATAGGTCTTGTTGATAAAATTTTCTGCAGAGTGGGATCGTCGGATAATCTTGCAAGAGGAGAATCAACTTTTTTAACTGAAATGTCTGAAACTTCCTATATACTTAGAAATGCTACAGAAGACAGCCTTCTTTTAATGGATGAGGTAGGGCGGGGTACAAGCACAGATGATGGCCTTTCCATAGCCAGAAGCATATGCGAATATATTATAAAAAAAATAAAGGCAAAAACACTTTTTGCAACTCACTATCATGAGCTTGCATATCTTGAAATCCCTGAAATTGAAAATCTATCAATGAATGCGGTAGAATCTGATGGAAAACTTATTTTTCTTAAAAAAATTATAAAAGGCGCCGCAAATAAATCCTATGGCATAAATGTTGCCGAAATGGCAGGAATACCATATAGTGTAATATCAAGAGCAGAAGAACTTCTGGAATTTTATGAAGAAAAAAGAGAAGAAAAAGATAACAGCCCTGCTGCTATTCAAAAAACTTCTCAAAATGAACTTTTCAGCGAAGAACATATAGTATCAAAAGAAATTGAATCAATAGATATAAATAATATAACACCTATCCAGGCATTAAAATATATAGAAAACTGGCAGAAAAGATTGAATTAAACCTTATTTTGCATCTGTTTTAGTTGCATGTTTCTTAACCTCTTTTTTGATTTTTTCTTTCCTTTGCAATGCCCTTTATGCGGAAAAATAATAAAAAATAAAATTGATAAACTTTTTTGCAGCAGCTGCACAGATGCTATTCCTCCAATATATTCTACAGAAGAAAAAAGGTGCAGAATTTGCAGCAGGGAATTAATATCAGAAATAGATATATGCACAATATGCAGAAAAAGAAAATATTATTTTAACTGCAATATTTCGGTATGGGATTATCATAATTATTATATAAAAACAGCTATTCATAATTTTAAGTTTAAAGATAAAAAAAAGATTGCATACTTTTTTGCATGGTCAATATTTATGATTTATAATGCAAATTTTTGCGGATTACCTCTAATTCCTGCCCCATGCAGCAGAAAAAGAGTAAGAAAATATGGGTGGGATCATATGAAATATTTATCATCAATTTTATCTAAAAAATATTTTATAGAGGTTTTTCATGTTTTTATTAAAAAAAGAACCAGGGATCAAAAAGAACTGGATTATGAAAAAAGACAAAGCGCGCTTATAGGGAGGATAAAAATATTGGATAGCAATATGAAAAAATGTCTTGTTAAAAGCGATACAGTAATTTTAATAGATGATGTCTTTACAACAGGCGCTACAGCAAATTACTGTTCAAAACTACTTATAGAAAATGGATTTAAAAAAGTAATTGTAGTTACATTAGCTCTTGATTAAAAAAAAATATTTTGATATATTTCTTATAGATTCAATATAATTTAGGTTTAAAAGAGTCGGAAAAAACGACTCTTTTTTTATTATAGGACCTTATCTTTCCAGGTTAATTTATATATTTATTTTATAGACTGGAATAGCCGGCAGTAATGCTGATTTTTATACCAGAAAAAAATGGATTTTATTGAAAATAACAGTGAATATTATAAGATTATAGCACAAGTTGTAAACTCATTTGGTTTTGATATAGTGGAAATCAATTCTGTAAACCGTGCAGATGGGTTATACATTCATATAGTTTTATATTCGCAGGAAGGAATATCATTAAATGATTGCAGTAAAGTTCATAGAACTGTGCAGAGAAGAATAGAGGCCCACACAGGAAACAGGGATGTCTATATTGAAGTTTCTTCTCCCGGCATAGGAAGAAATTTAAAATCTGCAAATGAGTTTAATGTTTTTAAAGGAAAAAACATTAAACTTCTTTTTGGCGATAAAGAAGAGTGGGGTTTCTATAAAATAAAAGAGGCTGATAACGAAAGCGTAATTTTAGAACCTATTGAAAAAGACAATAAGTCCGAAAGCATGGATGAAATTAAATTAAAATATTCTGAAATACGTAAAGCAAAATTAGAGAACTGATGATTAATTGACTCTAATCAGCAGTTTCTTAGAATCTTAAGTGGAGGATTTAAAATATGGCTTCTGATCTTTCTGAAGCAATAAGAATATTTGAACAGGAAAAAGGAATACCAAGAGAGCTTGTGCTTAAAACAATAGAAGAATTTCTTATTGCAGCTTATAAAAAGAAATATGGAACAGCTGAAAATGTTATTGTCAGATTTAATGATGAAGAAACAGAAGTAACTGTTTTTTCTAAAAAAAGAATTGTTGAAGATGATGATGTTAATGATGATGTTCTTGAAATAGCTCTTAAAGATGCTCTTGCATATAATGCTGAATCAGAAATAGGAGATGAGCTTCTTATAGAAATAAATCCAAAAGATTTTGAAAGAACAGCTGTGCAAAGCGCTAAACAGAGGGCAAAACAGAAAATAAGGGAAATACAAAAAGATACACTTTATTCTGAATTTGTTGAAAAAACAGGCGAAATGATTATTGGTTATTATCAAAGAGAAAAAAATGGAAATATCTATGTTGACCTTGGAAAAATAGAAGGTATTTTGCCGAAAAGATTCCAGTCTCCAAGAGAAATTTACAGGCCTAATGACAGAATAAAAGCAATAATCTATGAAGTTGAAAAACAGGAATCAGGATTAAACATAATACTTTCAAGAACTCACACAGATTTTGTAAAAAAACTTTTTGAACTTGAAGTTCCTGAACTTTATGATAAAACAGTTGAGATATTTAAAATAGTAAGAGAACCTGGATACAGGACAAAAATGGCAGTCTATTCACACCGCGAAGATGTTGATCCTGTAGGCGCATGTGTAGGTTTAAAAGGCGTAAGAATACAATCCATAGTAAAAGAGATGGAAGGCGAGAAAATTGATGTCTTAAAATATGATCCTGATCCAAGAGAATTTATAAAAAATGCTTTATCTCCTGCAGAAGTAGAATCTGTAATTATTCTTGATGAAGCTAAAAGACAGGCTCTTGCAGTTGTCGGTGATAATCAGTTATCGCTTGCAATTGGAAAACAGGGATTAAATGTAAGGCTTGCAAACAGGCTTGTTGACTGGAATATAGATGTTAAAACAATTGAACAGTTTGAAGGAATGGATATATCTGCAGAAGCAAAAAAAGCTGTATCTGCACTTTTTGGTGAAGAAGAAGCTGATGAAAAAACAGAAGAAATTACAAGAATTGAAGAATTGCCCGGAATTCCTGAAAGACTTGTTGAATTACTGCGGCAGCATGGTATAGAATTGATTGAAACATTTTTATCAGTTGATGCTGAAAAACTTGCAGCGCTTGATGGAATAACACAGCAGGATATCGAGTCTATCAAAACAATTATTGATGAAAATGTTGAAATTATTGAAGATAATGATGAACAAAATTCAGAACTGGCTGATAATGAAGAATCTGATGAAGAAGATTCAGAAATTGAATCAGACGAAGATGATGATGAAGAATCTGATGATTTTTATGAATGTCCTGAATGCGGCTCCAAGATAACAGCTAATATGTCATTATGCCCAAATTGCGGAGTAGGACTTAGCTTTGAAGAAGATGATGATGATAATGATGAATCTGAAGAAAATAATAAAGATTCAAATAATTAAAATAAGTAATATTTGTCCCGTGTAAGTAGGAGAGGAAAGTTTAGATGACTGAAGATCAGGAAAAAACAGAAAAACCAAAAATAGCTTTAATTAAACAGAAAAAAAACTCTCAGGATTCTCAGGATAGTAACCAAAAAAACGAACAGGGCGACAAATCTGATAATAACAAGAAAAAAGTTGTAGTTGTCAAAAAAAAGGTTGTTGTTATTAAAAAAACAGGTAAAACCAAAGACAGCCAGGAAGAAATAAGTGTTGAACAGGCAGAAGTTACTCCTGCTGCGCCTGCAGCTTCTCATCAGCCGAAAGATAAACCTGCACAGGAAGAGGAAAAAGATTTACAGCCGGCAAAACCTGAGAAAGCTGATAAAATTGAAAAAACAGAACCTGTCGTTCAGCAGCCGAAAATTGAAAAATTATATGATAGATTTAAATCTGCCGGATATAAACCGCAGAATCAGCAACATGGGTCAGGGACGCAGGCATTTGGAGGAAGAGAAACTCCTCCTGAAAATCAATCAAAATATTACAGGGCAAAGAGGGATCCTTCCTCAGCTCCTGCCAGTCAGGAAAGCGGACGCAGGACTTTTCAGCCTAAAGGTAATTTCAGGGAGCAGAAGCCGCGTTTTGGAAATAATCACTCTTCCCATGGCCAAACATCTCCCGGGTCTTTCCAGAGGCATGGCAGCGGGCAGTTTGAAAGAGGCGATAAAAAACCTGGAAGCGGACAGCCTTTCCGCAGTAAACAACCGCCAAAATTCGGAGATAAAGACAAACAGCGTTTTACCTCGCCAAGAAGCGGCAGCGCTGATGATATAGGAAAAGAGATTGCGTCAGCAAAACCTGGGGCAAAAAAAATATTTAAGGCAAAAAAGAAAGCAACATATCAAAAAACAAAAAAAGACCAGGATATAGAGAAAAATTTTCAGGTAAAGAAAAAAACAATCCAGAAAGTAAATCCTGTGCCAAAAGAAATTGATATAATGGAAGTTGTAACAGTTGCAGAGCTTGCAAAAAAGATGAATCTTAAAGCATCTGACCTTATTTCCAGATTTATGGCAATGGGAATGATGGTTACTATAAATCAGCAGGTTGATGCTGAAACTGCTGAAATAGTTGCATCAGAATATGGCTGTAAGGTAAAAATTGTATCTTTGTATGATGAAACAATTGTTGAATGCGACAAAGGCGATGACAGTGATATTATAGAACGCCCGCCTATTGTTACAGTTATGGGCCATGTTGACCATGGAAAAACAAAGCTTCTTGATGCAATAAGGTTAACAGATAAGGCAGCGTCGGAATATGGCGGTATTACCCAGCATATAGGCGCATATAAAGTTACAACACATGGAAGAAGTATTGTTTTTCTTGATACTCCAGGCCATGAAGCTTTTACTCTAATGAGATCAAGAGGAGCGCAGATCACAGATATTGTAGTTCTTGTTGTTGCTGCAAATGATGGAGTAATGCCTCAGACGCAGGAAGCAATTGACCATGCAAAAGCAGCAGGAGTTCCAATAATTGTTGCAATTAATAAGATAGATCTTCCAGAGGCCAATCCTGATAGGGTAAAACAGCAGCTCTCAACTTATGATCTTATACCGGAAGATTGGGGCGGCAACACAATTTTTTGTGAAATATCAGCCTTGAAAAAAATAGGCATAGAAAATCTTCTAGAAAATATTTTATTGCAGGCAGATATTCTTGAACTTAAAGCAAATCCAAACTGCAGGGCAGAAGGAAAAGTCCTTGAATCAAAAGTAGATCATGGAAGAGGAATTGTTTCAACAGTTCTTGTTGAACGCGGAACTCTCAATATTGGAGATGCTTTTATAGCAGGTACCCATTCAGGAAAAGTAAGAGCAATTTTTAATGATAAAGGTGAAAAAATTGATACTGCGCCTCCTGCAACTCCTGTTGAAGTATTAGGCTTTACAGGTGTTCCAAATTCTGGCGATCCTTTCCAGGTAGTTGACAGTGAAAAAACAGCAAGGCAGATTGAGTCAAAACGCCAGGAACTTGAGAAAATAGGCGTAGCTAAAAATGTTAAAAAAGTAACGCTTGATAATTTATATGATTCTATAAGCGACGGCGAAATGCAGGAGCTTAAAGTAGTAATTAAGGGAGATGTGCACGGTTCTGTCGAAGCTCTAAAAAATGCTCTAGAAAAACTTTCTACAAAAGAAATAAGGCTAAATGTAATACGTGCATCTGCAGGAGCAATTGTTGAAAATGATGTA
>JAVBQS010000219.1:0-13416 GCA_031548835.1 Spirochaetia bacterium
TATGAAATGAGTTCTAAATACTAATTAAGCCCATGGCCTCCAGGAATATTAAAACTTATTTCACAAATATTAAATTCAGTCTGAATTTGGGATAAATACATAAATTAGAATTGATAAAAGTTTTATTTTAAATATTTATCAATTTTAAAAACTATGAAAAGCATTTATAAAATAATTTTTAAATATATTTTACAAACTTAATCATTATGCCCAATATGTATTGAATAATTAGTATCTTAGAATATACTATTGTTTTATTATAGGAGTCTAAATTGATCACGACAAGTAATATTACATTAAAATATGGCGAAAGAATTCTTTTTAAAGATGTAAATATAAAATTTCTTCCAGGAAACTGCTACGGCCTTATTGGCGCAAACGGCAGCGGCAAGTCAACATTTTTGAAAATACTTTCAGGAGAAATAGATAATTTTGACGGAGAAGTTATAATTACTCCAGGCGAAAGGCTTGCTGTCCTTAAGCAGGACCATTTTGAATTTGATGATTTTACAGTAATGCATACTGTTATAATGGGGCATCAAAAATTATATGATATAATGATTGCAAAAGATGAAATTTATCAGAAAGAAAATTTTTCAGAAGAAGATGGAATTAAGGCAGCCCATCTTGAAAGTGAATTTGCAGAACTTAATGGCTGGGAAGCTGAATCAGAGGCAGCAACACTTCTTTCCGGCCTTGGAATACAGGAAGAACTTCTGGATAAAAAAATGAAAGAACTTGAAGGTGGAGAAAAAGTCCGGGTTCTTCTTGCACAGGCTCTTTTCGGCAATCCTGATATTCTCTTGCTTGATGAGCCTACAAACCATCTTGATCTTGAATCAATAAACTGGCTTGAGGATTTTCTTCTAAAATTTAATAACACAGTTATAGTTGTTTCCCATGACAGGCATTTTCTAAACAGTGTCTGCACCCATATTGCTGATATAGATTATAAAAAAATTTCACTATATGTGGGTAATTATGATTTCTGGTATATGGCAAGCCAGCTTGCCGCAAGACAAAGAAAAGATGAAAAAAAGCGCAGGGAAGAGAAAGCTGCAGAGCTTAAGGAATTTATATTGCGGTTTAGCTCTAATGTGTCAAAAGCAAGGCAGGCTACATCTAGAAAAAAACTGCTTGAAAAACTTACGCTGGATGATATGCCTTCGACATCAAGAAAATTTCCATATATAAATTTTAAACCTGAAAGGGATTATGGAAAAAATATTTTAAAAGTAACTAACTTGTCAAAAAAAATTGACGGAGTTCAGGTGCTTAAAAATTTTAATCTTGAAATTCAGAAAGAGAATAAAATTGCTTTTGTAGGCCCAGACCATATTGCAAAGACAGCCTTGTTTGAAATTATAACAAAAAATTCAGAGCCAGATAACGGCAGTTTTGAATGGGGAATAACGATAAAATATTCTGATTTTCCGAAAGATAACAGCAGCTATTTTGAGTCTGATATGAATCTTGTTGACTGGCTTCGTCAATATACAAACCAGGAAGAAGAGACAGATGTAAGAGGATTTCTGGGAAGAATGCTTTTTTCCGGCGATGAGACACAGAAAAAAGTAAAAGTGCTTTCAGGAGGAGAAAAAGTAAGATGCATGCTTTCCCGAATGATGCTTTCAGGCGCAAATGTTTTGATTTTTGATGAGCCTACTAATCATCTGGACCTTGAATCAATATCTGTTCTTAATACAGCTTTGATAGATTTTCCAGGCATTGTTCTTTTTAATTCCCATGATCATCAATTTGTAGATACAATTGCAAACAGAATTATTGAGTTTTGCCCCAACAATACTTATATAGATAAAATGATGAAATTTGATGATTATCTTGTAAATGAAGATGTAAAAGCGTTACGCGATAGTTATTATCACGAACATAACAGACTGTCTATTTAGCTAAGGGAAGATAATTGCAGATTTGTGAAGTTGAAATAGAAAAAATAATTTCTAACAGTTATGGCCTTGCAAGGATTGACGGCAAAGTTATTTTTATTCCTTACACAATACCTGGGGAAAAGGTAGCTGTGGAAATTACAGAAGAAAAAAGCAGTTATTTATACGGCAATGTAAAGGAAATTATAACTGCATCTTCTTCCAGAGTTATTCCCAATTGCAAATATTACTATAGCTGCGGCGGATGCACATTGCAGCACATAGATTATAAAATGCAGCTTGATATAAGAAAAAGTCTTGTTGAAGAAGCTATTAAAAGAAATGGAAAAATATTGCCTCCTGAAATAAAAATTTTGGAAGGCGAACCATATAGCTATAGATGCAGGGCGCAGTTTCATAAGTCATCTGACAATAAGCCTGGTTTTAAAAAAAGAAATAGCGAAGAAATTATTAAAATAGATTTTTGCCCAGTATGTAACAGCGGAATAAATAATTTTCTCAAAACTTCTCCAACTCTTGAAAAAGAGAGATTAATTGTTTTTGCGCCTGACAATTTTTTTTATTATGAAAAAAATCAAAAATCAAATCAGCATAATATTATAGAAGTAAAAATTAAAGACAGAATTATAAAAACAGATATTAACTGCTTTTTTCAAAGCAACATTAATATGCTTGAAAAGTGTATTGATCTGATAACAAAATTTTCAGAAGGAAAAATTTATTTTGACCTCTATAGCGGAGTTGGTATTTTCGGTTCATTTTTACAGGAAAGTGCAGAGCTCATAGTATCTGTCGAATCTGATAAAAAAGCAGTTCTGCTTGCAAAAGAAAATATCAAAACTGCAAATAATAAAGCAAAATTTTTTAGTGAAAAGGCTGAAAAATTTATAGCTAAATGGAAAGGCGAAATGCCTGATACAGTTATTCTTGACCCTCCAAGAACAGGAATTGCAGATTCTGTAAAAAAAATTCTTGCAGGAGAAAAAATTAAAAATATTATCTATCTTTCATGTGATTATGCCACATTTGGCAGAGATCTTGGGTTTTTTGTGCAAAATAATTATAAAATAGAGCAACTTTTCTTTCTTGATTTTTATCCGCAAACAACTCATGCAGAATCACTTGCTGTTATAAAATACTTGGGATAATCTTTATATTATGAAAGTTTTAAATTTTAACAAGTTAAGCTTTTATATATCTTCCACCTTGTTTTTTAGATTTAATACTCTAATGCAAAAATCCGGGACATTAATATGAAAAAAGAAAATTTTATTTTTGATAAACAGCAGCTATTGCTGCGTTTCTTGGGTATTATAATTCTTTTTTTTGCTTCAATTGCTTTGCTATATGGTAATGATGAACAGCCATCATTTTATATAAAATCTATTTTCTCAACAGGCGGAAGAATAAGCGGATATATATGCAGGGATCCCCGCAGCGGTTTTTTTGTATTTTCAGAAGACAGATATATTTATAATTTCTATAATAATGGAGATTTCCGCTCAAGAAAAAGAATTTCAGGCAAGCCGGCCCCATACCATGTGCAGGGGCTGGATGGAGTTGTCTATAAATATTTTGACAATACCGCACTTAAAGCCATAAATATGAAAGGCGATATTTTATGGAATATAAAGAATGAAGCGCTGCCAGCCTTTCCTCCTGTTGTAAATTCAATGGGAAATATTTTTACCATAACTAATAATAAAATAATTTCATATTCATATCTGGGCAGAAAAAGATGGGAATTTGAAACAAATACTGCAGGAAGAAATGGCGGAAAAATTGCCGGAACTTCGAATATATCTTTTTCAGTTCCTTTATTTCCTGTTACAGGCGGTATTGTATATACAGGCCTTTCAGATGGAACTGTTATAGCTATTGATAATTACGGCAAGATAGTTAAAACAGCAAAGATCTCTGATACAGAAATAACAGCGCTAAATATAAATGGCAATAAAATAATTGTCTCTGATAAAAACAACAATTTGTTTATTCTGGGACACCAGGATTTAAAAATTATACGCTCTATAAAGTTAAGATCAGAAGCAGCTCATATAATTTCAGATAAAGATGCAAAAATTATTGCAATTGTAACAGAAACAGGAAATATAGAATTATTTGATAGCACGCTTTTTCCATTTCCTGTAAAAATAAGAGGATATGGATTTACAGGAACACCTCTCTATTTTAATAACAGTTTTTATTTTGCAAAAGATAACGGATTTATTATTAAGCTTGATATTAATCTGAAAAAAATTGAAGAAGTTCCAATTCCTTTTGAATCTGTGCATGGGCTGCGTAAATCAGCAGATGATATAAATATGACATTGGCAATATCATCATATAAAAATATGATGATAGCAGGCGGACTTGACTGGAATTTATATTTTATGGAAGAGAAATCTTATAAAGATACCCAGCCTGATAACTCTGACAGTTCTATATTTATTCATACAACAGCGCAAACAACTGATATAATTCCTGATACCAAATATCTTATTTATATAAATGAACTATCACTTCTCGAAGATATTAAAAGCCGGGAAAATGCGCTTGATCTTCTGGATAAAGTTTTCCAGGAAGGAATAACAGGCAATGATGAAAGATATATCTTGTCAATTCTTGGAAGAATTGTGTCTAGTTATGGAGGAAAAAATCTCAAGCCTGATTCCAGGGTTGAGAGCAACAGTATTATGAGAAGCAAGTCTGCTGTGCTTACAGGAAAAATAGGAACCCAGGAATCTATAAAAATGTTGATAGATATGCTTAAAATTGAGCCTGACCCTTTTACGGCAGCTATTATAATAAAAGAGCTGGGAAAGCTTGGAAGCGATCCATATGGAGAAGTTGTAAAACTATTTCAGATAGTCTATTCCAGGTTTTCAAATGATCTGAATATTGCTGAAAATATAGTTCTGGCAATAAAAAATATTAACAGCTATCAGGGATATCTTCTGGGCAATGAAGCTGCACAGCTTCTTTTTAAAATGCTTGAAAGAAGTGAAAGACGTGATTTACAATTAGAGATAGTAGATGTTTTAAAAAGTCTGGATCAATAAAAAATAGATAAATTTTGATAAAAATTGATATTATTATCCTGATATGGCAAGCCATGTCAGGGTTTATTCTGATATATTGATATTAAGAGAGGT
Source organism: Spirochaetia bacterium (assembly GCA_031548835.1). GTDB lineage: Bacteria > Spirochaetota > Spirochaetia > CADAEX01 > CADAEX01 > WQTU01. The sequence continues at coordinate 5,060 of JAVBQS010000219.1, forward strand.
AAAAGATGAAGAAATTTGCAGCAGTTTATATTTTATTTATGATAATAGCTATTTCAAATCTTGCGGGGCAGGGTGTTGATACAGTAGAGCTGGAAAAAAATATCAAAGAGGTTGAATTTATAAACTATCAGGGGCCTCATGAAGTAATTGAATCAAGAAGCGCTATTATGAGTATTGGCGATTCACTTGCAGAGATAATTTCTTCCGGCAGTATGCAGGGTTCTGTTTCGGGAAAATATAGAATACTCCACCTTTTGGATTCTTCAGAACCTGATAAAAAAGGAGCTGATATTGTTATTGTTGAAGCTGATGCAAAAGTAGATCATATAAGAAATTTAAGACTAATTTTAGCTGCATATTTAACCAAGATGTATACATATAACAACCAGGATGCAATGCTTATTGCGGAATTTATAACTTATTATAATGCTGTATATAGGGGAAACCTCGATTATCTGGGAAAAATCTATATAAATAAGGTAATGGTAAATCTTTCAAAAGAAAATGCAGGAATAGATATTAATTATAAAAACTGGCCTGGAAAAACAAGGCTTGTTATTCCTCTTAAGAGTGCGGCAGATGGGGCTTCTCAAAAACCTGATGCTTTTGCACTTGCAGACAAAGGTGTTGTCGAAGACTTAAGGAAAGGCGATAACATGGGGATTGATGAGAGGAAAAAAATTGTAGAACTCCAGGAAGAATCTCTTGCAGAAGATAAAAAAGCTCTGGCAGATAAAGAACAAGGCGTTGCCCAAAAAGAGCAGGGAGTTGCAGAAAAAGAATCTGCTGTAGATCAAAAACAGAAAGAACTTGATCAGAAAAAAGAATCAGGCCAAATAACAGAAGCCCAGGCACAGGAAGAGCAGAAAAAAATTGATGAAGAAAAAAGCGCTGTTGAAGAAGAAAAACAGCAGGTTGCTGCTGAAAAGGAAGCTGCAGAAGCCCAAAGAAGAGATATTGAGCAGAAAGAAGAGAGTATAGCAGAATCAAGAGAATCAATTGCCCAGGATTCAAATACTGTAAGAGACAGGGAAGCTGCCGGAAGCACAGGAACATCTCTTGCATCAGGACTTGGAGCTCCAAGCGGCAGAGTGCCTTTTTTAAGACTGGAAGAGAGCGACAAAGGCTTTTTCGGCCATTTTGTATTATATGACCTGGCAGAACAAAAGCTTTTAATACCTTCTGATGCTCCTGTTGTAGGCGGCAGGCTTTATATAGATACACCTTCGGGATATGTAATGCCTGCCAGAAGTGAAAAAGGAAGTTTTGTTCTTACAGTGCTGTCAAAAGAAGAACTTTCCCCTGTTATAAGAGGCAACGAAGAAATATATACCCAGTCATACCTGCTTTATTTGGATAATAAAATATATTGTACTGTAAGAATGGCTGATAAGCTTGTTATTGGAAAATATTCGCATGATCTTAAACTGGAAGCTGCTTCAGATATTGAAGTTTTTGCAGATACTTTTATTGCATCAATTAATAATTTTCTTGTTTTTCAGAATAAAGAAGGGACTCTTGTTGCTGTAGATAAAAATACTCTAAAAGAAAACAGTGAAAACAACAGCACAACCGGCGCTGTGCCTATGAAGTAAAAGCATGGAATAATTTTATTAAAAATAAAAATTAAAATAAAAAAGCTGCCGGTTAAGGCAGCTTTTTTATTTTCCTGGCCTGGCATTTCATGCCAGTGTTATTTTTATATTGCCAAGATTTTACCTGGAATTTTGTCTATCAAGATATTTAAAATATTCAAGATCTGTTGTAATTGTTTTGTTAAAATTTGGAATTGTTTTCCTATAACTTTCTATTGACCTCCAGAATTCAAAAAAATCAGGATCCTGCGAATAAGCATTTGCATATATTCTTGCTGCTCTTGCATCTGCGCGGCCTTTAATTTCTTCTGATGTTTTATATGCCTGGGAAAGAATTGTTTTCTGTTCATTCTGAAGTTTTCCAAGCCATTCAGCTTTCTGGCCTTCTCCTGCAGATCTGTAAATCTGGGCAACCTGGTTTCTGTCTTTAATCATTCTGTTATAAACACTTTCTGTAAGATCATCGGAATATCTTATTTGTCTTACAATAATATCTATAAGTGTAATTCCAAATTGAGGAGTAATTGTGCTTACAGCATTAAAAATTTCAGTAGAAAGAATTTCTCTTCCTTTTTCTATTTTTTCCTGTCTTGTAGAAGTCGGTTTGCTTTCAAGTTCTTCAAGCTCTTTCTGTATAATTGTCTCTTCTGCTTCAACTCCAATCGGCATTGCAGAAACTTCATTTATAAGATTGGAATTTCTTACAGCTTCTCTGAGAAGGTTATTAGATATTACTGTTTTTACAGATGAATATATTACTTCATTAAGCCTGTTTTGCGCATTATCCATATAAGTTACTGAAGCATAAAACTTGGCAGGATCGCTGATTTTCCATCTTGCTGTAACATCTACCCACATAAGCTGTTGTTCTTTTGTTGGGATTCTCTCCTGCGCTTTTCCATCCCATGAAAGAATTCTCTTGGAATATCTTACAACATTATCAATAAAAGGCACTTTTATTTTAAGCCCTGCCTGCTGCTGGGTATCAACAATTTTTCCAAATCTTATAACTATAGCCTGCTGGCCTTCTTCAAGAATATAAAAAGGGCCCATTGCTACAAGAATTACTATTATAACAAAAATAGTAATAAGTATGACTGTAACTTTTTTATTCATCTAGAACCTCCGCTTTCATTTTGCAAACCCTTAAAAGGAATAAAATTTTTGAGGCTCTTGTCTATAAGATCAGTATTATCTTTATTTCCAAATACTTCTTCCACCATTTCAATATAAAGCCTTGTTCTTGTAATATTTCTGTTATTGCGGTATTCGTTATACACAGCATTAAACCTTGCAACATCTCCGGTTGCCATGTTTTCCCTTTCTGCTGCATATCCATAAGCTTCCTGAATAACTTTTTCAGCTTCTCCTCTTGCTTTTGGAATTTCCTTGTTATAAGCTTCCTTTCCTTCATTTATAAGACGGTTCATATCCTGCTGTGCTTTGTTTACATCTTCAAATGAATCCCAAACAGCTCCGGCAGGAGGCACTACGCTCTGCAATTTTACTGTTGTAACATTTATGCCTAATTCATAATCTTTAAACTTTGAATTAAGAAGATCTTTAGCGCTTATTTCAATTGCATCTCTTGCTTTTCCCATAACATCAAAAATACCTCTGTCGCCTACAAGCATATTTATAATAGACTGTGAAATATCCCAAATTGTTTTTTCCTTATTCTCTACATTAAACAGCCATGCTTTTGGATCTGATATTTTATATTGGATAATCCATTCGACATTCATAATATTGAGATCGCCTGTAAGCATTATTGATTCTCTCGCATTGCTTGTTCTTGAGCGCTGGAGATTTTCTGAGATAAAATCAAAAGACATTGTCTGAACAACTTCTGTCGGCACATTATAGTTTTTTTCAATTCCGCATGGAATTTTAATATGCAGGCCTGGTTCTGTTATACGGTCAAATTTACCTAATCTCAGGATCACAGCTTTTTCTGTCTGGTCTACCATATAAAACATTGATACTCCTATAATTCCTGCCAGGAGCACTACAACAAAAATTACAATTACTTTTGGTTTTAATTTTATCTGCGGGGGCTTAAAATTAAAATTAAAATCGCCCATTATTTCCTCCTTACTGATATATTCTATTAGGTTACTTAAGAGTAGCTTTATAGTCAATAAAGATAGGGCTCTTCAGAGCAGTTTTACACTCTTACTTGACATTAAAAAAGCAGAAACATATAGTAAATTATTATGAAAAAAAGACTTATCACATCTGCATTGCCATATGTAAATAATATTCCCCATTTAGGCAATCTTATTCAGGTTTTATCAGCCGATGTATTTGCGAGATTCTGCAGGCTTAAAGGCTATGATACTATATATATTTGCGGTACTGATGAATACGGCACTGCAACTGAGACAAAAGCTCTGGAAGAAGGTGTTTCTCCAAAAGAACTGTGTGACAGATTTTTTATTATTCATAGAGATATTTATAAATGGTTTAATATCTCATTTGATAAATTCGGAAGAACTTCTTCAGAAAAACATACAGAGATAACACAGGCTTTATTTAACAGCCTTGATAAGAATGGATATATTTATGAAAAAACTATAGAGCAGCTTTACTGCACAAAATGCCAGCGCTTTCTTGCAGACAGATATGTAAGAGGCAACTGCCCTTTCTGCGGATATGAAGATGCACGCGGAGATCAATGCGAGCATTGCGGCAAACTGCTCGATCCTACAGAACTTATAAAACCGCGCTGCGGAGTGTGTCTCTCTGAGCCTGTTGTAAAATCGACCAAACATCTATACCTTGACCTTCCTGCAATTATGCCAAAGCTTGAAGAATGGATCAATAAAAGATCTGTGGAAGGATTCTGGTCAAAAAATGCACTCCAGATGACAAAAAGCTGGATAAGGGATGGATTAAAAGAGAAGGGAATTACACGCGATTTAAAGTGGGGAATTCCTGTGCCTAAAGAAGGTTTTAAAGACAAGGTTTTTTATGTGTGGTTTGACGCTCCTATAGGATATATTTCTATTACTGCAACTCTTACAGATGAGTGGGAACAATGGTGGAAAAATCCTGATAATATCGAACTTTTTCAGTTTATTGGAAAAGATAATATTCCTTTCCATACTGTAATTTTTCCATCAACTCTTCTTGGATCAGGCGAAAACTGGACAATGCTTTATCACATGTCTTCTACAGAATATCTTAATTATGAAAGCGGCAAATTTTCTAAAAGCAAGGGAATAGGTGTTTTCGGCACAGACTGTAAAGATTCAGGAATACCTGCAGATATATGGAGATTTTATATCTTCTATAACAGGCCTGAAAAATCAGACTATCTTTTTACATGGAAAGATTTTCAGGAAAAAGTAAATTCAGAACTTATTGGAAATTTGGGAAATCTTATAAACAGAACTTTGACATTTGCCCAAAGATTTTATAACAGCGAAATCCTGGAGGGCGATAGTAATTCCGGGTTCTGGAATGATGTAAGAGGATATGAAGAAAAAATTACAGCCCATCTGGATAAAGCTGATCTTAAAGATGCTTATCATGTAATATTTGAACTTTCTGCTTACGGCAATAAAGTTTTCCAGGATTCAGAGCCATGGAAAATGAAAAATGAAAATCCTGAAAAAGCTCACAGGCTTATTTCAGATCTTGTTTATCTTGTAAGAGATCTTGGGCTTTTAATCCAGCCATACACTCCTGAAACATCAAAAAGAATTCTTTCTTTTATAGATTCAGAAAATTTTAGCTGGGACAAGCTTGGCAAGCCTTTGGGAAAAATTGAAAAAATAGCTCCTGAAATTCTTTTTACAAAACTTGAGGATGATTTAATAGATAGCCTTAGGGAAAAATTTAAAGGAAGCCAGAAAGAGAGAAAAGAAGCATTGGAAAAAACTGAATCTAAAGAAAAAATATATTCTGAAACAATTGATCTTAGAGTTGCAAAAATAAAAGAGATAAAAAGACATCCTGAAGCAGAAAAACTTTACATTGAGATTCTTGATTTAGGCAATGGAGAAGAGAGGCAAATTGTCTCCGGCCTTGTTCCATATTATAAAGAAGATGAACTTTTAGGCCGCAATATAATTGTTGTCTATAACCTTAAGCCTGCAAAGCTCCGCGGAATTGAAAGTAATGGAATGCTTCTTGCTGCAGAAGGAGAAGATAAAACAGTTGAGGTTCTCTTTATTCCTGATGCTGCGCCCGGCGACAGAGTGCTTCCAACCGGTTATGAAGCATCAAAAGAAGAGTTAAAAAAAATCCCTATTGATAAATTCTTTGAAACAGAACTTGAAGTTAAAGATAATATTATATACTGCGGTTCTGTGCCTCTTGTATGTAAAACTTATAATATTAAAACAGAAAAAGTTTCAAAAGGAAAGGTTGGTTGAAATTTTTCAAGTTTAAATAAAATGAATAATTCTTTTTTACTAGAACTAACAGATGAAAAAAATATTTTTGCAAGAAACGGGGAAGACTCGTTTCTGCAAAGTTTATATTGGGCTACTTTAAAATTAAATTTCGGCTGGAAACCTCTCTATTTTTTGCTTGATGGGCAAAATTTTATTGTACTGCTTAGAAAAATCGCCGGCAGTTTTTCTCTTGCATATATACCTTTTGCTCCTTCTGAAAAATATAATAATAAATTAAATGAAATCTCTGTTTGTCTTAAAAAATATCTTCCCAATGATTGTATTTTTATACGCTATGACCTTCCCTGGCAGGGCGGCAGCAAACCGCAATCAATGTTTAAAAAAACAGAAGATATTCAGCCTGCATCAACTGTAATAATTGATATTACCAAAAGCAGGGAAGATATTCTTTCCAGGATGAAAAGCAAGACAAGATATAATATAAAACTTGCAGAGAAAAAAGGAGTTTCTGTTAAAAAATACAGCATTGAACTGCTTGAGCAGTGGTATAATATATACCAGGAAACAGCTCTGCGTGATAAAATATCGCTTCATTCTTTAAACTATTACAGAGCAATATTTGAACTTTCTGCAAAAAAAGAGTTTGGAGTTGATATAAGATTATATATGGCTGAATCAGAAGGAAAAAACATAGCAGGAATAGTTACCTGCTTTTATAATAAAAAAGCTACTTATCTTTATGGAGCATCGCTTAACAGTGATAGGGAAAAAATGCCGGCCTATGCTTTGCAGTGGAAAGCAATCTGCGATGCAATAGATGAAGGCTGCAATGAATATGATATGTTTGGAATTCCTCCCGATGATAATCCTTCCCACCCAATGCATGGCTTATACAGGTTTAAGACAGGTTTTGGCGGAAAAATTATCCACAGGCCCGGCTGCTATGATTTTCCTCTTAATAAATTCAAATATAATATTTACTCTATTGCAGAAGCAGCAAGAACTTATTATTTTAAAAAAATAAAGAAAAGATAACAGGCCTGTTCTATAACTTATTTTATCTAAATCTTTCACAATTATTTTGCTAAAAGATTTACTATTTCTTTAAATTTATTTCCCCTGTCAAACTCATTTTTAAACATCCCAAAAGAAGTGCACCCTGGAGACATTATTATTACATCTCCTTCTTTACTTTCGTTAAACGCTGCCTCTGCTGCTTTTTCAAGAGAGTTAAAAGGCCCTGTCCATGCAATACTATATTTATTTAAAAATGGTATCATCTTATCTGTTGCAGTGCCTTCAAGAAGATATATATTTTCAGTTTTTCCCTTAAGTTTATCAAAAACTGAAAAATCAAGATTTTTATCAGTTCCTCCTGAAATAAGTTTTACAGGAGATAAAAAACTTTCTGCAGCAGCTATTACAGCTTCCGGAATTGTTGCTGTAGTATCATTATAAAAATCAATTCCATTTATTTTCCGTATAAATTCCATTCTGTGCGGAATGCCTCTAAATTCAGAAAGAGTTTTTGATATTAATTCACTTTTAATTCCATAAAGATAAAGAGCTGCTCCTGCAGCAAGAAGATTTAATCTATTATGATTGCCATTAAGTTTTATTTTTTCAGGCAGAATTATTTTTTCTTTTCCGTTGTGCTTTATAAATCCAGAGTTGTTATCATTAAGCCAAGCGCCCTCCATATTGGAAGGAATTTTATGTGAAGAGAAAAATATAACCTGTGCTTTTGTCTCATATGCAAAAGTTTTGCCCCAGTTATCATCATAATAGCAGAGTGTAAAATCATTCTTATCCTGATTTTTATAAATAAGTTTTTTATCCGCAACATACTCTTCCATGCTGTTGTATCTGTTAAGATGGTCAGGAATAATATTTGTTATTACTGATACTGCAGGTTTAAATACATTTTTATTTTTAAGATCAGCTAACTGCCATGATGAAAGCTCAAGCACAACAGGATCCTGCTCATTTAATTCATCAATAAAAGAGAGGGGCGATGTTGTAATATTTCCTCCAAGTTTTGCGCCAGGATACACCTCTTTTATTACATGATAAATTGCAGATACTGTTGTGGATTTCCCCTTGCTTCCTGTTACTGCAATAACAGGATTTTTACAGATACTTAAAAATATAGAAAGATCTGTTTCAATTTTTTTTGCAGCTGTAAGAAAGGGAGATGTTGGGTCAACCGCAGGGTTTTTTATAACAAGATCTGCATTTGCAAAATCTTCCATTCTGTGTTCACCCAAAACATATTTAATATTATATCCTGAAAGTTTTTCTATTGTAGGTTTTAGTATTTCCCTGCTGCGCAAATCTGTAACAGTCACATCTGCGCCATGTTTTGCAAAAAAAAGAGTTGATGCAAACCCGCCTCCAT
>JAVBQS010000091.1:0-14157 GCA_031548835.1 Spirochaetia bacterium
TTTCATATACTTCATGCACAGCAGATTGCAGATAGATAACTGATTTTACCGGATCAATGCCGCATGCAAGATAATCAAGAACAAGTTCATGAGCATTGGAAGCAATATTTTCTATATCTTCTTTTGATGTTTTTGTGGTAAGCATGTGTAAATCTGCTATAATAAAAAAACATTCATATTTATCCTGGAGCTCTACCCTGTTTTTGAGCGATCCGACATAATGGCCCAGATGAAGTTTACCGGTAGGCCTGTCTCCGGTTAAAATTCTTTTTTTTTCCATGTAAGATTATCCTTTATGCAACACTTTTCTAGTTTTTATTTTTTTCTTTTTTTTAGGAAAACCAGTACCCATCATGATACCTATTGGATTAAGAAAAGATACGCTTAAACATATTGTTTTAATTGCTACTGTAATAGGTATTGAAAGCAGCGCTCCTATCGGCCCCCATAACCAGCTCCAGAAAACAAGACAAAAAATTATTACTACAGCGCTAAGATTAAGCCTGTTTCCCTGAAGTTTTGGTTCTATAATATTTCCAAGAGTCATCTGAAGCGCAGTCATAGAACCTGCAACTATAAGAACTATTCCAATTGAAGGGTAAAATTGTACTATTGATTGAATAATAATACATATAACTACAAATATAGAACCAAGATTTGGTATAAAATTAAGAAAAAAAGCCATAACGCCCCAGATCATGGCAAAATCAAGGCCTATTATGAGAAGAATAATCCAGGTAAAAACTCCGGTAACTGCGCTTATAAAAACTTTTACAGATAAATATTTACCTACATCTCTTGTTATCCTGCTTATAATTATAATAACTCTTTTACTTGATTTTGGAGAAGCTTTAGTAAGCTTGTTCTTAAAAACAGGATATTCAAGAAAAAGAAACAACAGGAAAATAAATACTATGAAGATATATCCTGCAAATTTTGTTAATGAATTTGAGAAAGCAATAAGATAGCCGCGGGCAACTCTTCCCCAATCATATTCAAGAAGAAAATCTGATGATGAGATTTCAAATTTTATTATCAATTGATGTGTAAAGTCCCTATATATTCCCTTAAATTGTTCCATATACCATGGGAACTGAAGAGTAAATACTGTAATACTTTTATAGAGAATCATAATAACCAGATAAAAAACTCCTGCAAGCAGCACAAGTATTATAATAATTCCAAAAAGTTTAGGAATTCTGCTTTTTTCCAGTGCAATTATCGCAGGGTATAGCATAAAAGAAAAAAGCATTGCTATAACCATAGGCATTATGACAGAACTTGCAACCTTTAAAACAGCTCCGCCAGCAATAACAGCAAGTATTCCTAAAAAAATAGCGGAAAGTTTTTTATCAGACATGACAGAATAATACTATAATAAGAATAATTATTTAATAGCGGTTATATTTATTTTTTAATTTTTATATAGTAAAATATACAATATTTTTATGGAGTAATCTATGATTTATAAATTTAAAGATAAAACCCCTGATATTAAAAAAGCTGCTTTTGTTGCAGAAAGCGCTGATATTATAGGGGATGTAACAATTGGAGAAGATTCCACAATCTGGTTTAACACATCTATTAGAGGAGATATAGCTCCTGTTAAAGTAGGAAAATGTACAAATATACAGGATGGAGCAGTTCTCCATGTTGACCATAATAATCCATGTGTAGTTGGAGATAATGTTGTAGTAGGACATGGCGCAATAATACATGGAACAAAAATAGGAGACAACTCTCTTATAGGAATGGGAGCAATACTGTTAAGCGGTTCAGAAATTGGAGAAAATTGCATTGTTGGCGCCGGAACTCTTATAACAGAAGGTAAAAAATTTCCGCCAAACTCGCTTATTGTAGGCTCTCCTGCAAGAAAAATAAGGGAAGTTACAGATTCTCATATAGCAAGAATGAAAAGAGGCGTGGAAGAATATATTAATCTTGGAAAAGAATTTTCAAAAAAATAGCCTGTAATTTATAATTCTATTATCTTGAATAGCCCCATATAGCAGTCATTAAATGGCTAAGTCTTTTTCTTGCTATAGCAAAAGAATAATATTTTAAGCCAAGCTGATAGTTTTTATAAACCATGCGGTCTCTTACTTCCCTATTATCAAGAACTCTTTCAACTCTGGCAACTGTTTCATCTGAAACAAAATCATCCATTTCAATAGCTCTGAATCCTTTAGGGCGTATATCATAATAATAAATTGAGTAATTATTTACAAAAACAGGTTTTTTATAATAGATAGCTTCAAGAAAAGCATTTCCAAATCCTTCAAATACAGAAGGATAGGTAACGATATCGCAGCAATTATAAATATCTTCGAGAGTATATACTTTGCGGCCATCTTCACGGATATATCTTTTTTTATCAGTTATTATATCATCAGCAAATATAGCTTTAATACCCATAAGATTTATATAATCTTTGATCCTGTTTTGATAAGCATATCCTTCATCGCCGGATGCATGCGATATAACCAGAGCTGCCTTTCTTTTCATTCTGGAAACAAGCTCTATTGCATGTTCTATGCCTTTCCGCTGCACAACCCTTGTAGGCTGAAGAAAAAGCAATTCATCTTCTTCAAGTCCAAGGTTTTTTTTCAGATCTTTTATATAATCATCAGGAGGAAGCGGAGGTTTTTCAAAATCCATGACATTTGGTATAAGAAGCCCTGAAATTCCTGTCCTAAGGCCAAGCTGATTCTGGCCAGATGAATTTATTACAACATGGAACATTGAAGGAAAATGGGGAGGAAAACAGCCATTAAGATAATCCCATACAGCATTTCTTAAAAACCTTTTTCTTTCCCAAAAAAAATCATGATGATGCGCAATAACAGGAATACTTGTTTCAGCAATAAAATCTGTTACAGCCATTGCAAGCGGTATATTCAGCGGAATAGCAAGTATATTTTCAGGAATAATAAGATCTATATCAAACTTATTTACAAAATCATATATTTTTTCTTTTATTGTTTTTCTTAATTCATGAATTATTTCTGTTGTTTCTTTTGTCCTTAAATTGTGGCCAAATATTTTTTTATTAAGATTTTGTATTATAGGACTTTGAAAATGGAGAAGAGGATCAACCATTGATTTTTCAGGAGGAGTATCAACCTCTCCTGCAAGATAAAAACATTCATAGCCGTCACCTTCCAGAATAGTTGCCCATTTTGATGTTTCAAGCGAAACTCCGTCTGTTCCTGCAAAGCGTAAAGAAATAAAACCTATTTTTTTACTCATATAAACTCCGCACTATATAATATATTATTACCCTTTAAGCTTTTTTACAATAATTTAAAAAATCATTTAACAAATAGTTTTTATAACACTGGCAAAGCTGCCATGTCAGGATTATAAAAAAGGTGTGCTAAAGTTAGCACACCTTTAGAGTTTTTCTATAATAAATTTTTAGAACAAATTAAAGAAAACATTTATTTCTTTATTTCAATTTTTTTAATTTCAATTTTTTTCGGCTCTTTTTTTTCTTTTTTTGAAATATCAAGAGCTAAAACTCCGTTATCAAATTTGGCTTCTATTTTTTCACCATCAGCATTTTCAGGAAGCATAAAAGATCTGTAATATTTCTCATATCTTTCAGAAATAATATGTTTACCGTCTCCCTTTCCTTTTTCTTCATTGATTTCTTTTTCAGCTTTGATTGTAAGAATATTTTTCTCAAGCCTTACATCAATTTCATTTTCTGTAAAACCTGGAAGTTCTACCTCAAAACTGTAGCTGTTGTCTTTTTCCGCAATATCAACAGCAGGTTTTTTAAATTCATCATTTAGGCTAAAATCAAAAAAATCCTCAAAAAAGCTATTCCACACAGGCCTTAAGTTTGTGCCAAATGGTTTGTAAGTTACTATCTTGTTCATATATATCCTCCTAAAATTATTTTTTATTTACATTAATTATATTGCAATTAGCATGCCAACTTTGTTGTTTTTAAATAATTACTTATAATATAAAGAGTTATTAAATATTTATATTTATAAGAAAATATAAAAAATCGATTTTAAAATACAGTAACTGTGTCATTATTATACACATGTTTTTTTATAAATATAGATAGAGTCATTTTGATACAGTAATTTTGTTTTTTTATATATTTATGTGAAATTAATAAATAGTTTTATCAGCGGAAATAAGAGGCCAGGTATTTTAGAACTATAATTTAATGGAAAAGGAAATATATTTTACAGAATAAATTCTGTTTATTATACAAAAACTATATTTAGGTTATTTACCATCAGAAACTATATATTTTATATATTGCAGTTATCAAAATATTTTATAATAAATAATTTTATAAAAGAAAAAACAGATTTTTCCAATATTTTATATAATATTTATATTATATAAAGTAATATTATTTTTAGAGATATAACACTATTTATGACAATAGAAAAAAAATTAACTTATAAAGAAATATTAAGATTCTGGGCTCCTCTTGCGCTTATGTGGATTGTTATGTCGCTTGAGATGCCTGCAATAAATTCAGTAATTGCGAGAATGGCTTCGGCAAAAGAGAATCTTGCTATTTTTGGAGTTGTTTTTTAAATAAGTCTTATTATTGAAGGCCCAATTATTAAGATGCTTTAAGCAGCTAATGCAATATCAACAAGTTATAATAATTATAAAAGACTTTCAAAATTTTTGTTTTACTTTCTTATAATATTGACATCAATCCATATCTTATGCTGCATACCGCAAATATTTAATTTTATAGCAAAAAATCTTTTAAATCTTAATGATAGTTTTATAAATCCTGCAAGAATAACACTTCTGCTTATGATTCCATGGACACCTGCCATAGGATACAGGCGTATGTGGCAGGGAGTTCTTATAAGGGCAGGAAAAACATATTCTGTTACAGCTATAATGGTATTAAGAATTATAGCAACATTTTCAGTTCTTTTTTTCGGATTCTTTTTTACAAATATCAGAGGTTCCTATATTGCAGCGCTTTCATTAAGCGTGGGAGTTATTACAGGCGCAGTAACTGCAGGTATTTTTGCATCAAAAACAATAAAGGAAAAAAAAACAGTTTCTGATAATATTCCTGTTATTCCATGGAAAGATCTTTTTGTTTTCTATATTCCGCTTGCACTTACTTCATTTGTCACAATGGCAAACAGGCCTATAATTTCAGCAGGAATTACCCGCGGCCTTTTTCCGCTTGAGTCGCTTGCAGCATGGCCTGTTGTATATTCATTTGTTTCTCTCTTTCAAAGTTTTCCTATGTCTTTTCAGGAAGCAGCAATTGCTTTGATTTCAGGAAAAAAGAATGACAGGCTGCTGCTCAACACTATTATTGCAATAGGATCAATAACTTTTTTACTATATGTTTCTGCAATACTGACGCCATTTGGCAGAGTTCTTTTTTTGTCAAAAATATCAGGATTGCCTGGAGATCTTATATCAATATCATTAATTCCTCTTTTTATAATGACTATTGTTTCATTTGCAGCTCCTGCAATTGCCTGGTTCCGCGCAGTTAATATTTATGAAAAAACTACAGGCAGTGTTGCAATAGCTGTGGTTATAAATCTAAGCATTGTAGTACTTACAATGACTCTGCTTAATCTGTTTTTTTCAGTATCAGGAATTACAGCAGCTGCAATATCTTTTACAGCATCTGTTTTAGGGGAAGCTGTGTTTCTTATTATTTCTGCAAGAAGGAAAAGAATTAAAACAAAAACTTAGATTTTTTATTTTATAAAATCATGTTTTACAAAATACCCAGACTAAAATCGCCATATATTTTTAAAATATTGCCGTCTTTATTAACATATATTTTTCTGTCTGGGAAGAATTCAGCAAGTTTTTTTTCAAGCAATTCCTTTACCTTATCTTCAATTTCTTTTACAAGCGCAGGGTCAACTTTTTCAAGTGTTACCATACGTATCTCTATTGCATATCCTTTGCCATATACAGATCCGAATCCTGCTGTATAACTTGCACCTACATTAAAAAGCCCGTCATGCGATTTATTGCCTGCTTCTCCCCTTTCAAGCCGTGCAGGATGAAGAGAATAAAGATCTCCATAATGATCTTCAAGATAATCATCAATTTCATCAAATATTTGTTTAAGTGTTTCATCAAATTTGATCATTTTTGGATGCGATATCATTAGATAAATTTTCTCCTTATTTGCGAGCTTACATAATCCAGTATTGCTACAGTAATTGCAATAAACCATACAGCAATTCCTGCAGCATTATAATCCAAAAGTCTTATATACTGCACCAGAAGAAAACCAATTCCTCCTCCTCCTACAAGACCAATTACAGTAGACATTCTTAAATTAATATCCCATCTGTAAATTGAAAAAGAGATAAAGGAAGGTATAACCTGGGGAATTACTGCAAACATTATTATTTGTATACTATTAGCGCCTGTAGCTTTTATTGCTTCAACAGGGCCTGTATCAATATTTTCAATACTTTCTGAATAGAGCTTTCCAAGCGCTGCAATAGAATGAATTGTTAGAGCAATTATTCCGGCAAAAGGGCCTAGCCCAACCCACACAACTGCAATAAGAGCCCATATAAGAGGTTCAATTGATCTGATAATATTTAATATAGTTCTTGTAATATAATAGATTAATATTGTTATTTTTGAGCCAGACATAATATTGCGCGCAGCAAGAAAGCTTACTGGTATTGAAAATATAACTCCAAAAACTGTAGCCATCAATCCCATAAAAATTGTTTCAATCATTCTTACAATAGTAAGCTTTAAAGGGTCTGACGGAATTGGCCCGCCGACTGTGCTTACCTGTCTTATCTCTACCTTGTGAATTTGATCTCCTTCTGCGCTTGGAGGAACAAGCCTGTATGGGAGAGTCATTTTAAAAATAAATTTTCCATCTTTATCAGGAGTAACAGAAAGATAACTCCCATCTTCTCTTGGGCGAAACTCATTTCCCACTGAATCAATCCACCACACTTGTGCTTCTTTATCTGGTATAAAACCGCTTCCCTTAACTGTTATTTCGCTTCCTTTTATAACATTGTTACTTTTATCAAGATATGCCAAAGTTCCCCATTTTGGAAAAGTTTCTACAAATGGCAAGTTATTATCTTTTTTTTCTTCAGGCAAATTATAGTTATTATCAATTACAATTCTTGCATTTGCTGATAAAATTTCAGTTTTATATGTTATAGCAGCTTGCCACGGCCATAAAACTTTTGAAAGAGGTTTCCATGCTGCAGGAAATTGCATTGCTGCTTTTGCCAAATCTATTTCACTTATCTGCCAGCCAAGTCCGAAAAAAACAATAAGTATTAAAATAAAAATAGCAAAACTTTTTTTACTGCTATCAAATTTATAAGCATCAAATGCAATCCATATCCATAAAATTATTGAAAAAATTATCAAAAATAATGTAAAAAAAGGAGAGGTTGAAAGTGATTTTCTAATTATAGAAAAAAATCCTGAATATCTGTGGGCAATAATTGAAATTCTCCATACAGACAGGGAAATAATAGTAAAAAAAGAAAAAAGAATAAGAAAACCTCTATGAAAATTTTTTTTATAAATATGGCCTAATCCCGGAATAATCAGGGAAATTATAAAAGCTGTTATATTTTTCATGCCTGATCTTCCGTTTTATATTTAATATTATCTGTGAGCTGTGCATCATTTCCATATATTTTTTTAAATTCTTCATCTGTTATTTTTTTTATATCTTCGCTGCTGCCTTTATAGACAATTTTTCCATCTTTAAGCCCTAGAACTTTTGTCGCATAACGTTTAACAAGATCGAAATAATGCAGGCTGCATATAACTGTAATATTTTCTTCTTTATTTATTTTTTCAAGATAGCCAAGTATTGAATGCGCAAGAACAGGATCAAGGCTTGCAACAGGTTCGTCAGCAATAATCATAACAGGGTTTTGCATTAATGCACGCGCAATTGCAGCACGCTGCTGCTGTCCGCCTGAAAGCTGGTCTGCCCTTTTAAGCGATTGATTATCTATCCCTACTTTTTTCAGTGAATCAATTGCCTTTTCCTTTTCTTTTTTTGAAAATTTATAAAAAATAGCCTGCCATGTTTTTGTTCTCCATAGAGCTCCTGAAAGAACATTATTTAAAACAGATATTCTTTTAACAAGATTAAAATGCTGAAATATCATTCCTATGCGTGATCTTATTCTGCGCAGTTCTTTTCCTTTAAGTGAAGATATTTCAATATTATTCCATGTAATAGTTCCTGAAGTAGGTTCAATAAGACGGTTTATACATCTAAGCAAAGTTGATTTTCCGCTGCCGCTTAATCCTATTATTACAAGAAAATCATTTTTTTCAACTTCAAAACTTACATTAGAGAGAGCTATTGTTCCATCATCATATATTTTGGATAGATTTTTTACTTCAAGCATTTTTTTATAACAATATTAATTATATTAAAACAAAACACTATTAATATTATTTGCATATCTTTTATTTTGCAAGCTCTGTTATACTAATACCTGAAGCCTGGAGTATTTGTCTGAAAGGATCATAAAAAGAGTCGTCTATTTCTGCAAGATCTGTCCATTGGTAGGCTTGTCTTAATTTATTTTTTCCATCTTCAGTTTTGCTTATCTCAAGAAGCGCTTTTACAATTTTTTTCTTCATTTCATCAGGCATGGAAGAGACAAATTGTACTCCATCATTAGGCACATCAGGAGTCATCTCTATTACAATAACTTTCTCCATTATATCAGGAATATTTGTTTCAACTCTTGTCCTGGCATCTACAAAAGTAGCGCCTGCATCAACATTTCTGTTATATACTGCTGTAACTACAGCATCGTGGCTGCCTGCATCTACAATCTGTTTTAAATCTTTATCAGGATTTATGCCTGCAGTTCTTAAAGTAAGCATTGGAATTATCCATCCTGTTGTAGAAAGAGGATCAGGCCTTCCAAAAGTTTTTCCTTTTAAATCTGTTATTTTTCTTATATTGCTGTCTTTGCGGACAATTATCTGTCCATTATATGTCGGAGATCCGAATCTAAGTGAAACAAGAGCAGCTCTTGCAACACCTCTTTCAGATGCAAGAATATATGCAAAAGTTGCAAGCGATGCCATATGGGCGGATGGAGGATTTGAAGACATTGCTTCAATAACTCCAGAATATTCTGTAGCAACATTTGTTTTAAAAAAATAACCTGTTTTATCATGGAGAAGATCAGCAACAGCCTGAGCTCCGCTTGATACTTTTTCTGCTTCTACAGAAGGAACAAAAGACCAGACAATTGGGTGTTGTTCACTTCCTAAAGCAGCTTCGTGTTTTCCATTAGAAAATGCAGAAGCAGAAAAAAATAATATCAAACAGATAATTAAAATACTTTTCATTATTATTTCTCCCTGATATAAGTTGCAAAAGACATAGTTATATTTAATTATAGCTGAAGTTTTGCATTATATAAAGGATTATAACACATATCGCCTTTTTCCCTGAAACTTTCCATCAATGTTATGGAGCTGCAATCAAAAGTTATTTCAGGAATAGTAATTTCTTTTGCAATAATATTAAAATTATTTCTGAATTTAATTTTTCTTCCAAGAGTTATATGCGGCGTGAACTTTTTATTTTCTTTGCCAAATCCTGATTTAAAAAGTTCTTCTTCAAGAAGAGCTGCAAGTTTCCATAAGTTATCAGCTCCACTATTTATTCCAAGAAAAAGGACAGACCCTTCTTTTCGCTGGAAACAGCCTGTATTACCGGAAGAAAAGATAAAAGAAGCTGATTCTTCTGCAGCTCTATCTATTGCAAATATAATTTTAGGAATCAATTCTTTTTCTGTTTCGCCCAAAAATTTTAAAGTAATATGATAATTTTCAATTTTTGTAAATGTTCCGCAAATTAATTTTTTTTTATATTCTTTTTGAATTTCATTTATAATTTTTTTATTTTTATTTTCAATTTGAACTGCAATAAATAGTCTCAATAATTTATCCTTAAAGCTTAAAAATGGAGTCCATAATCAAGAGAGAAAGCCATTGGGCTTTCATCTATTCTCTTGCCTATAATAGGAAATCCTACAGTCAGCATACAATTTCCAAGAAAAAGAAATTCTGAAAATACAGCAAACCCTGCAGACATAAGTACTCCTCTGCCATCGTTTTTATATCCTTCCAGTTTATCAAAATAGCAACTGTCAAAAAAGCCAAGAAATCCGGGGCGGAATATTTTTGTTCCCTTACTGGTTTTTATTTGCGACATTATAAATCTGCATTCAAAATTATTTATTATTTTTATTTCGCTATCAAAGCGGCGTTTTTCAAAAGCTCTTACCATTCCGCCGCATGCATTTTTAGGTTTTCTAACGCCAAATGTTTGCCTGGCAGGCAGAGGAATGTTATCTCCCAAAACATAATCTGCGCCAACTGAATCTCCCAGATAGATGGCTTTTATAAATTTATCTTCATCTGCTGTCTCATAAATAGAATGAAAATATTTAACAGCCATAAATAATTTACTAAAATCAGCAATGCTTTCAATATCATTAAAAAACCACTTTGGGCCTATTTCAACAGAAAGTTCTGAATAAACACCTTTTTTAAGGCCAGTTTCATTATTAATCAGAGTTTTATCCAGTATGAGAGAGATAATAAAAGTATTGTAAAGTATGCCATCCTTATCAGGGCGTATGGAATCAAACAGAATGCTATCCTGATCAAACATATCGAAATTCCATACACGCACACCTCTATAACGCAAAAATAATGAAAGAAGATTTCTTTCATTATAACTGTCCCACAGCAATCCCTGTTCTATACCTAAGCCCCAGTTTGCATTTAATCTTGTGTATTGATAATTAAGCTCGCGTTCATCAGTATAAATATCATTTTCATCTCTATAATAACCAAGCCAGTTTATTGAACTTCCCATAGTAAGGCGTAAAATTGTATCTCTTCCTTCAAAAAAACCAGGTTCAAGACGCAGGCAAAAGTCTGTATCAAGTCCCCAAGGCGTTAAGTGCGGCTCAAGATAAAATTGCCCTAACTCATTGGAAAAAACAGAGGCAGAAAATATAAAAAATAAAGAGAATAAAATAAAATATTTTTTATTTTCCAATGATCTCCCTCAAATATTTGAAAAACAGTTTATTTTCTTTTTCGTTACCTATTGTAACCCTTATACATGAAGGGAAATTATAGTTTCTGGCTGGGCGCACAATAATTCCTTTTTTTAAAAGTTTCTCTGCGACAGATCCCCCATCTGTGCCTGTATCAATAAGAATATAGTTGGTCTGGCTTCTGTAATATTTAAGCCCTATTTTATCCAGTTCTCTATAATAATATTCTTTTTCTATATTTGTCGTTTTTAATGTTTTATCAAAAAAATCAATATCATCCAGCGCTGCTGCTGCCAGATTTTCAGCTATTATTGAAACATCAAATGGAGGTTTTACTCTCTGCACCAGTTTTATAAATTCAGGGTTGCTTATGCCATAGCCGATTCTTATGCCTGCAAGTCCATATATTTTGGAAAATGTGCGTAATATAAAAAGGTTTTTTATTCCATCCTTTATCATTCCAATTGAATCAGGATTATATTTTTCTTCTGTGAATTCTATGTAAGCTTCATCAAGAAATATAACTGTTTTTTCAGGAACACTTTTTATAAAATCTCTCAGCTCTTTTACAGGCAGAACTTCGCCTGTCGGATTATTAGGATTACAAATATAGATAACTTTTGTTCTGTCTGTAATTTTTTTTGTTATATCATCAAGATCTATTCCTGTTCCTTTCATTTTTGTAAAAACAGGATTTCCTCTCATAATTCTGGTAATAATCTCATATACTGAAAAAGTTATTTCAGGAATAATAGCCTCATCCCCATTCTCAATAAATGCCATTCCGAAATTATATATAACTCCATCGCCTCCGTTACCTGTTATAATATTTTCAGGCTTAAGGCTAAGCTTTTTTGCAAACTTTTCCATAAGTTCAGAGTTATAGATTTCAGGATATATATGAAGCTGGTTTTCAAGTTCTCTATAAAGCGCTTTTGCTTTACTTGAAGCTCCATTTGGATTTTCATTTGAAGCCATTTTATAAATTTCAGATAGATTAATTTCTTTTTCCACCTGTTTTTTTGATTTGCCAGGTATGTATTCTTTTATTTCTAAAATGCCGCTATTTGCATAATCTTTGATATTCAATGATATAACTCCATTAGTTAGAATATTTTTCAGAAAACAATACTTCCCTGTTTTTTTCAATAAAAAAAGGTATATTTGATAAAATTTTTAATAATTTTTTTGTCTTGATATATTTATTAATATCATTTGCAGGCACCCATATTCTTTTTCTAAAAGATTGTTCCGGCCAGCTGTCTAAAATTTCTTCTGCAAGAAAAAGAAAAACTTTAGTTATATATGTACCTGATAGTTTTTTCCTTTTATATTTACCAAGAGCAGGTTTAAAAATTTTGCCTCTTATTCCTGCTTCTTCAAAAACTTCCCTGGCAGCAGAAGCATCAGGCTTAAAATTCTGTTCAATAAAACCTTTTGGAATAATCCACTTATCTCCCTTTGTATTTGAAATAAGGAGCAATAGAATTTTTCCGTCAATAATATAAAAAGGCACTGCTCCTGATTGTTTATATATCAAGGGAGATTCTTTCATAAAAAAAGTCTACAATAATAACAGGGAAAATACAATAATAGATAAATTAAAATAGTTTTATCCTATTTATGAAGGCTCTTATTTTATAAAGATTTTTGCAATAAAAGGATAAAAAAGCACAACACTTATAATTCTTGATAAATGTATCAATGCAACTACAGGCACATTTGCTTTATAAGAATCTGCTATAATAGTCATTTCAGAAAGTCCGCCAGGAGAACAGCTGAAAAATGCTGTTGCAATATCCATATGTGTAATTTTCGAAATTATAAGCGCTGAAACAATTGAAAAAATAAAAAGAAGAGTGACAAATATTAAAACAGGAATAATAAGTTCCTTAAATCCTTTTAAAACATTAATACTTAACCCTGTGCCAATTACAGCTCCCAAAACAATCTGGGCAGCAATTTTAAACTGGACGGGAATTGCTGCGCTATCTGTTATAATATTATAGGCAGATACAAAAATCATTGCTCCGATAAAAGCTCCGGCAGGCAATCCTATCTTATAGCCAAGCAAACCGCCGGCAAATGCAAGTATAAAAGTAATAATTATTTTTTCCATTTATTCTCCCCAAGCCTGAGATTTATTATATCTTATACAGCATATATTTTTTATATTATACGTCCTAAGTAAGAATATTAATGTCTATAGTATAAATAGATTTTTTAAATACTGTATAATATTTTTTGAAAAATATGAATTTAATTTTTTATATTGTTTTTTAGAGTTTAATAAAATAGCTTATAATAAACATGATGTTTTATAATTTAATATGTAATTATTATAAAAAGTTCTATAATTTATTTAAGAACAATTTTTATTGAGCTATAAATAATAAAGGAGAAGTTTTAACAGAAAATAAAAAATTGTTTGTATAAAAAACAAGTAACATTTTATTAAAGCAAAAATTGTAAAATTTAAATAGTAAAATATATTTTATTTTTTATAATTATGAGGAAACAAATGCAAAACTAATTTGTTTCTATTTTTGGAATAATTTTTTTATCATATAGTTTTTAAAATTTATTTCATAAATATTTTCACAATTTCAATTTATTGACTTAGTTTTAATTTGATATTTATGAAATAAGTTCTAATATAACTATTGATATGATAAAAAGATAACCTTTTAAATAGGAGAATTAAGTTATGAAAAAAATAATTTTATCTATCTGCTGCTGTGCAGCCATTATTTTGGCCAGTTGTTCAAAAAATAATCAGGATCAGAAACCTGAACAATCTGTGCCTGCTATTGGAAAAATTTCTGACGGCAGCGCCGGCCAGAATACAAATATTTCTGGAGTTCCAAACCCAAGAGTAGAATATTCAAAACCTGATTTTAAGCAAGATGCAGGATTTGCTGTAAAATCCTATCCTGAATATAAACTGGATAACTGTGTATTAATTGCCAAAAAAGTTGGTGAATTAAATTTTACAATTGATGTTGCAGCAAAACCGCAGTTCCGTGTTGCTGTTGATAGCAGAGAAGATATTTCCGGTGTTTATAATAAGTTT
>JAVBQS010000139.1:0-11133 GCA_031548835.1 Spirochaetia bacterium
AATTTTTTCAAGGGGCGGAGGGGGACTCCACGCAGGAATAGAAATTTCAAAAGGGTTATTTTCTATTGTAATATCTTCATATGTTGCTTTTCCTGATTCAGGAAGAGAGGGGCCGGGAGGGGGAGTTTGCACAGAAGCCGGCGCTTCCTGCAGATTTTTCACCTTGATATTAAATTCAAGAATCATGTTTTCAGGGTTACTTGCGCCTGTTGCGGCAGGAGGATTTATATCAAGTTTAAGCTCTTTTCCGCTTTTTATTGTAAGTGAATTGTTTTCAATGCTATAGGCTGATTTATCAAGAGGGGCTGTCCATTCTTTAATATTTTCATTTGAAATATTTATTGCTCTTGAAGATGACTGGCTTCTTGCCATTATTCCTGTTTTTAGCGCAAAATCTGAAGATTTTCCTTCAAAAGAGAGTTTATTAGCGCTTCCTGTTATTTTTGATTCAATAACAAAATAGATATTATCTTTATCATAATTTATAACTGTTGCTTTTAGATCATCTTTGCCATTTCTGTTTATTGCATCTGCAAAATCCCTTACCGAGCCTCCCCTGAAATTAAATGATATTTTTTTTTCGCCTATAAGGAAGGTATATGCGCCAGCATCAACTTGTTCATTTTTCGAAATTGGTTTTGAGCTGAATCTGTCTGCAGCTGCTACTTCAATAACTTTTACACTTCTGTTTTCTATCGAAGCTCCTCTTGCTGCTGTTGCAGTTAATACAGAATCATCAGAAGATATAGCTCTTTTATCATCAAATGGATTCTGAAAGCTGTAAAGTTTTCGCGCAGAATCTCTTACAACAGTAATTTTTCTGTTAAGTATTTGCCATACCTGTTTTTGCTCTTTATTAAGCTTATTCTTGTTTTCAAGCCGCTCAAGAGGAACGCGCTCGAGTTTCATGAGATTTTCTATAATTTTATCTGAATTTATTTTACTTGTTACACCAGGAATTGTTATGTCAGACATTTAGGGCTAATTTACCCCCAGTTTTCAAATCTGTTCATCTATTATTAAACCTAACTGTTCTTTTAGACGTACTTGCAGCCTCTGCAGAGACTCAGGAGGTATTTCCTTAATAACCTTATCGGTGGATTTATCAACCACTTTAACTATAACCTGATTGGTTTCCCTGTTAATAGAGTACTTGAGATCTCTGTTAAGAAGAGAAGCATCTTTTATCACTTGACGGATATACCTATCCATCTCTTCTTTTGTGATAGAATTCTGTTTTTCCCTCTGCATTTTTTCAGCTTCAGCCGCTGCTTCTTTTATTGCCTCGTTCTGCCCCGGCTGTATCAAGTGTGTACTATTTTGTTGGTTGTTATTCTGAACTGGCAGCTGGTTTATTCTTCCCTGAATTCCCAGTTCCATACTACTACCTCTTTCTTTTTAAAAAATGGGAGAGAGGCGCGGTCTCTCCCTGTTTCTCATATTGAGAAGATGACGTCCAGATCTCTTCTCAAAAAAATAAAAAATAACACGTGTTATTTTACTTCAATGGGTTTTATAGTAATTGAAGTACTGACTCTGATTTTGTGTTTGCCTGAGCAAGCATAGCTGTACCTGCCTGGTTAAGTATCATATTTTTAACATACTGAACCATTTCGCTTGCCATATCAACATCACGTATTCTAGACTCAGCTGACTGCATATTTTCTGCAGCAATTGCAACGCCTTTAGAAGCCATTTCGAACCGATTCTGGTAAGCTCCAAGATCAGCTCTTTGCTTGTTAACTGACTTCAATGCATTATCAATAATTCCTATTGACATATTTGCTGAATCAGGAGTCGAAATAGAAATCATTCCATTAGGACTTTGCTCGTTAATGAGGCCAAGAGCATGTGCTGTCATGGTCTGAATAAAAACTGTTTCAGATTGATCCATATTAGCGCCAACCTGTAATGTCATCATTCTTCCCACTGCGCTATCTCTTGCAAAAGATCCTGTAAGAATGTTCATTCCATTAAACTGAGCGTGTGATGCTATTCTATTAACTTCGTCAACAAGCTGTGAAACTTCTACCTGGATTTGCATTCTGTCTTCATCGGTATAAATACCGTTTGCAGACTGTACAGAAAGTTCCCTGATTCTGTGAAGAATATCCTGGGTTTCCTGGAGATAGCCTTCGGTTGCCTGGATGAAAGAAACTCCATTCTGGATATTTCTATCAGCCTGGTTAAGACCTCTTATCTGGCTTCTCATTTTTTCTGATACTGCAAGTCCTGAAGCATCGTCTCCGGCTCTATTGATTCTTAATCCTGAGCTAAGTTTTTCAATGTTTTTTTCTAAATCACCGCCTGAAACTCCTAGCTGCCTATTAGCATACATGGCGCTCATGTTATGATTAATAATCATAGCCCCTCCTTGAAATAATAATTATGGAAGGCATCCTTTGCCTTCGCTTAAAACAACCTTTTCAGGCATATCTTTTAAAGAAGTCCTAGACGCGCCGCTTCTTAAAATGCCTTTTATAAGGAACATCTCTCCCCATTTAAGAGGTATTCCTTAGGTTATTTCCTAACTATAAGGAGGTTATTTCAAAGAACAGTATAAGGGCAGCTTAATAACTGCCCTTGTAAATATATACACTCTGTATATATAATAATACCCTAACCCATTAATTGCAATACTGACTGAGACTTTGTATTTGCCTGTGCAAGCATTGCTGTTCCAGCCTGGATAAGAATCTGGTTTTTAACATATTCAACCATTTCTTTTGCCATATCAGCATCCCTGATTCTTGATTCTGCAGCCTGAAGGTTTTCAGCTCCAATATCAAGGCCTTTTATAGAGTTTTCAAGTCTGTTCTGATATGCTCCAAGATCTGCCCTTTGCTTGTTAATCTTCTTCATTGCTTCATCAATAATTCCTATTGACATATTTGCACTGTCCGGGCTTGAAAGAGTTAATATTGAATCATCTGAAACATTTCTGACACCAAGACCTTTTGCTGTCATTGTACCGATAAATACTCTCTCTCTCTGGTCCATGTTTGCGCCAATATGAAGCCACATTGAAGCTGTTACAGCATTCTGGCCATATTCTCTTGCAAATCTTCCTGTAAGCATGTTAAGGCCATTAAACTGGGCATGAGAAGCAATTCTGTCAATTTCATCAATAAGCTGTGAAACTTCAACCTGAATCTGCATTCTGTCTTCATCTGTGTAAATTCCGTTTGATGACTGGATTGCAAGTTCTCTAAGTCTGTGCAGGATATCCTGCGCTTCCTGGAGATATCCTTCGCTTGTCTGGATAAATGAAACTCCGTCAGATGCGTTTCTTGAAGCCTGGTTAAGGCCTCTTATCTGAGCTCTCATTTTTTCAGATACAGCAAGACCTGAAGCATCATCGCCGGCTTTTGTAATTCTTAGGCCGGAAGAAAGCTTCTCAATGTTAGATGTTACTTCGCGATCAGTAACACCAAGAGATCTCTGTGCAAACATTGCACTCATGTTGTGGTTAATTATCATATTTCCTCCATGATTTGTGGATCAGGCATCCCTTGCCTGATTTTTTTTAAAAAAAATGTTAAAGACCCTAAATTATTACCGATAATAATAATGATAAGGGATTCTTCTGCTCTTTTAAGAACACCCATTTTTCTACTCATGTAATCGGCTTAACTCATTGAAATCTTTACTATTTTTTTAAAAAAATTTAATTTTCTTATATATTCCGGCAGGGTAACCTCATGCGTGGATTATTTTATGCCTAATATTAAAATTTTTATTCTAAAAATAATAATTATTTGAATTTTTCTGTTCCGAAAAAAGGAGGAAAGGGTAGCGCGGCGCTGTGCTTTATGGTGCTGTCTAATACCCTGTCATATTTATGACAGGGTTATTCATTATTTGCACATAAAAATACAAACTATTTTTCACTAGATTTGAATTTTTATGCAAAATAATTAGAAAACTTATTCTTATTGGACAGCCCCATAAGTCTGGGGTTATATCTCGTTTTCTATTATTTCAAGATATTTTTTTGCTATTTCATCATTTCCATCATATTCAAGAGAGGCGAGAAAAAAAGATTGCGCTTTTTTAAGATCCCCATTTTTATAGTGAAGTATTCCAAGGTTTGATATTATTTTTACATTTTCAGGTTCGATTTTAAGAGCCTGTAAAAGATATTTTTCAGCTTCTTTATATTTTCCTGTTTCAATGCTGCATATTGCTATTTCATTTAAAACATCAACAGATTTTTCTCCAAGCTCTATAACTTTTGAAAAAGCATCGTATGCTTCTTTATATTTGCCTATTCTTCTATATCCCCAGCCAAGCAGAAACCATGCATTCCATATATCTGGTGATTTTTCAATAAATTCAGATATAATTTTTATTCCTTCTTCTTCCTTGCAAAGCTGTATCATGTCATATGCCTGTTTGAATTTTGAATCAAGTATATTGTTTGATTCAAGTTCTCTTAACATTTTTGAAACAGTTTCTATTCTTTCAATATCTTCATCAGAATCTTCAAGTTCCAGATAAACAGAAAAATGCTCTTTTGCTTTTTCAAAATTTTGTCTGTTTAAAAAAAACTTTCCCATATAGTAGTGGGTATTTGCTAATGATGAATCAATGCTAAGCGCTTTTTTATATAGATCAAAAGCCATATCAAGATATTTATTACTCTCTGCAGGATTTTTCTCAGATAATACTGATGCCCTATGTTCATATAAAAGAGCCATGTTTATAATATTTGTTATATTTTCAGGTTCCAGGCCTTCAACAGCAAGAAAAATTTCTTCTGCTGTGGTAAAGTCGTTGCTTTTTGCTTTTTCAACTCCAACATCAATAAGCTGTTCTTTTAATTCAGGCTTTATTGCAGCTATAAATCTTCTATAATAGTCTATATATTGAAAATCCCGGTGAAAAGCCAGAATTTTAAGCATTGCTGCAATTATTTTTTCCCATGACAGGTCGGCAAGGCTTCCTTTTTCCATAGATTCACTTTTTTCTACAGGCAGCGGTATTTCAGGATCAATTTTAAATCCATTAATTTCTTCTGCCAATTTTTCAGGGATTTTTATAAAAACTATTTCGTTCACTTAAATACCTTTATTATTTAGTTTTGCGGCGGCTGGTCTTTTACTGTTTTTAAATAATTTTCAATACTTATTTTAAAACTTACAGGAATTGCTTCTGGAGTAAGCTTAATGCCAATTAATACAACATCATTTCTGCCGGGAACATCATCAATTCTTACTATTTGCCCTTTTATTTGCCAGTCATTGCTTCCGGAGTTAAATTTTACCACTACTTCTTTATTTAGATGGAATTTAAAAGCTTTTACTCCAATTGCCATTATGCCTGAAGCAGAGATATCCACAATTATTGCTTTTCTTGGAATATTTTCAATAACAAGATTTACATCTCTGGAGGTAAATCCAAGAGCAGTATAATTATTGTTATTAATTATTATTCTAAGGTCTTTCCGTTTCTGGAAATTTATATTTGCTTCAAGCAATTGTCCAAGTATTATTATAAGATCATCTGGCGGACGCTGTGTATATGTTAAAAAAGCATAATTTAAATCTGAGCCATCATCTGTATATGCACTATATCCTGTAACTTTTGCATTTATGAAAAAAGAGATTACATCATTTTTTCCTGGAATATTAAAGGCAAGCCTTATTGAAACAATATTTCCTGCATCTCTCATTTTTGCTGCAAAATTATCTCCCGTATTTATAATAATTCTGCATTTTTTCATTGAAGTAGAGTAGAGGAGGCATTTTTTTTGGGTTCCTCCATACCTCAAATATGTTTCTTTCTGGTTAAAAAGAGTTGCGGATACAATATCTTTTGTAAAAGTTATATCTATATCATTATAGAGATCGTATAATCTTGATATTTGAAAGCCTGTTAGTATTGCCATTACAATAAATGATATTATCTAGTCCGTGTAAGTGTCAATGATATTCACTATCAATAACATTAATAGTTTAGCAGGGCTCTTGCCCTGCTAATTTAAAAATAATTATTTTTTAATCTTTTCCAATGCTGTTTGTGCAGCTTTTATAACAGCAGTCGACCATGTTTGTATAGTTGTTACAACTATAAGTTCTTCTCTTGCTATGGGATTTCCCATATTGCCGAGAGCATTTATAGTTGCAATTACTGTTCGTCTGTCTATATACTGCGACATTCCTTCTGCCTGTTTGGTATTTTGATCTTTGAGGTATTTTGTCAATGCTTGAGCTGCCTCATCGCTTTTATAGGTGCTTAATGCTTCAATTACAGTAAGTTTTTCACTTGCATCATAATTATTTAAAAGAATCTGCTCCAAATATGGCACTGCTTCCGGCGCCTTGTATGAGGAATTTATAAGCATATTGCAGGCGCGCAATCTTAAGCTTGAAAGCTGCATATTTTCTGCTATGCTGCTTGTTTTATGGCGTATTCCTTCGCTAAGTCCTGCTACAGCCATCTCGGATTTTTTTTCATCTGATGCAGAAGATTCATTCTCTGTGTTTAATGCCAGTAATTTATTACTGAAATCAGGGTCTTTTTCAATAATACTTTTAAGTATGGCAGATGGATCATCTGTAATTACTTTTAGAGCTTTTTTTGCTTTTTCTTTTACTCCATATCTTGGAGTATACCAGCCTACAGATGCGTAGAATACAGTTTCATACGAGCTTACATTTCTTATATTTTCAAAATAGTTTACAAAAGCAGCTGCAATAGCTTCATTATCGCTCATATTTGTATTGCCGACTGTGCGCATATTAATATTTCTTAATGTTGTAATAAATTCCTGCAGATATTTAACAGAACCCATTCTTCCCAAAGTTATAATTGCTTCTGTTTTTATAACAAGATTATTATTATTTTTATAAGCATGATATACAGCCTCTTCAGACTCAATTGCTTTAAAATCTCCAAGTTTTCTTATACATATTTTCTGGATTTCATCATAAACTCTTTTTTCATTATTGTTTAATGAATTTAAAGTAACTTTATTTGTCTCTGCAAGCGCAGTTTGAAAAAGAGGAATAAGTTCTCTATCTTCTGTATCTACAACATTTTGCAAAATGCTGTATTTATAATCCAATGTATCAACTCTCTCATAAATTCTTGTCCACATTGCAGATGATTCATCGCTAAATACAGCTGTTGCTATAAGTACAAGAAAAAACAAAAATAGTAATTTTTTCATGTTAAAACTCCGGTAAAAATAAATCTAAGGAACTGATGATTAAATTGACTCTAATTATCAGTTCCATATTTTTTCTCGTTTTCCATGGAAAACTGCAAAAAAACAATAATAACCCCGGCAAGATAAACCATGCCAAGATAAAAAAGTAGTGCTAATTTATTCTCTATCCCGAAGCAAGTACGGGACTTTCCCGAAGCAAGTACGGGACTTTCCCGAAGCAAGTATGCTTCGCAACTTTTGAATAAATCAGCAGTCTCCTAAATTTTTCATTTTTCTATAAAAGAAAACTCTTTCTCAATAATTTCTATAATGGATGAATCAGGCGCTTTTATTGTTTGCCTTTCTATTTTTTTCCCGCCTTTTTCAGAATAGTCATAGGTTATTTCATTAAGAAGAGTTCTTTCCCCTCTATATATTTTTTCAGATGCAGGAAGATTGTTTTTATATTCAAAAATTATGCCTGAAACTTTCTTGCCTGATTTATTAAAACGGGATGATTCTGTCATATTTCTGTTTTTATCATAAGAATAAACAAAATATTCTTCCATATCTCCCTGGGGAGAAAAATTTTCTGTCTTTGTATTTTTTCCATTTTCATAGATATAAGCGCTATAGCCTAGAAGTTCATTTTTTGAATTATAGATTTCCCATTTTGTTTTTTCAGAAAAATCACTATTGTACTTGAATACAGATTTTGATACTTGTTTGCCTTTAATATCATAAAGAGTTGTTTCAAGTATTGCTCCGTTTTCATTTGAAACTGTTTTCTTGGTTCTTAGCAGGTTTCCATCTTTATCAAAATAGGAATAAATTGTTTCATTTCCTTTATATTCAACTGTGGTTTTTTCAAAGATTTCACTTGAGCTGTCATATACTATAGAAGAGATAAGCTTGTCTGTATTATCTTTATATGTATTGACTGTTTTTGTATCAACAGCCCCTGTTTTTTGAAATTTGGTTTCAGAAACTAAAACAGGAATTAAATTCTTCTTAACTTCTGCAGCCTGTGTTGCCTCCCCCTGTCCTGTTGCAGTAACAGCTTTAGCATCATTTTTTTCTGCAGTAGATGCGGTTGTAGTAGTACATCCTGCCAAAAAAATGATTAGATTTATTGAAATAAATAATAATATTAGCTTTTTAATATCCATAATTTTTCTCCTAATGAATTCTAAGTATAAATATATATCGATTTTTATAATAGGCTGAATGCAGGATTTTCGCAAGATATCTTATTTCTGTATAATTCATAAAATCTCGCCAATATTTGATATTTATAAATTATACCTGTCCAATAACCTAAAAATTATTATCCTAGATGACTGGTCTACCATGCCGGAATAATAAAATAAAATTTTCAAGATTATTAACTATTTGTAAAAAATTATATTATGTTGTTATATATGAATTTTGGCTAATATTATCTAGAAAAATAGATATAATCTATTATCAGAGGTTATATATTTAAAAGTAATATCCAATAAATTATAAAAACCCGCGGAACCGCTTGGGGAAAATCTCTTGAACTCATATGTTCAAGTGGGTTTCATTTGCAGAGCAATGTAAAGCCCTGCACAAAGGAATCCCCTCTTTATGGTTTGTCCCAAGAGATTTTTACTCTCCGCCCGTAATCCGCAGGATAATTCTTTTTTTATTATAACTATATTAGTTGTTTTCTAAAACACTTTCTATACAGGAAATTATTCTTTCAGTCAATTCTGACATTTCTTTTGATTTTTCTGACTTTTTTTCTTTATATAATTCATCAACCAGGTAAACAGATGTTAAAATTGCAATTTTAAGAGGATCCTGCATTCCTGTGCTGTTTTCTACCTTATTAATAATAGTTTTAAGATAATCAATAACCTCATGCATATAAGAAGGGTTTTCATCGACTTCTATTTTAAACGATGTTCCCAATAATTTTATATCAATAAGGTGGCTGCTCATAAAAATCAAAAAATATCTAGTTGGCTGTTGTCGTTTTTATCTGCTTCACTTTGAACTGATGTTTGCGGTGATTTTTTTTCCGTAATATTGGATGTGCGTGTGCTGTTTTGAGATATTTTAGAATAGTTGATTTTTGGCTCTTCTGTCTCATCAGAAAGTATTTCAATATCATCTGAAGAAGCAGAATTACTATCTTTAAGTGAACTGTTTTTTTCTACATTCAGAGAGTTATTGCTGCCGGAGAGAGCTGAATTAACTGTTGAAATTTGATCCAGATCATCAAGCTGTTTTATTGCTTTTACAATTCCTTCTTCAATTTCAACCTGATTAGTTCTGTAATCAGATATAATTTGTTCCAGCTCCTCAATTTTTTTATTGGCAGACTTAACTTCTGATTTGAGGATGCTATTCTCTTCTTTTAGAGCTTTTATAAGTTCTACTGCTTTAAATACTTTTTCTTCAAGTCTTTGTATTTGTTCAAGAGATAGCATGCCTAGCGCTCCTTATGCCTGTTTTGCTTTAGCTACTAAAGCGGCAAAAGCTGCTTTATCTTCAATAGCCATATTTGAAAGAGCTTTTCTATTAATTATAATTCCTGCCTTGTTAAGGCCTGAGATAAATTTTGAATATGAAAGGCCCTGATTTCTGCACTCTGCTGATATACGGGTAATCCAGAGAGCCCTGAAATCTCTTCTTCTCATTTTTCTGTGGTCATAAGAAGTCTGAAGCGCTTTCATTACTGCATTTTTTGCAGTTTTAAATAAAAGGCTTCTTCTTCCTCTAAAACCTTTTGCATGCTTTAATATTTTTTTTCTTCTGCTAAGCCTTCGTGTTCCATCTACTGCTCTTGGCATTTTTTTCTCCTTCTGCTTCCTTCATCTGAATTAATTACCGTAAGGCATTAATTCTTTAACTCTTACTGTTTCCGGTTTTGTAAGAATACCGCTATGCCTTAGGCTTCTTTTTCTTTTAGAACTTTTTTTTGTAAGAATATGTCTAAGTCCCTGTTTTTTGTATTTAACTTTTCCTGTGCCTGTAAAAGAAAATCTTTTAGCAGCGCTTCTTCTTGTTTTAATCTTTGGCATAAAGCCTTCTCCTCTATTTTTTCCCTTTAGGATTAAGTGTCATTGACATAAAACGCCCTTCCATCATAGGAGGTTTATCAAGCACATATTCACCATCCAGAAGTTCAAGCATTTTTACAAGAACATCTTTGCCGAATTCTGTATGTGCAAGCTGCCTTCCTTTAAAACGGATAGTAACTTTTACTTTATTTCCCTCATCAAGAAACTCTTTGACATGCTTTGTTTTAAACTGAAGGTCGTGCGTTTCTATTAGTGGCTGCATTCTGACTTCCTTGACCTTTATAAGCTTCTGTTTTTTTCTTGTTTCTTTCAGCTTTTTTTCCTGATCAAAGCGGAATTTTCCAAAATCCAGAATTCTGCATACAGGAGGAACTGCCTGTGGGGCAACCTCTATAAGATCAAGCCCGGCTTCCTTTGCTTTAGCTAGAGCCTCAGCTATTGGAAAAACTCCAAGCTGTTCTCCATCTTCACCAAGAAGTCTAACTTCTTTTACACGGATAGCTTCATTTATCCGTAACTCTTTTTCTTTTGCAGCCAATCACACCTACCTTTACAAAATATTTCAAAGAAATATATCACTTCAAAAAAAAAGAGTCAAATGGTTATATTGTAGCCAGACGTCATTAGATTTGAAATTTTTGTTGTTAAGTAAGAGGAATAAGAAATTAGAATAATCCATATCAGAATCATGAAAAATGAAATATCTGTAAACAATTAAATAATAAAGATGATCTAATAATAATCAAAATAGTAATAAAGAAATTGAATTATTATTATATATCAGAACATAATGAATTAGATCAATTGACTAAAAAATCTATAAAAAAGCTCAAAAAATGGGAAATGAATACTACTTAGTCTTCTATGGGGTATTTATTAAAAAATTGAATCAAGAAACTCTTTGACATGCTTTGTTTTAAACTGAAG
>JAVBQS010000043.1:0-8299 GCA_031548835.1 Spirochaetia bacterium
TAAGAAAAAATATTTTTCTCTTAAAACCAGAATAAATTCCCTTTTATGGGATAATGAAGATGGTTTTTATTATGATCTTGATGCAAAAGGCAATTTTGTAAAAGAAGAGACCATAGCTTCTTACTGGACTCTTCTTGCTGAAATTCCCAATGAAGACAAGGCTAATGCTATAATCAGCAAGCTTTCAGGCAAGGAATTCGGCACTGAAAATCCTTTTCCATCGCTTTCCACTTCTTCTTCTTTTTTTAGCGAAGATGGCAATGGCTTTAGGGGGTCTGTCTTTCCCCATCTTACATTTATGGTTGTTAAGGGATTGGAGAAATATGCAAGAAATGATCTTGCGCGGGAATGTGCGATAAGGCATTTATATTATATTCTTGATACTCTTCATCCTGATGGAGATAAAAAAGGCAATATTTTTGAAGCCTATCTTCCAATGAAAGAAGGCTCTGCTAAACCAGGCCATAAAAATGATAATTTTCCAAGAGAACTTTTTTTAAATTATACAGCGCTAAGCACTATAACTCTTATGATTGAAAATGTCATAGGCCTCTATATAAGCCTTCCAAGAAAAACAGTTGACTGGATTGTTCCTACAATAGAAATAATGGGTATAGAAGATTTATCTCTTAAACGTAATATGATAACAATATTGGCTAACAAAAGCGGCCGCGGCTGGGAGATAAGGCTTGAATCTGAAAAATTATATTATTTTACAATTAACATAATTGGAGTAAAGAAAAAAACTCTCCCCATTCCTTCCGGAAAATGTTCCATGCTTATAGATAAACTTTAAGGCAACGCTGATTTATTGTTGTTTTTTCGCAGTTTTCCATAGGAAAAACGAGAAAAGTAATATGGAACCGCCTGATTAGAGTCAATTTAATCAGCAGTACTTAATTGTATTTTGTTTAGAATAGAAAAGGCGCTTTTGATAAGCGTCTTTTTGCTTTTAATGTTTGAATGCAATTGGAAATTAAACAATGCCAACTGTAAAAAAATATTTTTGTCATAGGGCTGTCCAATAAGAATATCCTGGCATTATAAACCATGCCAGGGTTTAGACAACCCCTTGTCATTTTTAGGTTATCGAACAGTTCTAATAAAAGGAGAAACTATGAAAAATATTTTTGCAATATTTTTACTTATAAATTTAATAAATATAAAATTATTTGCTGCTGATTGGGATATAGATATTAGCCAATGCAGAAAAGTTGTTGAAAGATTTTTTTATAATGATAAAGAAAATAAGGTTAATTCCCCAACCTATTATTATGATAAAAATAACAATCTTGTACTTCGTGTATTGTTTGATGAACAAGGCGCAGAGCGTGCCAGGGGAGTTTTTATATATAATAATGAAAATGAATTAGTTGAATATTCCTACTGGGATAGATCTTCCAAAAATGCAGCATGGAACAGGTGGGAACATGGAGTTGTTGATAAAGTAATACTGGATGATAGAATAATATTTTATGAAAGACAGAAAATATATCATGAAGATTATAAAATTGTTAAAGAAACAATAAAAGATTTAAATGGCAATCTTATTTCTACTAAAGAAGGCGGAGATGATGGTTATTATCTATATGAAGAATACAATAATAAAGGCGATGTAATATTTAAAAAATATGAAAATGAAAAATCAGATGGAATGAGAGAAGAAACTTATATAATTGAATATGATTCCAATTCCAATAAAATTAATATAAAAACCTATGAAAGCGGAAATTTAACTATAGAGAAGAAAAACAGCTACAATCAAAAAAAATTGCTTATACAAACTATAATTATTAATTATTTAAAAAATGAAACATCAAAACAGGTATATAAATATAATGCTAATAATAAATTGCTGGAAGAAAAATATCTGGATAGCAATGATAATGAAATATTTCTGCTGTACAATGAATATGATGAGAAAGACAGATTGATTAAACATGGTGAAAAAAATAAAGCATATAATAGATATTGGACATATGAATATTTTGAATAATCTTTATTTTAAATTCCTGTAAATATAGATATAAATTATGTTTAATTACATGGTTTTGCAACTATTGCAATTTTGATATAAATAGCATAATGACTTCTGGCAACGGTAAACTATTTTTAACAATAGCATTTATTCTGGCTGGTTCATCTGTTGTTGCTGTCGGGTATGTTTCAAAAGCGCTGCTTCCGGTTACTGTAACCTGCATGAGCCTTTTTTGTGCTTCTGTAACTGCGTTACTTGTATCAGGAAAGAAAATATTTAAATATTTTAAAATATTAAGCATCCGCCGCTGGTTCAATCAGGCATGGTAAGCATTATTGCTTTTATTGTATGTATTATTCCAATGATATTTGAAAAACAGTTTGGAAAACTATTCAGCATAGGCTATGATGGATGGATTGCATTGATATGGTATGGAAGCATAGTAACAGTTATTGGTTTTTCATTGATGTTTTATGGATCAAAATATTGTAATGGCTATACAATAGCAGCATTTACAGGATTGATACCCGTGAGTTCACTTGTGCTTTCAATAATAATATTAAAGGAATCTGTAACTATAAATCAGATAGCAGGGTGCGCATGCATTGTGTTTTCAATTTTTATAATGAGCCTTGATTTTAAAAATCATAGTTCATAGGTGTAATATTTTTATTGCCGGGTGGGGCATTCTGGCATAATGATAGATATGATTTGAAAAATAATACATCTGCCTTGCCTGTCTGCTTAAAACCCGGCCCGGCAGATGTATATAAATTTCAGAAAAATATAAATAATTTCTATTTAAGCTGTTTCATTAAATCTTCAGAAACTTTTTTAACATCTCCGCTTGCCTCAAGCTCGATATATTTTATTCCTTCTTTTTTTGCAAGATCCTTAAAATAGTAGGCTGCTGCAAGTGTTCCATTGCCTTTATCATAATAAATATCATGTCTTTTGTTTATTGCAGTTGAATCCTGGTCATCTGCTCTTGTTGAAAGAGCTCCGCCGCAAACCCTGCATTTATCTCCATTTGGCTTTATAGCCTCGAAATAGATGTTATTCGGATGGTTGTTATCATTTACGCAAAGCCTTCTTCCCATAATTCTCTTGCGGGCAATTTCCCTGTCAAGAAGTATTTCAATTACATAATCCAGTTTAATGCCTGATTTTTTAAGAGCTTCTGCAAGTTTTTCAGCCTGTATTTTATTTCTTGGAAAACCATCAAGAAGCCAGCCTTTTTTGCAGTCATCTTTTTTAAGTCTGTCAAGAATCATCGGGATTGTAATTTCATCCGGCACAAGATCTCCCTTATCTATATATTCTTTTGCTTTTTTTCCAAGCTCTGTGCCGCCTTTAATGTTTTCTCTAAATATAGCGCCAGATTCAATGTGTGCAATTTTATATTTATCTTTTACAATTGCGCCCATTGTTCCTTTTCCGCTGCCGTTTGGTCCAAAGATTAAAATATTCATAACACAAACTCCTTCTTATAAATCTTTTTTAATAATATCACTTTTTTTAAAAAAAATGAGACAATATTCTGTAGTTTATCTTATATTGACTTATAAGTTCAATCAAACTATTATAAATTTTATACCCTGAAAATTACAGGAGAGTCCTTTTTGGAGCAGGAAGATTTACTTGTTTTTGCAGATGAAGAAGATATAGCCGGGAATGAGACTGGAGAAGCTGCTAACACAGGTTACTGGAAGATCTTGATTGTTGATGATGAGCCGCATGTTCATCAGGTTACCGAGCTGGTTTTAAGAGACCTTGTTTTTGATAATAAAAAAATAAAATTTCTTAACTCCTATTCTGCTGCAGAAGCAAAAAAGGTTTTAGAAGAAAATAAAGATATTTCGCTGGCTCTCATAGATGTTGTAATGGAAGAGGATGATGCAGGCCTTAAACTTGTCAAATATATCAGGGAAAACCTAAAAAATAAAAAACTTAGAATAATACTGCGGACAGGCCAGCCTGGATTTGCCCCTGAAAAAGAAGTAATAATTAATTATGATATAAATGATTATAAAGAAAAAGTAGAACTTTCTGCCCAGAAACTTGTTACATCAGTAATTGTTGCTTTAAGAAACTATGAATATATTGCTGAAATTTCAGACCTTAATTCAGAACTTGAACAAAGAGTTGCTGACAGGATTGATGACCTTAAAAAAGCAAATAAAAAACTTAAAGAGATGCTTGAAGAGATCCAGGATGACCAGGAAGCAGGCCGTATTATGCAATACAAACTGCTGCCAAATGCAAAAGAGGAAATTCTTGGCTACAAATTTAGCAGCAAATTCTACCCTTCCATGTCTTTAAGCGGCGATTTCCTTGATTATTTTGAAATAAATGAAAGATATGCAGGATTTTATATTGCAGATGTTTCAGGGCATGGGGTTTCATCTGCAATTGTCACAGTGCTTCTCAAAAACTTTATTGATAATGCTATTGATAAATTTCATACCGAAAATGATTCAATAATCTTAAATCCAAGCCTGCTTTGCCGGAGGCTTAATAATGAACTTTTAAGAGAAAAACTTGGAAAATATTTAACTATATTTTATGGTTTAATTGATATAACCGAAAATAAAATGTATTACATAAATTGCGGACAATTTCCGTATCCTTTTATGGCAGATATATGCAGGAACGGAGGAAATCCGGAAACTACAGTAAGTGTTCTTGAAGGAAAAGGAACACCTGTGGGTCTTTTTAGAACTCCGATTTTTCATGTTAAAGAAATAAAATTGCCGGAATGTTTTAAAATGATATTGTTTTCAGATGGAATACTTGAAATTCTTTCAAACAAAAGTACAGAAAGCAAGGATCAATATCTGCATGCAATATTTAACAGCGATGAGACAGATATTGATAAAATAAGTGATCAGCTTGGACTTGAAAGCAGAGCTTTCTTTCCTGATGATCTTACTTTTCTTATGATAGAAAAGGATACAGTTTCTGGAGCTAATAATGTTTAATGATGGAAAATACTATTTTGCCCAGGAAGGCGCAAAAGCTTTTTTTAAATTAGTTGGAACTCTAAAATATACTTCAGGCAGTAAGTTTGATGCTTTTCTTGATAACCTGTTTGAAAAAAAACCTACATTTGAGGATATTGTAATTGATCTTTCAGAAGCAGCTTTTCTTGACAGCACCAATCTTGGTTTTCTTGCAAGAATTGCTGAATTTATGAATGAAAAAAATGGTAAAAAAGTTACTATTTATTCTCCAAAAGAAGATATAAATAAACTGCTTGAAAGCGTAGGATTTGATGAAGTTTTTGTTCTTGTAAAAGATATTGATAAAACAGGAAAAGAGATGAAAGAAATATCTTTGGATGGGGATGGCGACCGCAGCAGGTCTTCAATGATGCTTGATGCTCATAAAGCATTGATAAATGTCTGTCAAAAAAATGCTGATAAATTTTGCGATGTTGTTGAACTTCTTCAAAAAGCAGTTAACCAGGAAGAAAAAACAAAATAAAGTCAATTGAGCCGATTTCAAGATTGAAATGTTTGGAAATATTCATTGATAAATATTTATATGATGTTTCCTTTTGAAGAACATTAGTAAGAATTAGCCCTGATTTTTTTAACTTTTAGAGAAAAATATTCTATTTTGAAGTTTTTTCTCTATTTTAATTTTTCAATTTCTTGATTTTGAAATCGGCTCAATTGTATTTATAATTTTAAAACGCAGAAAAATGCAGTGATATTTTAAAGGATTTTATGTTTTTCTTTTCTCTTATCTTACTGTTTTCCATAATATTTACATTGCTGGATATAAGAAAAAAAATAAATTTAATGCATTTTTTGCCTCTCTCATTATATCTGGCTTTATTACTTAATTTAATTGTTTTTGCATATTGGTTAAAAGTATTTAATACAATAAATTTACCTGAAAGATTATGGATAGCATCTATTGTTGTTATAGCTCTGTTCCTGTTTTATATATGGTTAAGGTTAAATATATTTCCTGTGCGCGACGGGAAAAAGGTTGGCCCAAGATTAAAGGCAATGATAGGAGGCCGGTTTCTCATATATGCAGGTTTGTGGTCACTAACTATAGAAATATTATTTTTAATTTTCAGTTACCCGTATTTTTTTCATATCAGCATACCTAAATCAATTCTTATATATAATGCAATTTTTGGCGCAGTTATTTCTTTTTTTCTAATCTGGAATGGAATTATACGAATTTTTTTTACATCAAGACGGTTAAGTATTGTAAGACGTGTAATTATAATTTTAACAATCTGGATACCTCTTGTAAATCTTTTTCTTCTTTTATATACCTGCAGGCTGGTTTATGAGGAATATGATTTTGCCTGCAAATTGCCGGAAGCAGTTTGCCGTTTTATTGCAAAAATTGTAAACAGGATTTTTAGAAAACTGGGAGATAAAAATCCTGATTTTTATACAGCTATAAGACAGTTCTCTGCTCAAACCAGCAGAGAGTTTAACAGCAAGGGTTATTAAAAAATTACAGACTATTATAATCATGATATTGAATTCAGATTGCACAGATTATACCAATGCATTATCTTTAAAAGATAAGCAATTGTCTTGTGTTTTAATAACTTATTGAAAAGGCAGGTTAAGAATAATTATGAATGTTAAAATTATTTATCACTCGCTAACAGGAAACACTGCAAAGCTTGCTAATGCTATAGCAGATGCTTTAAATATTAAAGCAGAACCTGTTGGAAAAGAAGCAGCGGATTTTTCCAAACCTGCGGATTTGCTTTTTATTGGAGATGGAATATATTTTGGAAAAGCAAACAAAAAGATACTTTCCTTAATTGATAAATTAAATCCTGATATTGTAAAAAACATAGCTGTTTTTGCAACATATGGTGGAATGGCTAGAATCGGCGATGATATTAAAAAATATTTGCAGGAAAAAGGGTTCCATGTTATTGGCAAGCCTTTCACTTGCCGGGGAAAAGCATGGCTATTTTTTAACCGCAGCCACCCGGATAATGCTGAACTGAATAAGGTTCGTGAATTTGCCAAAGATGCTGTTGCTGCAGTAAATGACAAGAAATAATAATTTTTAATAACTGAAAAACTTCAGTAAAGCTAATCAAGATAATATCCTTCTCCAAAGCAGTTTATAAGCTGGCCTGCAAGCCAGTTTTTCTGTTCCCTGCTTCCGCCTTTTATTCTCATTGGAGAATTTAT
This sequence comes from Spirochaetia bacterium, assembly GCA_031548835.1. GTDB lineage: Bacteria > Spirochaetota > Spirochaetia > CADAEX01 > CADAEX01 > WQTU01. Next base: position 7,165 of record JAVBQS010000043.1, read on the forward strand.
TATAACATTTTCTCCTTTAATTATTTGCGATTCATAATTTTTATATCTTATGTTCATATATTCATAAACTATTCCCTGCGCATAATTATAATGAATATATGTTATATTTCCCTGCTTATCGCATGAAACAACCATTCCCATATGTGTAAGAGAGTCATCATCTTTTCCATTTTTATTTTTATCAAAAGTATTATCCCAGAAAATTATATCGCCAGGTTCAGGAAGCCATGTTTTCTTTAACAGTTTTCTGTCTCTAAGTGTTGTATAAACTCTTTCAGTTCCTGTCCCGCTATATGCAGGATAATATTTTTGCAGATCAATTCCTGCATAGTAATAAACAGCAGATATAACTCCGGAACAATCCATATTAAACCTTCTGCCTTTTATTACAAGGTTTTTAGCGCCTTTATATGTTTCAGCTCCTTCAATAAGTTTTAATTTTATATCCTGAACTTCTTTTGCGCTTTTTCTTTTTACAAAAGTGCCGGGATCATTTGTATTTGCTGTTTTTCCATCTGCTTTGTTGCCGGATGATTTTGTCCCGCTTTCTTTGCCGGAATATTCAGGAAGCATTACACAGGATAACAAAAAAAGAGACAAACATATTGCAAAAATAGAGCAGGGCAAAATAAGCTTATTTTTTATTATCAACTATTATTTCCTTTCAGCAGATCTATCCCTATCAAATATATTTCAAACGAAATTTTTCTCACAGCTTCGGGCTTAAATGTTTTAACATTTTTAAACATTTTTTTCATCTTTTCCACTATTTTTTTTTCTCCGCCGCCCTGGAATATTTTTATAACAAGACTGCCTCCGGGAGAAAGTATTTTTTCTGCAAGATCAATAACTGATTCAACAAGCTGTAGAGATCTTTCTGTATCAACAGTTCTGCTCCCTGTTGTAGAAGGAGCAGCATCGCTTACAATAGTTTTGTAAGGCCCTTTTTCCTTAATTTTTGCTACTGTTTCTTCTGCAAAAACATCTCCCTGGAAAAAAGTGAAATTATTGCCTTTATAATTAATATCGACAGGAAGAAGATCTACAGAGACAAGAAATCCTTCTCCTTTAAGCTCTTTAAGAATATAGAGGCTCCAGCTTCCGGGAGCAGCTCCAATATCCAGAATCCCTGAAG
>JAVBQS010000172.1:0-8380 GCA_031548835.1 Spirochaetia bacterium
TATCATTTTTTCTGTCTTATTTCTTGGGCTCAGTATACTTTATTTTGATGCCTAGTATGTTGTCATTAATAATTTCGCAGATTCTTTTTAGGTGTTTAGAGGGTAAGAAATTTATTCGCATACATACTTCTTGGAAAACAAGATTCTGTTTTTCCTCTACTTGAGAAAGTCTTTGTTCATCTATGCTTTCAAATTCCATATTGAATCCCATAATTCCTGATAATGAGTTTATCAGGATGCATCAAGATATTTCAAGGCAAAATTTATATTTGTTAAGGAGATAATTCTTAATGGATATAAGAGATACCAGACAATCTGAAAAAGTTAATGATTGTCCTCAATTTTTAACTGTAGCTGAACTCATGTTAAAAACCACACTTTCGCGGCCGACTATTTGCCGGAGAATTAAAGAGGGCTCTATTCCTGCTATTAAAGTGGGGAGGAGAGTCCTAATCGCTGCTGAATACTTAAATCAATTGAAAGAACAGGCAATTTCTCAGCTCAGGGAGGAACAAAATGGACAATGAAAACAAGCAGGCAAAGGCACTCGCTCAATTTGAACAACTACGTCCTGAAATCCTCAAGTTATTTTTAGGCGCCCCGGATTATGGTTTTACATCGCTGACCGTTCATTTTCATAAAGGAACTGTTAAGCGAGTTGTGCATGGCTTCGAAGAATCTATTATTCCGGCAGAAAATGAACATTAACAATATTTTTGATGAGATTGAGGCCAATCAAAGGAGGGTCAGAATGTTTTTATGTAAACGAAAGGATGGAGAAGTATTTGAAGCCCCAGCTTCCAAGCGAGGTAATTCAACTTATGCATGGAGGACAGCAAAACAATTTTTGATATATAAACAGGGTTTTCTTCAAGGAGTTGCTGAAAATTCTGTGATGTTTATTACTTTGGTGGCTTCCTATGGGAATTCCTATTACGAGTGCAGGGACTCATGGAAAGTAATTTCCAAAAGTATAGGGCCATTTATTAAAACACTAAAAAAAATAGGAGCTGAGAAATATGTAGCTATCTTGGAAGCGACCAGAGAAGGGAATTGTCATGCTCATTTATTGATTAAGTGGAATAGATCTTTACGAGTTCGTATCTATAATGGCAAGTCTTATCTTGGAGAGAAAAAGCTTTTAAAAGTAATAGGTGAAAAATGGAACAATGAATGGGGAAAAGTTTCTGCACTAAAGCTAAACAAAAATGCGGTTGCTATACGGATTTGTCCAAATTTGGAAGAAGCGGGGAAAACTTTTGATTATATAACCAAACATCTTGGCCGTGGGAGTGATATTACCAGGGCTTTATATAATGTAAAACAGAATAAGTCTGACATAAATGACTTGGTAAAACTTTTTACTAATTATTGGGCATATAAGTTAAATACCAGATTATATCGAGTATCAAAAAATTGGGGAAAGGAGAAATGAATGATGCTGTGTTTATTTAAGAGAGTAATTGTAAGAGGAGAGCGCAGGGAGACATTTAATATTTCTAATAAGACAGAGGGGGGTATATTAAAAAAGAAAAAAGAAAAAGAGCAATTAGAATTTGTTTGGAAAATTATTTTAGCAAAATGAAAAATTATAGAGAATTTATTCAAAGGAGAAAATGATATGTTAGAAGAAGAAACAGAAGAAGAAACAGAAGAAGAAACAGAAGAAGAAACAGAAGAAGAAACAGAAGAAGAAACAGAAGAAGAAACAGAAGAAGATTCAGAAGAAGAAACAGAAGAAGAAATAAAAGAGTATTTTGGTGGACTTTATGTTCCGCCGCTGAATAAAATTATGGACGAAGAGAGACATAAGAATATATTGAATTTAGCAAAAATATGTTTTAGTAACCCTGCCCCTTTAATACAAGGTTACCATTTCCGCTTCGATCGAACTATACGCTTTTTTGCCAGAGCAGTACTATGTGATATTTTAAAGAACAGTATCATTCCGTTACCGTTTGTTAATAGCTATAAAATAGTTGAAGAAAACTATAACAGAATACAGGTCATTGATAAATATATTAGTCCACAGGTTCTGCTTATAACCTATGGATTATATGAGCCTAATCATGTCTCCATATTTGATCTTACAAATAAAATATCTGAGATGCGAAAAATGGAAGGCAAGTGGACTTTTATCCTATCATTAAAAAGTGAAAAAGATATAAAAGAGCAACAAGAAAAGTTAAATCATATAGCTCGATTAAATAAAAAAGATATAAAATCTATAAAAGAGTTTTGTGTTCCATTAATTACAATAAACAAGGAGACGATCAATGATCTTGAAGGTATCGCTAGACAGTGGATAGATAGATAGTATTATTTCCCAATATTAAGCTAGGGCAAGTTTTTTCATTTCAGAAACTGAAAAATACAGATATAATTCTGCTTGGTTATTCTGTATAATAAAAGATAAAGTGAAAGCTTTTTCAACACTCTTGTAATGTGAATACCAAGGGTTTGAAAATTTATATTTAATATACATTTGTGAGATATGACATCTAATTCTCAAAATAAATAATAGTAGGTGAAGTGGATGAATCGACTGGAAATTATAGATATGCTAGATAATTTACATATGAAATATAGTATAATTGAACATCCTCCTGCTAATACAGTAGAAGAAATTGATAGCTTTGATTTACCTAATGCTGATACCATTGTAAAAAATCTTTTTCTTCGAGATGATAAAAAGAAAAACTATTATCTGATGGTTGCATGCAAGGACAAAATAATAAACTTAAAGAACTTGAGTTGTTTGCTTGGCTCACGTCCTCTTAGCTTTGCATCAGAAGATGATTTATTCTACTATCTTGGCTTGAAAAAAGGGTCTGTAACTCCTTTTGGAATACTGAAGGATATGGAGAGAAAGGTTCAAGTTTGTATTGATCTTGATGTAATGAAGTTTGATATTGTCGGAATCCATCCAAATGAAAATACAGCTACCGTATGGCTCTCGCCACGAGATTTACAAAGTATTATCGAAAAGCACGGAAATGCTGTTAGTTTTCTAAAAATATAGACGGCAAGGAATAAAAAAGAAGTGCTATTGGGAATAATTGGTATTATGCAAAAAAAGATTTTTACACCAGAAGAAATACCAGAAAGTAATTTACATATAACTCTTATTGGAGTGCTTATAAAAGCAAGACAAAAACAGGAGCTTTCTCAAAAAAAACTTGAACAAATAAGAGGAGTAAAACAACCTATTATTATCAGAATGGAAAAGGGGACAACAAGTCCTCAGTTTGATATTGTTTTTAAGGTCTTGATATCACTCCTCGGGAAAACTCTTACAATTGTATGCTAAAACAAGATCACTGATCTGGGTATATTTTATTTTTTTGACTTGTGTTTTGTAAGGATTTCAAAGCTTAGTAGGAATATAAGTTTTAGAAATTAAGTGTTTTTATAATTTATTAATCAGAAAGTATTTTTAATAAAATTATTTTTAGATATGCACTTCATAAAGATGATTAATTGCTTATTAAATTTTATATCTTACAACAGCTTTAAGATTTAGAAAAATAATGATTGGTTGAAATATAAATGAACTTTAAAATCTATGACAGGCTCTATATGGGCTGGATTATAACTTAGTCATTTTATTATTCAATTTAGAAATATAATTATTTTGGAGATTATCTAAATCTTTTTGTAAGATATTATAAATATCTGAGGTATACTTCTTTATAACATTAATACTGGTATCCGGGATATCTGTTTCCGGTCTTAATAATTCATAAGCTTCTATTTTCAATGCATTAGCCATCTTTGTCAAAGTTCTTGGTGATAACCATTTTTTACCATTTTCGATATCACTCAAAAAAGGTATAGAAATTTCTACTTTTTCAGCAAGTTCTGCCTGAGAAATTTTGTGGTAAGCTCTGTATCGTTTTATATTTTGGCTTAAAATTTGCCTTAAATCATCTTCAATCATACTTAATCCTTTAGATAATTAAGTATGCTGTTAGGTTGACAAAAATAAAATAATCACATAGCGTATTATATTAGCCAATAGATAATTTAATATTTCTAGAAAACTTTTCAAATATTTTGGCTAAAAATATTGGAGGTGATGCTATGGGAATGAAACGTTTATTTTTTTTGTTTTTCTTTATCATTTCAACAATTAATGTTTGGTCATTAGATTTAATGTCTATAGCTTCTAGGGCAGTTATATATCTTGCGGGGCCAATACCAGAAGCAGCTAATTCTGATGGAAACATTATAGAGAATAGAATGGATGATAAAAATGGGAAAGCCAAATATATGGAATTGTGGTATTTCGAAGTTGGTAGAGACAAAAGAGTTAGCTTTATTCATTTCTTCGTTTATGAAAAGGATAAAACTAACTTGAACAATATTCTTAAAGACTTAAAAAACCAGGCTGTTGCTAGAAGGTTTAGTTTGTTTTATGAGGACCAAGATAAAACAATATATGAGAAAGACGGTATTGGTTTCATATTTGCAAATTCAGTGGAGAATACAGATGATGGAGAGTTGACTTTTATACAACTTAGTATAGTGCCAATGGCAACACTCATGGGATTCTGAGGAGGCATCACCCAGAAAGTATTATAAGAAAAACTACCTGCCATTGTAAAATGTTTACATGGTAGAAACCATGAGGTAATTAAAAAATTTCTATAAAAATATTGTTGAGGAGGATTTTTATGACTGTTATTCAAGTTAAATCAAAGGCTGTTGCCTATCTTTTATTGTTTTTTTTGGGTCTTATTGGAGCACACCGGTTTTACCTTGGAAAAATTGGTACTGGCATATTATATCTTTTAACTGCTGGTGTCTTAGGTATTGGCTGGTTAGTAGACTTGTTTACTCTTGGCGGACAAGTTGATACCTATAATATTATGCATAGCAGTGGAAATCAATCTCCAATTGTTATAACAAATATGAATGCACAGGCAGCTCCCCCACAAAAACAGGAATAACATTGACAGTTTATTCCTGTTTCTTGCTAAAAAAAATAAAACTTTCCCTTAAGGGAATTAATGTTAGCGGGAAACTTTCAAATATTTTGGTTACAAAATTTTATATTAAAGGAGATATTATGGTAAATAAAACTTTAAAGAAAAAGATTTTTTATGGCATTTTTTTCTTGGTCATAATTATGGCTTTGTCATCTTGTAATGAAGGCGATAAAATTCTTGTTGTGAAAATAGAAAGTAATAAAGACAATATTTCAGAAATTAGCGTTATAAAAAAGTCCTTGGAAAAAGGAGGTTTTATAAATTTAGATGTTGAAGTTTTAAGAAAAATTGAACCTAAGTTTGATTCTGAATATGCTGCTACTGATAGCAAGGGTAATTTTTTTATTATGCCAGCTATTCTTAATTTTGTTGGAGGTCAAGGTTGGCATTTCTTACAAACCTTTGGAATGCCAGGAGATCCAACATATTTTTTTGTAAAAAGCAGGTGGAATTAATTGATATAATTCAATTATTTTATTTCATATACTGGAGCTGTAAAAATCTTGGATGGTGAAACACATTCAGATAGTCTCCAGATATATTATAAAAATTTCATAATGAATATCAGCATCAAAAACTATGAACTGAACAAAAAATACAATTATAAGATAATAAAAAAATATATAAATAGAGTTTCGAATAATGAAATATACATAGGCGCAGGAAATGTTGTCTGCTTGATTTGGTTAATAATGTTACATAAAAAGTCTTTTAATAAGGATACTAAGTTATGAAAGATTACAGAGTAATTTTTATATTATTATTTTTTTTATTAAATACAAACTTGATTTTTGCAGAATTTGTTTCTTCTAATGGTTTAAATGTACGCACTACCCCTTCATCTGAATCTACAGTATTGGGACAACTAAAAAAAGGAGAAGAAGTCTCTATTATTGAAATAAAAGACGGATGGGGAAAAATTATTTATTCTGGCAAAGAGGGATGGATTTCAATAAATTATTTATCAAAAGAAAAACCTAAAATGTCAGATGTAAAAAAACAAGAAAGTAATATTGTGACAATAATATTTATAATACTATTTTCTTTTTTTATATTTTCTATTTTGAAAAAAATTATTTATTCTAGATGTCCAAGTTGTAAAAATTTTTTTGCATTGAAATATGTAGGTACTAATATTCTTGATAGATATATTACTCCTGTTAAGGTTTCTGTAAAACAAAGAGCAAAAAATGGACAAGTTTATGGTTCGCAAGATCAATATATACAGGTAACAAAAGAAAAATATCAGAAAGTATTCAAGTGTAAATATTGTAATAATACTTTAAGTAGAATTGGAGCGAGAACATTGGAATAACATACTACTTACGCTATATCTTTTGGTTGATTAGTTTATGGTATGCATTTTCCAGAGAGAGTCATGAATAAGGCATAGTTTCCGGTAGTTAATGTAATAAAGGTTAAGAAAGTATTTTTATAAAGATAATAAAAAACTAAGTTTTAGTTCTGGTATTTGCTCGATTTCTATTATTCATGTGTAAATATAAGTTAAAGGAGTGTAAGAAAGTATGAAAAAGGTTTTGTTTGTTTTTATTATGTTAGTTGTTTTGGCTGGATTTGGTTGGTCTGAAGATAAGATAAAAGATTCTGAAATAAAACAGTTAAGAGAGCTTGAAAAGGTTATTGAAGAAGTAACTTTTAATGATACAGAATATTATGATCAGATAGGTATACTTGCAACACTTATGAGTCTTGATAGTGTTTCAACAGGCTATGTCTTAGGGATTGTATGTTATTTAGCAGCAGATATGTTAAAAAGAAACATTATAGATTTTTATTTGAAAAGTCTTGTTGGAGAAAATGATTTTTCTTTTGAAGATGCATATAGTGTATGTGTTAAAAAAGTTACAAAAGATGTTATGGCAAGAAGACAGGGAAATAGATGATGATATATGGTTTCAAAGAATAAACAAATTGTCTTAAATAATATAAAACACACGAAATAGATGTTGTAAGTAGAATAACTCTAGTTGAATAGCTTAAAGAACTTTTACAAATAATGAATACTCCTGGGCCAAAAGAATATACAGAACGTGGCTACATTATTGAGGCATATTTTATTGGATATGATGGCCATCAATATTTGATAACTTACACACCAAATAATGATTCAGGATACTGGATTAATGTACATCGTAATTCTGCTGATAATATCAGGTATGCATCTCCACCTCAATTTGAAATATATGATCAATTTTATAAACGTATTGAGAAACAAAAAAATATACTATTTATATTAGGATGTATTATAACCGTGCTGGCAGCGGTTACTGGGGTACCTTTATTGATAAAATAGAAGGACTTAGAACTATGGATGAGGTAACAGCACTTGAAGCTCAACAAGCGCAAGAATACAAAGCTGCGCAACAAAAATAGGAACGAGAAAAGACGGAAGCGCTTGAGAAAAAACAAAATCCGAATGGACTAGATCGTTCTATTTATAAAAAAATAAAAGTAGAAGAGTTTTCTTTTGACATGGTTGCTGGAAAACTCCCTGTTGGTTCGAAAGTTGTTTTCATAGCTGAATTTGGACTAAAACCAACTGGAGTGGAGTATCATTTTCAAGAGGTAGATTCATTAATTACAATATCTACCAATCATAATTTTGTACGTGATATTCCCAATGAATGTTTTGGTATTCGTCTTGCAGGTAATAAACCAGTGAAAGTATATGTGACTGTAAAAAGCTCAGGAAAAATAAGTAAATGTTCTGTTGATATTCTGGAGTGGGAATATTAAGAAAAAGAAAAGATTTTTATTGATTATGATAATGTGTATTTAATAGGGTTGATGACACAGGAAAAAGCTTATGATGTTAATTTGGAAATATAGTAAAGTTGTTTGTAGTGTTCAAATTTATAGAGATTTTTATAAGAAATATCAAATATATCACAAAGTGAAACTTTTTATATAGAATATCTTTTGACACTGTTCTATATTTCCAACTTTAGAAATTGAGAAGAGATCTATGAAACGCATGTTATTATAAATAAAAGAGTAGCAATATAATTATCTTATGACATATTGCGCTTTCTTTTTAATAGGTCAATGGCCTTTCTTAATATTTTATATGATTCAGCACTAATATCATTTTTTCTATGTAATCCAATCATATTCATTAATAGGTAATCTAATCTTCTTATTTCTTCTCCAAGTCCAAGTTTTATGTAAAATGAATTTATTACTGTATCTTCCACGTTGTCATCTGATATTTTTATATAAAATAGTTCATCACGTACAAATAGTGTTTTAATTTTACCTTCATCTGGATGATGTGATGACTGTTTATTTGTAGGTTTTGATAGCTAACTTTTTTTATGATTGCTATTATGGCATGCTAAAATCAGATTTTGACTATAACCTGCTTTGCT
>JAVBQS010000117.1:0-5238 GCA_031548835.1 Spirochaetia bacterium
TTGTATATTTATTGCGTTTTTATATAACATAATATGAAAAAAATAAAGTAGTAAGTTCTTTATAGAGAATACTATAGAAGAAATTAAAATATAATACAGAAATTATTTTAATAATCATTAAGAAATGAAAAAATTTTGTTATAAACCTTTTGTTGACATAAACTAGTTTGCATCATAAACTTATTTATAAGGAGAAAATGATGGATAAAAAAGAGCTTGATATTCTAATAGAAGATCTTCGTTTTATGAAAGAAGCTTCAAAAAGAAACGGCCGAATTTTAAGAGAAATTTTATTGCCGAAATATTTTGGCTCTTTAACTCTATACTGCGGAATTTCATTTGTCATTTTATTTACTGTTTTTCATATATTTATACAAAATTTCGGAAGCTATAAAAGTGTGCCTTTGGCTATCCGCTCTGTTTTATGGATAATTTTTATCTTTATATTTGCAAGCACAGTTATATTAAAATGGACAGTTATTGGAAAAGCAACAAGAAAAATCAGATCAGATGTAACTCCCTTGGTAATAGTTAAAGAAATTTTATCAAGTTCTATAAAGCATGGATATATTTCCCTGGTATTTACAATATTTTTTCTAACACTATTTTTAGTTATTACTGCTAACGGAATATTTGTTATTCCTCTATTGTCTATAATCTGCGGTATTAGCATAAACACTATCGACGGAACCATGAATCTAAAAGAATATCTTTTTTTCGGCTACTGGCTGATTTTTTCAGGAATAGCAGGAATTTTATTTGCAGGTTCATATCCGTTTCTCTGTCCTGCTTTTACTTTTGGTATTGGTATGATTATTTTTGGAATAGCAGCGTTATTATCTGTAAAAAATAAAATAAAACTATCGTTATGTGAAAACAATAATGAAAATAAAAGCGGAGAAGATAAGTCTGTCGCGGGAGTATTCCGTGAATGACAATCTTCCATTATACGATCTTCCAAAGTTTGATAAAATTATTCATGAACGCGCAAGGCTTATGATTCTGTCTTATCTTGTAACAAACATGGCAGGCAGGGCTGCTTTTAATAAAATTAAGGAAGATCTTGAATTTAGTTCAGGCAATCTTTCTGTACAGCTTAAGAATCTGGAAGAAGCAGGTTATGTTGCTATAGAAAAATCATTTAAAAATAATAAGCCTTTAACAGAGGTAATTCTTACCAAAAAGGGCGATGATGCTTTACAGAAATATCTGGAAGAAATGGAGCGGCTGATAGGAACTTTGAAAGAAAAAAATAATTAGGCAAATGTTAACTGGAATCAAATTATTAACCATTTGCCGGGAGGAGTCATGGAAAAAATACTTGAGCTTGATAATGTTGTTAAGACTTATATAAAAGGCAATGAAAAAGTTAATGCTTTGGCAGGAGTAAATTTAACTATTGATAGGGGAGAGTTTGTTGCTCTTGTAGGGCCTTCAGGTTCAGGCAAAACAACTCTTCTTAATATTATAGGTTGCCTTGATTCTCCAAGTTCTGGAAAAGTTATGTATAACAGATTGCTGCTAAGCGATTTATCTGAAAATGAACTTTCTGAATACCGCAAAAAACATATTTCATTTATCTTTCAGTCTTACAATCTTATTCCTGTTCTTACAGTAAGGGAAAATGTTGAGCTTCCGTTAGTTATAGATCATAAGCTTGATAAAGAAGAAATAAGATTAAAAGCAGAAGATATTATAAAAGCTGTGGGCCTTGAAGGAAAGGAAGAGCGTTATCCGCGGGAACTTTCAGGAGGGCAGGAGCAGAGGGTTGCTATTGCAAGAGCGCTTGTAAAAAAACCTTTTATTATTCTTGCTGATGAACCTACTGCAAATCTTGACTCGCATACTGCTGAAGAAATTATAGATATTATGAAAAATATTAATAAATCCAGAAATGCTACTTTTATTTTTTCAACCCATGATGCGCTTGTTCAGAAACATGCAAGAAGAGTTGTAACTATCAGGGACGGCCTGGTTCATACAGATGCAAAAAAAGAAGGGTAATTATATGCCTAAAAAAACTCTTATACCTTCTGATAGAAAAAAGACAGCAGATAAATCTGTATCTAAAGGAATATGGAAAACTCTGTCAAAAATTGCCTGGCGTAATGTGTGGAGGTATGGAAAAAGAACAGTTCTTACAATTGTAACAATGGCTTTTGGAATAGGGCTATATATAGGCATGGATTCTGTTTTCCGGGGTATGGATAAAGCAGGACTTGAAAATATTATAAATCTTACTGACTCATCTGTCCGCATCTCTACAGATAAATATGAATCAGAACGCAGCAGCCTGCCTCTTGATTATGGACTTACAGATATTGATAATCTTAAAAAAATTATTGAAGAAAATCATGATGTTGAAGCTGTTACAGAACGCACCCGTTTTCTGGGCCGGCTTTCCAACGGCTATGATAGCGTTCCTGTAGCAGGAATAGCGCTTGATCCTGCACAGGATGCTAAAGTATTTAATCTTCCTGAATATGTAGAGGGCAAGTGGTTTGATAACAATGTTTCAGGCAACGGAATAAATAACAGTAATCAGAATGAGATTGTGCTTGGCAATAAACTGGCAGAAGAACTTGGCGTAAAAGCAGGCGACTTTATTACTCTTTCTGCCAGAACAAAATATGATTCCCAAAATGCAGATGATTTTTTAATTACAGGACTTATCAATTCGCCTGAATCATCTATCAATAATGGCGGTGTATTTATTTCATTTAAAGATGCTGAGAATTTTTTTGATCTTGAAGGATTAAGAACTGAACTTGCAGTCCGCATGGTGCAGAAAGTTAATCTTAAAGATTCTATGAAAGATTCCAAAATAGTTGCAGATAATGTAGAAAAAACATTTCCTGAACTTTCAGCTCAAAGTTTCGAAGATGTAGGCCGCCAGTTTCTTGAAATTTCCAAAACAAAATCCAAAGCAACAGGAGTAATTATATTTACAATTTTGCTTATTGCAGGAGTTGGAATTGCAAACACAGTTCTTATGAGTGTCTATAGCAGGGTTAGGGAAATAGGAGTGCTCCGCGCATTTGGCCTGCGCAGAAAAGATATTTCAAGACTTTTTTTTATTGAAGGAAGCCTTATAGGTATTATTGGCTCTCTTGCAGGAGTTGTTTTTGGAATAGTTATTAATATCTATTTAATATTTGTCGGACTGCCAATAGAAAAAATGATGGGCTCCATTGATTTAACAGGACTTTATATGGGCGGAACAATGTATGGGGAGTGGAATGTTGATAAAATAGTTATTGGAGCTATTTTTGGTTTCCTTGTATCTATTTTTTCCAGCAGTTTTCCTGCAAAAAAGGCAGCAAAAATGGAAGTAACAAACGCCCTTCATTTTGTATAGGGAGAGTAAAAGTGAAATGGATTATTGATTTAGCTTTAAGAAACATAAGGCGCAATAAACGCAGAACAATACTTGCCATATCTTTAATAGCGTTATCTGCTGCATTAAGAGAAATCATAGATATAATGAAAAATATTAATAAAGCAAGAAATGCAGTATATATATATTCAAAACATGATGCGCTTGTTCAAAAACATGCAAGGCAGCTAATTGCAATATGCAATGGGCTTGTTTATGCAGATGTAAAAATAGAAGGATAGTTATATGTTGGAAAATAATATGCCTTCGTGTAAAAAAAATAGAACAAAACAAAAAATAATATGGGAAACTCTTTTAAAAATTGCCTGGCGCAATGTGCGGCGCTATGGAAAAAGGACAGCTCTTACAATTGTAGCAATGACTTTTGGAATAGGGATATATATAGGCATGGATTCTATTTATAAGGGAATGAACAAAGCAGGCCTTGAAAATATTATTAATCTCACAGATTCTTTTATCCGCATCTCCACAGATAAATATGAATCTGAGCGCAGCAGCCTGCCGCTTGATTATGGGTTTCAGGATATTGAAAAAATAGAAGAATTTATTAAAAGCAATAATGGTGTAGAAGCTGTAACTGTAAGAACCCGTTTTCTTGGACAACTTTCCGATGGCCGTAATAGTATGCCGATAATAGGGACTGTAATTGATCCTGTTGGAGATCCAAAGGTTTTTACTATTCCTGAATATATTGAAGGGAAGTGGTTTAGTGATGAAACTTCTGTTAGCGGAGAAAGTAATAGTTATCAAAATGAAATTATTTTGGGGAAAAATCTGGCGGAAGAGTTTGGAATAGGAGCGGGGGAGCGGATTACGCTTTCTGCCAGGACAAAATATGATACACATAATGCAGATGATTTTTTAATAATAGGGGTTGTTAATTCTCCTGAATTTTCCATAAATACTGGCGGAGTTTTTATTTCATTTAGAGAAGGTGAAGAGTTCCTGGATCTTGGGGGACTAACAACAGAACTTGCCGTAAGAATGACAAAACGGATAAATTTAAAAGATTCTATGAAAGATTCCAAAATAGTTGCTGCTGCTATAGAAAAATCTTTTCCCGCTCTTTTTGCTCAAAGTTTTGAAGATGTAGGCCGTCAGTTTCTTGAAATATCAAAAATAGATTCCAAAGCAACAGGAATAATTATATTTACAATTTTGCTTATTGCAGGGGTGGGAATTGCAAACACAGTTCTTATGAGTGTCTATAGCAGAGTCAGGGAAATAGGTGTGCTTCGTGCATTTGGCCTGCGCAGAAAAGATATTTCAAAACTTTTTCTTATAGAAGGAAGCATTATTGGAACTATTGGTTCTATTGCAGGTGTTATCCTTGGAATTGGCATTGATATTTATCTTATCTTTGTCGGGGTTTCTGTAGAAAAAATGATGAGTTCCATCGATTTAACAGGCCTTTATATGGGAGGAACAATGTATGGGGAATGGAACATAGAGAAAATAATAATTGGAGCAATATTCGGGTTTATAGTAGCTGTCTTTGCAAGCAGTTTTCCTGCCAAAAAGGCAGCTAAAATGGAAGTAGCAAATGCTCTTCATTTTATGTAAGGAGAATTAAGGTGAAATGGATTATTGATTTAGCTTTAAGAAATATAAGACGCAATAAACGCAGAACAATACTTGCAATATCTTCAATAGCATTATCTGTTGCATTAACTACTTTTTTAAATGGATTTATAGGCGGAATGCTTGATAATCTGGTTAAAAATTTAACAAAAAATGAAACAGGCCATATACGCATAACCACAAAAGATTTTGAACAACGTTACCGGTTTATGCCTGTAGATGAAATAATATATTACAATGAAATACTTGAAAAAATGATT
>JAVBQS010000179.1:0-28875 GCA_031548835.1 Spirochaetia bacterium
AATAACGATGCACTTCCCGATCAAATAGTAATATTACCTACAGGATATGGAAAATCATTATGTTATATGCTTCCTGCTGTTATTCTGGAAAAACCAACTATAGTTTTATCACCTCTTTTAAGCCTTATAAAAGACCAGGCAAGAAGGCTTGAGAATTCAGGAATAAGTTTTCAAGTTCTCACAGGGTTGGTTAGCAGAAAAGAAAAACTGGAAATAATTGATAATATAAAAAATGGAAAAAGTAAAATTCTTCTTACAAATGCTGAATCTCTCTCCTCTTTTTCAGAAATGCTTAAACCTGAATATGACAGCAATTCAAGCTCTTACATAAGCCATCTTGTAATTGATGAAGCACATACTATACCTGAATGGGGAGAAACATTTAGAACTGCACTATTAAAAACAAAAGAGATAATAGATATAATTAAACCGGATTGTGTAACTGCTTTTACAGCAACAGCAACTCCTTTTATACTGGAAAAAATTCAAAACCTTATTTTTAAAGAAAAACAGATAAATCTTATAACAGGCAATCCTGACAGGCCTAATTTATTCTACAGTGTGATTCCTGCATTATCTATTGATAGGGAAACAACAGTAATTGCAAAAACAGCTAAAAAACCTCTTCTTATTTTTTGCAGAAGCAGAACAGATACAGAAATTACAGCCCGTTATTTAAGAAGAATTCTTGCCAGCAAAGATATATTTTTTTATCATGCAGGCCTTGAAAAAGATGAAAAAAACATGGTTGAAAAATGGTTTTTTAACTCAAAAACAGGAATACTTGTTGCAACATGCGCTTATGGAATGGGAATAGACAAGCCAGATATAAGGACTGTTATCCACCGCCATTCTCCTCAATCAGTAGAAGCATATCTTCAGGAAGCAGGAAGAGGCGGGAGGGATGGTAATAATTCAGAAGCAATTCTTTTGTTTGATCCGGCAGAAAATAAAAAAGAGGAAAACTGCAGTAAGAAAAAAGAAAGCGATTTTTTAAGAATAGCACAAATGCTTGATTATGCAAAAAATAATTCTGTTTGCAGGCGTCATAAAATTCTCTCATATTTTACAGATGAGACTCCTATATGCAGCGGTTGCGATATCTGCAGCAATAACTTAAAACAGGAACCTGAAGGCAGCCTGGAAATTATAAATCTTATAACAAATAACAACAGAAAATTAAAAAGGAAAGAGATAGTTGATATTCTCTGCAGTACAAAAGAGGAAAGCAGCAGCAGTCTTTGGTATAAAATGTCAAAAAATTATGGAGCTTTATCAGAGTGGCAGAAAAAAGATGCGGAAGAAGCTATTGAGAAACTGGAACTGGAGGGAAAAATAAAAAAAGGAAAGTTTTTTTGGAAAAATATTTATTTTGTTTAAAATTTATCTTAAAGATATACCGTTAGCCTCTAATTTGATATAAATATTTTATGCAGCTTACTTTTCTGGGCACAGGCACTTCTCATGGAATTCCAATGATAGGGTGTGAATGTGAAGTCTGCACTTCTGCAGATGAAAAAAATAACAGAACAAGATCTTCTGTGTGGATTAAAACAGCAGATTCCTCTTTTATTATTGATATAACTACTGAATTCAGAATTCAGGCATTAAGGGAAAAAATTAAAAAAATAGATTTTGTGCTTTTAACACACTCACATGCTGATCATATTCACGGAATAGATGATTTGCGTTCTCTTTCAAGAGGCAATATTATACCTGTTTATGGAAATTCCAATACTTTGTCAGATGTTAAAAACCGTTTCAGCTATATTATACAAAATACCGGATATATAGGAGAAAAACCAAGGTTATCTTTTATCGAAATTAAGAAAAACAATATAATAACTTTTGAAGGGAAAATTGAATCAATTAATAATTTTGACAAAAAAATTGATGGAATAATACCTATTCCTGTTAAACATGGAGATCTTGATATTTTTGGATATAAAATAGGAAATCTTGCTTATATTACAGACTGCAGCCATATTCCAGAAACTTCCATGAGAATGCTGGAAGGAATAGAAACATTAATAATAGGCGCTTTAAGATATAGGCCTCATCCTTCCCATTTTTCAATAGAAGAAGCATTGAAAATTATAGATAAATGCAGATGTAAAAAAGCATTTTTGACACATATCTGCCATGATGCGGATCATAATGAATTAAGAAAAAGCCTCCCATCAAATGTCGCTCCGGCATATGATGGGCTTAAAATAGAGTTTAACCTATAAGTTTTAATTAATTATTAATAGAAAAGATTAAATTTTGGTAACTTTGCCTTTTTTAAGACAGGATGTACAGATTTTAACTGACTGAACTTTTCCTTCAACATAACCTCTAACTTTTTTAAGATTAGGTCTCCAAACTCTTCTTGTCTTATTATTAGCATGACTCACACTATTTCCGGTGAGAACACCTTTTCCGCATAGATCACATCTACGAGCCATTTTTTTCCGCCTTTATATTATCAAATAAAATTATATATAAATTTACAGCATAAAGCCTGTTATATTGGGCAAATAAGCTGTAAAACCATATCAGGTTTCTAGGTTTTTGTAAATATTTATATATGTAAATTACTTGAATATTTACCATTTTATAGTATATTTTGTCTATTCTCTATCATTAATTATGGATATTACATTTTCACAAACATTAACTTATATTTTCTGGGTAAATGCAGTTGTTGCAATTTCAATAATTATTCTGGACGATAGATCGCCGCAGAGTTCCATATCCTGGATATTACTCATTGTTTTTTTCCCTATTGTCGGACTTATTATTTTTGTCATGTTTGGAATCAACTGGAAAAAAACAAAATTAACAAAACAAAGCCCTGATACTATTTTTTCAAAAACTCTTGAATCAATATTGAAAAACCAGAAATATTTTCTTAGCGAAATGGTTGTTTCTGATGAAAGTGAAAATGATAAGTATAAACTTATGAATCTTCTGCTTAATTCAAACAATTCAATTTTAACACTTAATAATACCTGTAAAGTTTATCATACAGGAGAAGATTTTTTTGAAGAGCTGCTTAATGAGCTTAAAAATGCCAAAACATCAATTCATATGGAATTTTTTATATGGATGTCTGATAGCCTGGGAGAAGAAATAAAAAATATTTTGGTTCAAAAAGCTAAAGAAGGCGTTGAAATTCGCCTTATATTTGATGGTGTAGGCTCTTTTGGAAGAATATCATACAAATATAGAAAAGAATTAAAAAATGTTGGAATTGAGTATAAATATTATCTTAATCTTGTTGCCCCTCTTTCAATGATAAAAATAAATTATAGTAATCACCGCAAAATTGTAGTTATTGATGGAAAACTAGCTTATACAGGCGGAATGAATGTAGGTACTGAATATATTACCGGCGGCAGAAGGTTTGAAAGCTGGAAAGATACTCAAATAAAGCTTACAGGAGAAAGCGTAAGACTGATTCAGACAATATTTCTTGTAGACTGGTATAACAGCGGAAATAAACTTCTTCTTGATAACAAGTATTTTCCTAATACTCCGGATGTTACATCAGAGATGCAGATACAGGTTGCAACCAGCGGAGCAGATTCTGAATGGGATTCAATCCAGCAAATGTATTTTACAATGATTACAAATGCAAATAAAGAAATATATATTCAGACACCATATTTTGTCCCTGACCAGAGTGTTATGACAGCGCTTGAGACAGCTGCATTAAGCGGTGTAAGTGTCAATATTCTAATGACAGGAATTCCTGATAAAAGAATACCTTTTTGGGCTGCACATACCTATTTTAGGCCTCTTTTAAAAGCAGGGGTAAATATTTTTCTTTATAAAAAAGGTTTTATGCATTCAAAAATTATGGTAGTTGATGGAAATATGGTTTCAATAGGAAGCTGTAATTTTGATATAAGAAGTTTTCATATAAATTTTGAGATAAATGCATTAATTTATGATTCAAATCTTTCAGGTGAAATGATTGAAAATTTCTATAATGATCTTAAATTTTCTGAAACAGTATCAGAGGAATATCTCGATAATATCGGCACATTCCAAAGTTTCCGCAACTCTGCAATGAGAATATTATCTCCAATTATGTAGGCATAACAGAT
This sequence comes from Spirochaetia bacterium, assembly GCA_031548835.1. Lineage (GTDB taxonomy): Bacteria > Spirochaetota > Spirochaetia > CADAEX01 > CADAEX01 > WQTU01. The sequence goes on from JAVBQS010000179.1 coordinate 4,095, forward strand.
TATTTTTATAAATCTGCAGAATAATAACCCTGGTCTGTCTTACCAGTCCAGGATGATAAAAAGCCGGACCATCTAGTGTCCGGCTTATAACTTTTTTACTTAAGATTAAGAAAACAGTGATTGATGCAATTTTATTAATCATTATTTACTAATAGTTAAAATCAGCAATTTCTCTTTCACTCTGATGCACTTTTATGCCAATTGTTTCAAGCATATTAAACATATCTTTAGGTTCAAAAGCATCTTCAGGTATTACGCATCCTGTTCCAAGTGCTTTTCCCTGTGCTATTAGAATAGCTGCCACACCCATTGGAGTACCTACATTTCTGATATAGGCAGTAAGGCCTTCCCAGCCTTTTACAGAACCATCAGATTTTGGATGTGTATGATAAAGAACCTGTTCATATTTTTTGCCGCCTTTTTCTCCAAGCATCTGTATATAGAGGCAATATCCATAAAGGTCTGTTGTTTTTCCTGCTTCTTTCTGCTGGAGATATGCACCAAGAACATCAATAATTTTCATCTCCTGGTTTTTATATGTAAAAGATTCATTTTTCATTATTCCCCATTCATAGAGAGCTTTTATAAGTCTCATATTTTTCTGAGGCCATGTTCCGCGGACCTCTACAAGCCTTGGCGGTTTTCCTATTCTTTTAAGATATTGTGTAGCTGTATGAACTTCTGAATGAGGAATTATATATTGAGGATTTGTTCCATATGGCGCTGGTGTAGGAATAAGTCTTTCCCTTGCAAAAGGAGGAACCTGTTTTATTTGTCCATCTTCATAAACTACCCTGCTTTCAAGATCAGGATTATATTCATACTGTGTTGTTTCAAATATTGCAGGAGAATATGCAATTGGCCTATATGCACAATGGCTTACTCTTACAGTATCTATTTTATCAAATTTTTCTGCGCCTGCCCTTACCATAGAATCTGTAAGACCAGGGGTCATTCCATATCCTGGAATATGTATTCTATTATTCTTTTTAAAAATTTCTGAATATTTATATTCTGCACCAAAACCATTGAGATTAAGGCCGCTGCAGCCTGCCTCTGCAATTACTTTTGTTGACTGGTCATTCAGTTTTATTGTTGTTCCATCAAGAACAACATCATAACCTTTCATTTTTTTAATTGCATCTGCTTCATCATTAATATCAATTTTTACAACATCAATTCTTGGATCGCCAATCTCTTTTTTAAGAGCTTCTGCTGCATCTGTATTGTATTCACCAATAGTAATTTTATCAAATAAATCTTTACCTGAGTACTGGACAGCAGTTCTCAAAGCCCATCCGCATATTCTCCCTGCTCCACCCAAAGCAAACAATTTTTTAGCCATATAGCACTGTCTCCTTTTTTATAATTTTATATAATCCATTCCATAATCCAGGATTATTCTAAAACTATTATCCAGTCTTATACAGCTTGTGTCAATAATATTTTTTTATATTATTTATTACATTTTATTATAATACATAGTTTAAATATAAATTATACTTATAACATAGTCTATAAATATAATTATAGAAAAGTAAGATAATTATTTTATGTTTGCCATGCGGAGAATTTCCATAATTTAAGCAAAAAGTTTTTATACTTTATCCCATGTTTTATAATAGACCTGTTCGATAATCTAAAAAATGATAATCTTAATATGGCTTACCATGCCAAGATAATAAAAACCTTTAAGATTATGTATATTAGTAATAATCATACATTATTTTTTATTCAATTAGCGGGTCTTATAATTTATAACTTTATAAAGGTTATAAATGAAAATATATTTTTTATTAAGAGAATAATCAGAAAACTTTTTGAGAATAGTTTTTCATATATTCATTTGACCATTTATAAGCCATTTCAGTGAATTCTGTTATTATTTTTGTGAAATATTTTTCTTTATGATATGTAATAAAATATTTTCTTTTAAGTTCAGGAGCATTAACATTAATAGCAACAAGATCTCCCCTCTTGAGTTCTTTTTCCACTACTTTGCTCGAAATTAGTGTTACACCCATTCCCTGCTGGACAAGAGTTTTAATTGAATCACTATTTGAAAATTCACACACAATATCAAACTTGACATTATATTTTTTCCGAAAATCATTTAAAACATTTCTTGTCCCGCTTTCTGATTCAGGCATAACTATTGGAATATTATCCAATTCTTTAGGTTCAATTATTTTTTTTGATGAATATGGATGTGAAGGACTTGCAACCATTACTATATTTTCTTCAAAAAGCTCTTTTACAACAATTTTAGGATGCGATATCTCTTTTGATAAAAAGCCAAGATCATATGTGAGTTTTGATATATTTTCAACAACATAATGATCATTTAGCGTAACTACTGATACAAAAATATCAGGGAATTTATGGTTAAAGTTAATAATAATTTCAGGCAGATAATAAGCGCCAAAAGTTTCAGCAGTAGCAATTCTTATTTTTCCGCTCTTCTGCTGCTGAAAATCCCTTACAGTTTCTTCTACCTGAGTTTCAAGTTCAAATATTCTTTCTGCAAGAATATATAAAGCTTCTCCGGCATCTGTAAGTATAACCTTTTTGCCAATTTTATTAAAAAGTATAAGGTCATAGGTTGACTGCAATTCCTGGATCTGCCTTGTTACAGCAGGCTGGGTAATACATAATACATCAGCCGCTTTTGTATAGCTTCTATATTTGGCTGTGAAAAAAAAAGTTTTTAGATGGTATAAATTCATAAAATATGGTTCATTCTATAGTAAATATTTATATAAACACAATATATGAAAGGAAAAATATAAAAAAAGCTGCCGTATCTTCATACAGCAGCTTTTCTAAAATCATTAAATAAAACAAATTTTATAAAATTGATTATTTAATAAGACCTTTTTCTTTATAGAATTTTTCAGCGCCAGGGTGGAAAGGAATCTTGCCATTTGCATTTCCCTTAAGTGCATTCTGAAGGTTAACTTCTTTTGCAACAGGGAATACACTCTGAACTTCTTCAAGACCAGGACCGAAGATTGAAGAAACATATTTGTAGATAAAATCTTCTGGTACATCTTTGTTAGCAAGAGCAAAACCGCCAAGGAAAATCGTTTCAACAGGATCTGTCTGGCCATTATACATACCGCCAGGTAATGTATAGTTGTCATACCATGGAAGAGCTTTAAGAATTTTAGCTCTGTCTTCGCCTTTGATTTCAAGAATTCTAATTGGGTTCTGTGCAGAAAGCTCAATAATAGCTCCTGCAGGCTGAGCTGTTTCAAAACCTACGCATTCGAGAATTCTGTCTTTGAATGCCATTACTCTTTCATTGTGTGAAAGCGGTTTCCAGTTAAGGTTTTCTTTTTTAATTCCATAAGCTTCAAAAACTTCGAGCCAGCTGAATTCATCACCTGATCCTGGGCTTCCTGGTGAGAAACCATAGTTTTTACCTGATTTTTTTGTATCAAAATCAGCCATACTTTTGATAGGTCCATCTTTATGAACTACTGCTGTTAGGGGAAGTGGATACATGTTAAAAAGGAACATAAGGTTGTCATATTTGCCATCTTTTGCAAAAGGACCTGTTCCATCATATGCATAGTTAGCAACATTTGGTTCACAAAGACCCATATTGTACTGCCCCTGTCTCATAAGCCTTACGTTTTCTGTACCGCCGCCTGAAGACTGAACTGTAACAACAATGTTGCCATATTTCATTGCAACTCCTGCCATTCTACTAGCCATTGGATACCATGATCCGCCAAGGCTTGAGCTTCCCATAATGGCAGAGTATTTTTTTCCACCTGTTTCTCCTGATCCTGCCGCAAATGCAAATGAAGTAAGCAAAGCTGCAATCAGTAAAATAAGGACAAATCTCTTCATACTTTTTCTCCTTGTTTGCTCTAAAATTTAATAAATTCTGTTTAAAATTATCTCCTTGTTTTTTTTTTTTGTCAACAAATTTTTCCTATTTCATTTTTCTAATTTAAAATAAATGCGGAAATTGAATTTGATGCAGAATAGATGATGTTTTTACTAAACTCTTTATATAAAAACAGGGTATTTATATAAAGATATAAATACCCCTTCTAATATATTATGGAATCTTTTACTTTAAAAGACCTTTCTCCTTATAAAATCTCTCAGCTCCTGAATGAAACGGCAGAGCGCCTGTTTCATTACCGCCCAAAGAATTTTCAAGACTTATATCATGTGTGGCTTCAGCAACGCCCTGAACATCTTTAAGGCCTTTTCCATATACTGCTTTAAGGTATTTATAAATTATATCTTCCGGCACATCTTTATTTGCAATAACAAAGCCGCCAATATAAATTGTCTGGACATCCTCATCAACGCCATTATACATGCCTGCTTTTAGAATTGAAGGAGCATACCATGGGAATTTTTTAATTATTTCATCGCGTTCTTTTCCCGATATTTCAAGAATTCTTATAGGCGTCTGCGCAGATGCCTCAATAATACTTCCTGCCGGCTGTGCTGTTGTATATCCTATTCCTTCAAGAATTCTGTCTTTAAATGCCATTACTCTTTCATTATGCGAAAGCGGTTTCCAGTTTATATTACTTCTGTTTACGCCATAAGCACTGAAAATTTCTTCCCAGCAATATTCATCGCCGGAACCTGCGCTGCCTGGAGCAAATCCATATTTTTTCCCGCCATTTTTATCTGCATTGTAATCATACATAGTTTTAATAGGTCCATTTTTATGAACAACTGCACATGCAACATTAGGATAGAGATTTGTTACAAAAGTAATGTTATCATATTTGCCTTCTTCTTTAAAAAAAGCTTCGCCTCTATAAGCATAATTAGCAATATTTGGCTCGCATAAACCCATTTGATACTGATTTTGCCTCATCAATCTTACATTTTCCGTACCGCCGCCTGAAGATTGAACTGTAATTGTAAGTCCTTCATAAATCATGGCAACTCCAGCCATTCTTGCAGCTGTAGGATACCATGTCCCTCCCAAGCTTGAACTTCCCATAACTACTGCTTTTAATGGTTTTTCCGACTCTCCGCCAGCAAAAAGGAAGCCTGATAAAATGCAAGCCATCAAAATTAGCACTACAAATCTTTTCATAAAAAACCTCCAATCAATTTTCAACCTGTAATAAATAATGAGCAAAGGACTGAAACTCCTTTCCAGTATTATCAAGCCTGCTATAGAATTCTGTCAATAATAAAAATTTATAATAATAATCATTTATTATTATAAATAAATAAATAATTATAATATTTTCTTATGTAAACAAAAATATTTTTTTATATTAAAAATACCCACACTTTGTATATACAAATCATTGACTAAAAATATTTCCCTGTTGTATAATTTTTTTAACTGATAAAAAAGTTATTCTATGATCACAGGAGGAACTTATGAGTGAAAAAACAGATAACCAGTTAAAGCTGGAAGGGGATATTAATATTTCTGAGCAGCGCAAAAAATGGCAAAAAGAAAATATTAATAGTGAAACACAAAAAATTCTTGATAGAGACAGTAAATATTTTTTAAAGCAATCATTATCTACACCATGTCTTAATGCACTTAAATCTGCAAAAGGAGCATGGATAGAAGATATGCAGGGAAGACGCTATCTTGATTTCCACGGAAATAATGTACACCAGGTGGGATTCGGCAATCCTGATGTTGTTAATGCTGTAAAAAAACAGCTTGATGAACTTCCTTTTTGCACACGCCGTTATACAAATAATATTGCTGTTGATTTTGCAGAAAAGCTTGCCTCTCTTACACCAGGTAATTTAAACAAAATGCTTTTTGCGCCAGGCGGAGCAGAAGCAAATTCCATTGCCATAAAACTTGCAAGAATAGCTACAGGAAGACACAAAACAATATCAATGTGGGATTCTTTCCATGGAGCAACTCTTGATACAATAGCTCTTGGAGGAGAAGCTGTTTTTAGAAAAGGAATAGGCCCATTAGGATGCGATACACACCATGTGCCGCCGCCAGATATTCACAGACGCTTTATGAATATTGGAAAACCTGAAGAGTGGGAAATTCTCTGGGCAAAATATATTGAATATATTTTGGAAAAAGAGGGCGATATTGCAGCTGTAATTTCAGAACCTATGAGAAGCACTCCTTATGTGCCATCAAAAGAGTATTGGAAGATAGTAAGAAAAGCATGTGATAAGTATGGTGCGCTGCTGATTTTTGATGAAGTTCCGCATGCTTTGGGAAGAACAGGCAAATGGTTTACATGCCAGAATTTTGATGTAACTCCTGATATTCTTGTAATTGGCAAAGGATTGGGCGGCGGAGTTTTCCCAATTGCAGCAACAATAGCAGATGAAAAACTTGATGTTGCAGGCCATATTGCTCTTGGCCATTTTACACATGAAAAAAGCACATTAGGAGCTGCTGCAGGTCTTGCAACAATCAACTATATTGAAAAAAATAATCTTATAGAACATGCCCAGACTCTTGGAGCATATGCGCTTAAAAAAGCAACAGAGATGATGGAGCGGCACCCGCTTATAGGCGCTGTAAGAGGAATAGGGCTTTTTATAGGAATAGAGCTTGTAAAAAACAGGGAAACAAGAGAAATAGCTGTAGAAGAAGCAGAAGAAGTAATGTATAGGGCTCTTTCAAAAGGAGTAAGCTTTAAATTAACAATGGGAAATATTCTTACTCTTACACCAGCTCTTGTTATTACAAAAGATGAGATGGATTTTGCGCTCAAAGCTATTGAGGAAGCAATTACAGAAGTTGAAAAAAAATAATAAATGAAAGATAAAAACATCAACACAGGATGTTTATAACTTATTTTTTATTGATAAAAAACAGGTTACCGGGAGGAAGTCCAGTAATGGAAAAAAGAGAATCAGCAAACTGGCTGCTTACTGAATAAAACTCTTCCCGGTAATTTTCTTTTAGATTGTCAAAAAATTCTTTTCTCGATACATATCTTTTTTCCAGCAAAGGAATTGAATAATTAAAAATATAATCCTCACATTGGCCAGGAGACTGCTGAAGATTATATGCCATAAATTCATTTACAAGCAGATAGTTATTTTCTATATCATAATTTCTATGAGCAAGAAAAACTTTCCAGAAAAGCTTTACATCGGGGGAAGTATTATCCCATATTTCACTGCTTTTTTCCCTAAACTCTTTTGAAGAAAAAAATACTCCATGATATCCTTCATGATTGACAAAAACTTTCCTAAGTTTAGGAGTTGTTTCTCTTGATACAGATAAAATTCCGCCTCTCAAAGGCAAAAATTGAGATTTATCTTTTTTTATTATTTTATTTTCCTGAAGTATTACTTTAAGAAGTTCTTCTTCATCAGAAAGAATAAAACCAGTCTCTTCTGCAAGATTAAAAAAATTACACATATCTTCTGCCTTATAATCATGGGCATTCCACCCATGCTGTCCGCTCATTTCTATATCTGTAAGAAGTTTTCCGGCAGATTCAGGTTTTTCCACAAAAAATGCCAATCTTTTAAACATGGAATCCTGAAATTTATAGTTAACAGTATCTATTACAATAAATTCAGGAAAAATTGACCATGCAAATAATTCATATTGTTCATGTCTCCATTTTTCTATCGGATAATTGATAATTGTTCCAAAATCAGCTTCAAGAGCAGTAAAAGGAGAAGTATCAACAATTTGGCCCCTGGTAATTAAAATTTTTTTAATTATATTATTATTTTTAGCAGAATTAATTGTAACAATTGTATCTGTTTTTGTTTTTTCAAACGGAAATTCAGATATAATCTCAGATAAATCTGTAGATGTTATATTAATTCTGCCTTTTATAGTAAATGCTTTTATAATGTTAATTCCGCCTGAATTGTAAAAACTAATATAAATTTCGTTTATTTCATCTGCTTTTTTTTCATCAATTTCGATTGTAAGATGTGATAATGGATTGCTGATAAAATATCCATTAAGATCAAAAATAAAAGAGTTTTTACTTCCAATAATTGTATTTCTGAAATTTTCACTTTGGGAAATAGAATTATTTGATACTTGGTATCCTTCAATAAAATCATTTTTGCTAATTGATCTTACTTCTTCAAGAGACGGCAGAACTATATTTTTTGCTATTTCTTTATCTATATTTTCAGGCAGGCTTATTGAAAATGATTTTATTTTGCATGGTTCGCTAATAGTAAAATAGATAACTGTTTTTTTGTTTTCAGCCATAAATTCTATTTCTTTTATCCAGGCAGTTGTATTAATAGTAAATACATATGGCCCGCTGGCTTTATCTATTTCTGCTTTAAAAAAGACAGGATCTGTCTGATTAATTTTGGGCTGTTTTTTAAGATTATAGAGAACAAGATTTTTGCCATTCTGTTCTTCTTTTATAATTTGTACATTGCCGGATGATTCATTGAGATTCATTTTTGCATGAAAAGATTTTCCATCGCCGGCACAGGAAAAAAAGAGAAAAAAAACAACACAGCAAACAAAGAAGGTAAAAACTTTATTCTTCGTCATAGATAACAACTTTATTTTTTCCATCTTTTTTTGCTATATATAGCGCTTTATCAGCGCCGTCTGAAATAGTTTTTGCCACAGTAACGTCAGGAAAACCTGCAATGCCGCAGCTGAAAGTAACATTAAATTCACGGCCAAAAGCATTATGTGTAACTTTGCTAAAATTTTCCCTTATCTCATCTATTACTCTTTTTGCGCTTTGAACATTTGTATTGCCCATAATAACAACAAATTCTTCACCGCCGTATCTTCCTACAATATCTGTAACTCTAAGCCTTTCCATAAGCATATAAGCAAGGCTTTTTAAAACTGTGTCGCCGACAAAATGGCCATATGTATCATTTACAGATTTAAAATTATCAATATCAATCATTGCATAGCTTAAAGGAAGGTTTGTACGCTTTGCTCTTACAAATTCGCGCTGAAAACTGTCATTTATATTAGAATGGTTTAAAAGGCCGGTAAGCGAATCTCTTTCCATGTAATATCTTAAATTTCTGGATCTATCTATTCTATTTATTGCAGTAGATATAATTGTCTCATCATCCGTGAATTTACTTATAAATTCATATCCTGAAAATGATAGCTCAAGATCTATAGCAACCGGGCGGTCAAAAGCAGAGTAAATAATTATAGGAATTGGAAGAAATTCATCATATTGCCTTATCATTGCTGTAAGTTCTATACCATTGCAGCCTGGCATAAGCATATCTATAAAAATTAAATCAGGAGCTGATTCTACTATCAGATTAAAAACAGATGCCGGCACTGTTGTTACAGATGTAACCATTCCTCTTTTTTGAAAAAGCTGTGCATAGTAAGAAAGAGTATCTATATCATCATCAACAATAAGTATGTGATCCGGTTTTGTTCTGCGGCTGTCTGCAAAATATTCAATTTTATTGACAAGTCTTGTTACATCAATTGGGTTTTCAAAAAAAGCATCTCCGCTGTTTCTAAGCGAAAACAGCCTTGTTTTAAAATTATTATTTGCAGATGTATAAAAAATTTTAAAAGAATTGCGTTTTTCCTTGATATTTTTAAGCCATGGGCCAATATCAATTCTCTCCAAAACCAGATCAGTGTCTAATATAATAATATGAATATCTTCATTTGATATTTTTTCAATTCCTGCATCAATATCACTGAAAAATTCAATTTCATATCCAAAATAGCTAAGCCTTTCTTTTAGGTCAGAAAGATATTTTCTGTCTCTGTAGTCAAGAATAACTATTTTTTTATCCCAGTCTTCCGGAAATTTTTTGAAAAACCAGTCAGAAGATGATGAAACAAGGCCTGATGCGGAAATTGTTTTATTTCCTTTATTTGATAATTTTGGAGAAAGATTTTTTCTAATTTTATCAAATGTTTTCTCTATATAGTTAAAATCAAGTTCTTTATCATTTTCATTATCTGAAATAAAATTTGTAAGATATATATCAAGCTTTTTTAAAATATTGCTTATTTTAAGAAATCCAAAGCTTCCTGCAGATCCTGCAAGTTTATGGACATCATTTTTTACCTCAGATATATCTTTAATATCTATCTCTTTCGAAGATAATATTTTTAGTATTTTGTCATAAATATCTTCAATATTTAGAGGAAGATTAGCGCAATAATGTTTTTTTAGTTCATCAAAATTTTCAAAATCCTGGGTTTTGTCTGAATTCAAATTTTACCTTCCTGCATACCTAATCTTACTATATTTATATTAAAAATAGCATATGAACAGCTATTTTACAATTTTTTATTTACACTAATTAAGTTATTTATTTCTTGCAAATCTCTGGCCTCTGATGTATTTTTAACCTATTATGCTAGCTAAAAAAATGAAACTTTCAACCAGTCTTGAAGATTATCTTGAAACAATTTTACTTCTGGAATCAAAAAACAGGGTTGCGCGTGTAAAAGATATTGCAGCAGACATGAATGTTCAGATGTCTTCTGTTACATCAGCATTAAAAAATTTGAAAGATAAAAAACTTGTTAATTATGAGAAAAATTCATTTATATCATTAACAGATAAAGGTAAAAAAATTGCTGAAGCAGTGCTGGCAAAACATGATATAATAAAAGAATTTCTTCAACATGTGTTAAAAATACCTGATACAGATTCTGAAACTTCAGCTTGTGAAATTGAACATGCAATTTCAACAGAAACAGCTTTAAGGCTTAAAAATTGTTCATCATTTATTTTAAAAACTCTTACAGAATCAGGCATTTCAGACAGTCAGTGGGAAAAGATATTATCTGAATAACTTTTTTATTTTATACGCAATTTTATTCAAATAATTAGCATTTTTTAATACTTCAATACTTAAAATAATTTAGGAAAATAAAGCAGCGCTTTTACATAGGGATTTGAGAAAACAGGCTTTACATAATGGTTTTCTGGAGCGGCAAATCTCTCTCCCATGCAGATTTGCTGTCATGGAAAATCTGTACTGTTTTTCTTCCGGTATCAATAGAGCTATATCTTTTTCAACTTTATCAGGATCTTCGGATAAAGTTAATCCAAGCCTTCTTACAACTCTGCCAAAATGGGTATCCACTATTATTGCAGGTTTTCCAAATACTGTACCGACAACTACATTTGCACTTTTTCTTCCAACGCCAGGCAATGTTATTAGCTGTTCTATTGTATTTGGAACTGTGCCATTAAAATCTTCAAGCAGTTTTATTGCTGTTTTTTTTATATTTGCTGCTTTTACTTTGTAAAAGCCTACCGGTTTTATTATATCCATAATATCATCAAGATTTCCTTTTGATAGAGATAAAGGGTCAGGATATTTTTCAAAAAGATATGGAACTACACCCATTACTTGGCGGTCTGTTGTCTGTGCAGAAAGTATTACTGATATAAGAAGCTGAAAATTGCTTTTAAAATGTATAAAAGAAATTTCTTTTGGGTAGTGCTTATCAAGAAGGTTGAATATATTATTTGCAATATCTTTTATGCCAGGTTTTTTTGTTGTGTTGCTCATTAACAAAAAATAGCACTCCTATCTTGACCATGTAAAGATAATAACAGTATAATTCACACGGTTTTCGGGATGTAGCCTAGTGGCTAAGGCGCCTGCTTTGGGAGCAGGAGACCGAAGGTTCGAGTCCTTCTATCCCGACTTATGCGCTCATAGCTCAGCTGGATAGAGCAACGGCCTTCTAAGCCGTAGGTCAGAGGTTCGAATCCTCTTGGGCGTAAGAGCAATTTATTTAGATAGTCAGAGTATTTAGAATATATCTGGAAAATAATCTTGGCATGGTAAAGTAATACCGGAATAATAAAAAAAGCGCCTCTTGTAAGGCGCTTTTTTTATTTCTGCCAAAACTAATAGTTAAAATTAGGATTCTATTTTTTGATTAACATCAGGCTGTTTATTCTCTGTTTTTTTATCTGATCCATTATTTGCAATTATATCTTTTGCTTTATAAATAGCACGTGATGTTGAAGATACAATATTTTTTTCTTCAATAACGGAAAGTATTCCGCCTTTTAAAAGAGCTTCTTTTACAGATTCACTAACACCTGAAAGAATAACTGCTATCTTTCTGTCTTTAAATCCTTTTATTGTTTCTTTAAGTCTGTAAACGCCTGTAGCATCTACAAAACTTACCTGTCTCATTCTTAAGATAAGCACTTTAGGAGTAACATTTATTTCGCGAAGCCTTTCCTGAAACTCTTTTGCTGCGCCGAAAAACAGAGGGCCTGATATTTCATAAAGCAGGACTCCTTCAGGCACTTTTGGGATTTCATCTTCAAAAAGTGTTTCCCAGTTATTTGCTTTTTCTTCAATTACATCTTCGGGGCTTTTTACTTTGAGAATTTCGCTGAATCTCTTTAAAGATGCCAGGCTTGAAACAATAAATCCGACTTCTATGGCAATTATAAGGTCAAAAAATACAGTAAGAAAAAATGTAAGAAAAAGCACAAGCGCATCAAGATAATGGCTTTTTGCCATAAGGAAAAATTCGTTCCATTCTCCCATTTTTACTGCAACAACAACAAGAATACCTGCAAGCGCAGAAAGAGGTATAAGGTTGGCATACTTTGAAAACAAAACCATAATAAGAAGAAGTGTAAGCGCATGAATCATGCCTGAAATTGGAGTTCTTCCACCGTTTTTAACATTTGTTGCTGTTCTTGCAATTGCGCCGGTAGCAGGAATTCCGCCGAAAAGGGCAGATGCTATATTTGCGCCTCCCTGGGCAACAAGTTCCATATTGGACCTGTGACGGCCTCCTATCATTCCATCTGCAACAACAGCTGATAAAAGAGATTCAATGCTGCCAAGCATTGCAATTGCTACTGCAGGTTTAATAAGGTGCATAAGCATATCTATATTAAAGTGAGGAATTACTGGCATTCCAAGTCCTGAAGGTATATTGCCGAATCTGCTTTCTATTGTATCAACAGGCATGTTTAAAAATTTTACAAGCAGTGTGCATACAATAACAGCAACAAGAGATCCAGGAATTTTTTTGCTTATTCTATGAAACTGGGATGTAAGAATTGCAGCAATAATTGCAATAATAGCAGCATATATATTGATCTTATCCAAATTTGTAAAATATGCGACCCATTTGTGGAGAAATTCTGCCGGAATTTCAACATCTTTATATCCGAAAAAATCTTTTATTTGAGTGCTGAATATTATAACTGCAATTCCATTTGTAAAACCTACTACCAGCGGGTATGATATATATTTTAAAAAACTTCCAAATTTAAGCAAGCCCATAATTATCATAAGAAATCCGCCTATAAAGGTAGCTATTATAAGGCCTTCATTGCCGTAATCTCTTATTATTCCATAAACAATAATAACAAAAGCTCCTGTAGGGCCTCCTATCTGTACCCTGCTTCCTCCAAATGCAGATATAATAAAACCTGCAATTACAGCAGTGACAAGTCCCTGCTGCGGCGTTACTCCGCTTGCTATTGCAAAAGCTATTGCAAGAGGCAGAGCTACTATACCAACAATAATTCCTGAAATAATATCTTTGATAAGCTGTTCTTTTGTAATACCTTCTTTAAGTACAGTAAATAGTTTTGGAGTGAATTCAAATTTGGCCATTTTTTTCTCTCTTTCAAAAAATTATTTTTTATCCAGTAATAAATGCGTAAAAGTTATAAACAAAAATTAGTCAGGCAGAATAAAATAATTTTAATGCATAGTTAACATTTGGACAATCTTTTTATTCCTGTAGCAATATCCAGTCACACTAAATTACATATAGCTTTTATCATTTTCAATATAAGATTAAAAAAATAGAAACATAGAATATTTGCATTTTATTAATTATGTTTACAGTTATATTGTAAATCAATCAGAATATAGCTGGTCAGATAAGAATATGTCAATAATTAAAAAGTTATAAAGCAGTAACTATATTTTTTGACCAAATCTGGCAGAAATATATATTGTATTGATTAACAAGCAATTCTGCATTCTGATATTTATCTAAAAACTGGCTCTTATAGTTATCAGGATTTTATATTGCAGACACAAAATTCCCATGTAATTTTTTTCTTTTCATATCTGTTCATATCGCATTCTTTTATATGCCGGATGTCCCAATTTTTAAAAAAATATTCGAGTTGGTTTTTGTCAAAAAATCTTTTTGTATCGCCATTTACATGATAATAATTTTCTTCAATTTTCTCGCCCTGCCCTGCCCCATAATTAATATCATTTACTGAATTTACCCTGCCAAGTAAAAATCCGTTATTCTCCAGAACGCGGGATATTTCAGCAATAATAGCTTCTGTCTCTTTTTTGGAAAAATAATGGAGAGAGAGATCTGCAATTATAACTCTTGCAGAACTGTTTTCAAAAGGAAACCCGTGTCTCATATCAAAATGTATTTTTTTCGGCTCTTTAATAAAATAGTCAAGCCTGTTTAGCGCTTCAATCGAGTAATCGCAGGAAAGCACATCAAAACCTTTTTCTTTTAAATAAAGAGTATCATTTCCAAATCCGCAGCCAAGATCTATAATTGGAAGATTATGGGATAACTTAATTAAAGGCATGAATTTATCAAGCCAGTCATCATATTCAGGTTTTTTTGTTCCATGCTTTTTATAAATTTTATCCCACATTTCCATATCTTTTTATACTCCTAATTTTTTAAGTAATGCAAGAAGAACCCGGAATCTTTCACTTATTATTTCATCATCCTGATGCAGGCAATTATCAAAAAGCTTAATATCTTCTTCAATATTTTCATTTTCAGCACAAACAGCAACATTTATTGCGCCTCCCTGCACTCCTATTCTTTCTATAAGAGGATATGAAGGATTATCATTATCTTTTTTATAATATCTTTCAGAAAAATAGAGTTTGGTTTGAGCAATTAATATTGCAAGATCAAGAACTCTGTGTAAAGGCATCTCCTCTGACTGCCTTGACCATTTTTCGCCAGTATAGCGCCATATTTTTGCTGATATTTCGACTTTTCCCCTGTCATTCCACTGGGCAAGTCCTAAAGAAAGGCCTTTTGCATCTGATTCTTTTCCTGTTTCCGGATTGCTATGATTTCTTCCATCAATAAGATCATAATCCTCAGAAATAATTACAGGCTTATGTTTTAATTCAATTGGTATCTTCATTTTTATTCTCTTTTACTAATTTAGTAATTTACTAAATTAGTGATATTATATTGATAAAATAAAGTCAATCCTTATTAATAAATGTTTAATGAAAATATTTGTTAGATAGAAATTTTGATAGAGATTTTAACTGTTTTACAAAAATTTATAGAAATATCTGGAAAAATAAAAAGTTATTTTTTATCTTTCCAGTTCCACCATTTGAGAAGTTCAGGTTCCCTGATTTTATTTTCAGAATAATAGACAGCGCATCTGAATACATAAAGAACACATCTGTCTATATAGCTTTTCCGCAGTTTTATTAAATCGCTGTACATTGTTTCAGGATCTTTGCCTTTAAGATCGCTGATTTTTTTTATGCCAAGGTCAAGAAGATCTTTTTCCATACTTTTTCCAATGCCGGGGATTTTTTTAAGATTAGTTTTATTTTCATTTTTTTCAAACACAGCAATTCCTTTCTTTATGGTTTAGAAAAATGTAAAAGCTTATCCCATAATACTGCTTTTCTTTAAATATCTTTTTTATTATAGAGTTTTATTTTATAATTGCTATTCAAATACTTTGATCCGCTTTTCAAGCGGTAAAAACTCTTTTTCCTTAGGCTCTGCTTCCGGCTTTCCAAACGGCATTTGCGCTAAAAGTTTCCACTTTTCAGGCAGAGACCACTCTTTTTTCACACTTTCATCTATGAGAGGATTGTAATGTTGAAGAGATGCTCCAAGTCCTTCAAGTTCCAGCGCTGTCCAAATTACAAACTCCAGCATACCATTTGACTGGAGCGACCATATTGGAAAATTTTCTTTGTAAAGAGGAAAAGATTTTTGGAGATTTTCTATAACAGACATATCTTCAAAATATAGAATAGAGCCAAAACCTGCGGCAAAACTTTTTATTTTTTCTTCTGTTTTTCCAAACTGCTCTGTAGGTACAATTTTACGGAGAGCTTCCATTGTAATATTCCAGAGTTTATCATGTTGTTTTCCAAACAGAACTACTGTGCGCGCACTTTGTGCATTAAATGGAGATGGAGTATGAAGAACAGCCTGCTCTACAATTTCTTTTATCGTTTTTTGTGTTACATTACTATTTTTGCCAATGCTGTAATAACTTCTCCGTTTTTTAATTGCATTCAAAAAATCTTGTTTCATTTTGCTATCTCCTATGCTGTCAAATAAAGTATATAAAATTATCCTCCTTTATTTTTTATTTTAAATAATTCTTTATCAGGTTTTTTAATTATCTATTTTTTTCCATTTATAAAAATTATTTTATAAAAGTGCCATTATGCAGCTCATTATATGCTGTCTCAAGTTCGCCTCTTGTGTTCATTACAATAGGGCCTCCCCAGGATACAGGCTCTTTAAGAGGATTTCCTGCAAATAGCACAAATCTGACTCCTTTTTCCCCAGCTTTAACAAAAAGAGAATTTCCTTTTCCAAATATTGCCGCATTTCTGTTTTCAATGCAGCGTTTATACTTTCCAAAATTACCATCGCCTTCTAATGTATAAATAATTGCTTTAGATTCATTATCAAGCGGAATTAAAAGCTCTTTATTTTCCCGCAGCGTTATATCAAGCATAGTTACCTGTACAAAACCAGGCTTTATGCCGGAGACTCCTCCAAATTTTCCTGCAATAATGCGCACAACGCCTCCATCTATTTCCAAAGATTTAATCATCTCTTTTGAAATATCAAAATAGCGGGGAGCAGTCATCTTGTCTTTTTTAGGCAAGTTTATCCAAAGCTGAAGCCCAAATAATCTATCAACTTTTTGAGGCATTTCTTCATGCAGAATTCCGCTTCCGGCAGTCATCCATTGGATTTCTCCCGATTTTATTGAACCATGATTGCCAAGGCTGTCTCTATGGTCAATCTCTCCTTCAATCATATATGTGACTGTTTCAATACCGCGGTGAGGATGCATGGGGAAACCTTTTATATAGTTTGCAGGATTGGCAGAATCAAATGCATCAAGCATCAAAAATGGATCTGCTTCATGGATATCATCATGTCCTATAACACGTATAAGGCTTACACCTGCCCCATCTTTTGTATAATATCCTTTTACTATTTTTATTATTTCTTTTGTTTCCATACCTAATCCTCTTTTTCAGTTTTACATTAGGCAAAAACCAGGCATGCAAAATATATAATAAATTATTTCCTGCAAAATAATAACAATTATTGTCAGTCGTTAGCCGCATTATAAATACAAGTTTGCCGTCATAAGCTAAAACATTTTCTGTATTATTAATTATAGTACTAGTTAGAGATAGTATCAAATTTTAATGATTTAAATTAAGTTAATTAAGGTATATTTTTAATCCAATTTTTAATAACATGCTATATTTTGTCTAAAATATTTTTTAACATAGTATTTGGTTATTAAAAAATTAATCTGTAGATAAACCTGCAGATATTAGCTTTACTCTTTTCCATTGCTTTTGTTTTAAGTTCTTTAGGCATTTTTTCAATTGCATACCGCAGGGCTGTTCTCGGCATTATATCTTTATTTTTCATTACATAATTAAAAATTTCTTTCTGATATGCTTCGCTTGAGGCTTTTAACATCCAGCCATATCCTTTTTGAACAAGGTCATCATTGTCATTTAACAAGATATTGGCAATATCTATAATATCTGCAAGAAATTTCCCTTTTCTTGCAGGAATAATTAATGATACTGCAGCAGCCCTGCGGGCCCATCTGTTGGAAGATTTTGCCCATTCTTTTAATTTTTCAACATATTCTGGATAAATTATAATAAAATCGCCGACTGTATGATTACACAATGTATCGCATGAAGCCCAGTTATTTACATATTTATTAATCCAATTTTCAAAAATTACAAAATCTTCCGGCATATACTTTTCTTTTATATAATATGACCAGTTACATGCAATAAAAGACTCTTCCAGATATCCTGATTGCCAGAGTTCTTCGCATAATAAAAAAATTTTTTCTTTTGGTTTATCTTTTTTTTTTTTATAATATTCTTTGCTAAACTTTGTAATATCTGAAATTTTATATCCATAAGACTTTATTTCTTCTTTAAAAAATTTTTTACCTTTGGCTGCAAGTTCTTTATTGCTGTTTTTTTTTAAGTTTTTTCTAATTTCAGTAATAATTAAAGACATAGCTTATTTATCTATTTTGCCTATAACAACAACATAATTTTTGCCATATTTTTTTGCACATTTTGGGCATGTAGTATACCACATGTAAATTTTGCCTATATTGAGTCCTGCTTTTTCAGCATGTGATTTAAAATCACTGCACCACTTTCCTGTATCTTTAAAATTGCCCTCATATACCCTGCTGAAAAAACTTCCTGACATAGTAATATTTTGAATTCCTCCAATTACTTCTTCAACAGCAAGATAAATATCCATATTCCATTTTGAAGTATGATCTGAAAGGCAGAGATAATCAGGAGAAAATGATTCTTCTTTTTCGGCTTTTTTCATTATTTTTTTTATAACAGATCCAAAATTTAAAGGCATATATAAAAAAGTGCGTACTTTGTCTTTTATAAATTTTTTATTATCCCATTCCAATATTTTACTATCCCATGGAACTGGATTAAATTCAGGACAGCATGGCACATCATTTTTTGACATATTTTCCTCCAGTCTATATTTTTCTAATATTTAAAAGATTCAGCAATTTTTTTAAATGTTTCATAATATCTGTCAAAACTTTCCGGAATTGCAGAAAAAGTTAACAAATATGCAGTATTATCTTTTAAAAAATAATACTGGACCTGTTTTACTCTTATATTATTGACTATTCCTGAAAATATATAATAGTTCTTTTCTGTTTTTTCAACCTTTAATTCAGAATAAACTTTTTTGACAGCATCCAGGCTTGCATCCATATAGCTTTTCAAAGAATATTTTACAGGAAGAACTTCTTTCATAAGGTTACAGTTTTCCTGGAAAGTATCATTTTCTTCTAATGGCGAATATAGAAAAAATATTTGCGGTTGTTTTGTATATTGCGCAAACCATCCCGGAGGAACATCTATCTCTGTATTCTCTACTTTGATTTTCATATAATCGTCAGCATATAAAGACACCTGCAATAAAATAAGCGTTATAAAAAAAACTATTTTTTTCATTAAAATCTCCTTATCATATACCCCCGGCATGGCTTACCATGCCGGGATAATAAAATATTTTTTAAACTAATAATGTTATAATATATCCTATATAAAAAATAACAAAAATTATTCCTTCCCATCTTTCTATTTTTCTTCCTCTGCCTGTAAAAATAAATAAAAAAAGCAGAAAACTTGCCAAAAGGTTTACACACAAATCAAAATAAGAACTTTCCTGCACAGAAACAGGATGTATAACTGCAGAAAGGCCTAGAATAAAAAAAGCATTAAAAATATTTGATCCTACAATATTGCCGATTGCTATATCTACATTTTTTTTTCTGGCAGCAATTATAGATGTTGCAAGCTCAGGCAACGATGTTCCTATTGATACAATTGTCAATGCTATTACTCTTTCAGATATTCCCATCTGCTGTGCAACTTTGACTGCAAAGACAACAATAATCCTTCCTCCAAAAACAAGAAGAGCCAGGCCTGCAACAATAAGGATAACAGATAACCATATCGGATACTCTTTTTTTACAGGAGCTTCTTCCTCATAAGAACACGATAACATAAACTGTATGTTGTAACCAATAAAAATAAGAAAAAATAAAAGAAGTATAATACCATCTGTTCTTTTTATTACAGATAAGTTACCGCCATCTATAAAACCATCGCTTGATATTACAAGCACAACCAAAGCTGATAATAGGCAAAGAGGTATTTCTATCCAGGTTGTTTTTGATTTTACTGCTAATGGGTAAATAATTGCAGCTATTCCAGCTATTGCCATAATATTAAAAATATTGCTTCCAACAATATTTCCCAGCACAATATCATTATTGCCTCTTAAAGATGCAAAAATATTAACAGTCATTTCAGGCGCTGATGTTCCAAAAGCAACAATTGTTAATCCTATTACAATGTTTGGAACATTTAGTTTTTTTGCTAAAGATGATGCGCTATCTACAAGTAAATTGGCGCCATAAACAAGAGGTATAAATCCTGCCAAAAGTAATAACAAATTAAGCATATTTTCTATTCCTATATTTTATGAAAAAACTAATATTTAAATATTCTTTCCTATTCTAATATTCTAATAGATAAATGTCACGGAAATTAATAGTTTTTATAGTAAACAACTTTATTTTTAATTAAATTACTTAAAGTATAAGTTAGAATATAAAAAATTGATTAATAATCTAGAAGTAAATTGAAAATATATTAGACCTGTTCAACAACCTAAAAAATGATAATCTTGGCATGGTAAGCCATGCCAAGATTAAAAAAACTTTTAAGATTATAAGCTATTAGTAAAAAATCGTACATTGCGGCTAAATTAGTACTTATTTGATATTCACAAAATGACTTTTAACAAAGCTATCGAACAGGCCTATTAATAATTTATAAAAAAAGAATAATTTTATGCAAATAAAAGCAAACTTAATGCCATAACAACCATTCCGGCAATTAATCCTCTAATAGAAATATGGTGTTCTCCATATTCTTCAGAAGTAGGCAATAATTCATCAAGTGAAATATAAACCATAATTCCTGCAACAGATGCAAAAATAAATCCAAAAGAAGCACCTGTAATAATTTTTTTTAGAAGAATAAATCCTATAAGAGCTCCTATTGGTTCGGCAAGTCCTGACAGAAATGAAAATATAAATGCTTTCCTTTTACTTTTTGTGGCATAATAGATAGGCATTGAAACAGCAACTCCCTCAGGTATGTTATGTATTGCTATAGCTATCGCAATACTTATACCAAGCGCTGAATCATGTAAGGCTCCCACGAAAGTTGCAAGTCCTTCCGGGAAATTATGTATTCCAATAGCAAATGCAGAAAACATTCCCATGCGAAGTAACTTTTTTTCTCCATGCGATATTCTTACAGGAATTTCTTCTATATTGGAAATTTCATGAGGATTTTCAAAACTCGGGACAAGTCTATCTATAATAGCAATAAGCGCAATGCCTGTAAAAAAAGCTATTACAGTAAAACAATATCCTTTTTTTCCCCCATATACTTCTATAAGAGAATCTTTAGCTTTCAAAAATATTTCTACAAAAGATACATAAATCATAACACCAGCAGAAAAACCAAGCGAAGCAGCCAAGATTTTGGGATTAAATTTTTTTGAAAAAAATACCATTAAGCTGCCGATTCCTGTAGAAAGGCCTGCTAAAGCAGTCAAACCAAATGCAAATAAAAAATTTTCATTATCCATAATATTAAAACCCCCAGGCTGTTAATCAATTTTCTTTTGTTATATTAAAATTATATTATTTTATTAAGAGAAAGTGTATTTTAATTTACCTAAATAAACAGAATTATAACTTGTATTTATTATTGTTTACTTACTCATTTATTTAAGATTGGATTAATATGACTGGCTTCTGTATTATTTAACTGAAATATTGAATATACCATATTATTAAGATCATCTATATATTTCTCTTTTCCATCTATAATTTTTTTATAAATATAATCAAAACTTGAATGTATAGAATCTGATAATTCCGGCAAAGGAAAAGATTCTATATGAGAGCGCAGTACTTTTTTTGAATAATATTTTTTCTGAAATAGAAAAGAATATAGAGTTGAATTAAAAAGGCATACAATTGTTTCCATAGGATAACTTATTTTAGGAATAAAAAAATTAGCGCTGTTTAAGATAAGCCTTCTTTCATCATCAATAGCGCATATAATATTATTTGAAATAAATTTATAAACAATTTTCCTCTGCCTATAATAATCAACAGGCGCTATCTGCTGAAACGATGTAGGTGATAATTCTATAAAACATTTAGGATCTCTAAATAGAAAAGGAAGAAGATCTTTGCCCCTGTATATAGGCTCAGTATTGTTTTCTTTCTGATATTTTACATATTTTTTATTATTTCCAGTAACAATTCCCAAAGCAAAAACTGCATTATCTTTAAGCGAAAAATGTTTTAAAGAATACAT
The DNA here is from genome assembly GCA_031548835.1 of Spirochaetia bacterium. Lineage (GTDB taxonomy): Bacteria > Spirochaetota > Spirochaetia > CADAEX01 > CADAEX01 > WQTU01. The sequence goes on from JAVBQS010000179.1 coordinate 26,253, forward strand.
TTTATCAATAATTGTTTTATCTTTATTTCCAGACATTGCAGGAATTATAAAGTCAGGTTCTATAATATTATTATATATTGTTCGATTTTTCTCTCCATTTTTTTTAAATATTTCAAGGAAATCTGATGGTTTATTATTATCAAATATTAAACGGACAGCTTCTGACATAACATATGGAAATGCATTGCCAAGTAATTTTATCTCCATATATTTTTTTTTCTCAATTAAATATTTTCTTATATTTTTATGGGTAGAAACATTAAGGAAAGAATAAGGCAGAAAAAAAACTAATTTACCTTTTTCAGATAAATTATTTATTGAATTATAGAGGCATATTGAAAATGATTCTGTTGAAGAAAGATGTTTATATCTTTTTATAATTTCATTTTTTTCATTTCTGGACAACTTGCTGCCCCATGGAGGATTTGTAATAATTAAATCACACTTTAGCTTGCTTCCCGGCTCACGGTCCAAATGTTTATCAAAAAGAAAATTTCTTGAAGAAAGATTAAATTTTATAAAAGGATTATTAAAAAACATTGATAAATTAACACAACAAATATTTAATGCTATTTTATCAATATCATTAGCATAAACATTTTCCTGCTTATGTTTTTTTGATAAAATTTTTATTAAAATACTGCCGCTGCCGCAGCAAGGGTCTATTATAGTATTATTAACATTTGTTTTAATATCTTTTATCAAACCTCCGGGTGTATAATAAGAACCCAGCTTTGATTTTTCAGCAATATTTAACAATGATTGGTAAAATGCACCGATAAAATCATCATCTTTATTTATATAATTTAAAACTGAATAAAGCTTGTTTTCAGGATTAAAATTAATTTCATCAGACCATTTTTTCAGAAAATAGTCTAAGGGAGTTACCGGATATATAAAAACATTTCCGCTAACTAATCCTGAATTAATTAAAAAAATCAAAGAAAGAGAAAAGACACTCTGTTCAATAGATAATCCGCTATTTTTATGAATTTCTATTGTTTTAACAAGAAGCTTTTTTCTTTCTTCATCAACAATTCCAAGAAAGCATAAATATTTTTTATCAATTTTGGAACGGTTAGCTCTCCCTTTTAATTTATCAAACTCTTTTTCAATTAGAAATTGAATTTTGTCATATTCATTTTTAGTATAAAATTTCCCATTTTTAGGAGGTTTAGCTATTCCTGTCCTTATCCAGTTGCTTACTGTTGATGAAGAAATATTATATTCGATTTCAATATCCTTTTTTGTTTTGGAAAAAATCATAATATAATTACTCCATTTCTGAAATTTTAAATCAAAATTATAAATATTATATTTAAAATAAAATCAAGAATAAATTGATTTTATTTTTCTCAATACTAAAGAGAAAGGGTGCAAATTCAGGTATTTTAAAAGTCGAAAAACAGCTTGCCAAGAGGATATGCAGCTGATTGAATAAACACTTCTGAATAATTATTATTGTGCCGCTGTAAAAAACTTTTTTTCTATATACTCTGGTTCTTGTTAAAGCAGAAAAAGTAGAAACAATAAAAACAGTTATTTCTTTTATCCTTCTAAAAACTTTATAAAATAGGATACATATCTGTTCAAGGACATTATAATAACTATTTTTATTAATAAATTTATGATGACATAAAACCCCATCACTTATCTTTTTAAAGTATGTAACATTTTGTTTTTCTTTTCCAATAAAAAAATATTTTTTCATGCGTTTTTTATAATTAATTTCCTATCGATTATTTATTTAAAAATCTATCACAGTTTAGCTTAATCCTGCTTTTTGCTATAAATATAAAAACCCGGATTATAGCAACTTTTTACTCTTACTATTAAATCTTTATATAACCCTGCTGCTCTACACTTTTTGTTCTTTATATTTTCACATTGATAAACAAAATTAATCATTAAATAAAAAAACTAATCCTGCTATAAAGGATCAAACCTATAAACAGAATAGATAGTTTCAATATTTATTATTATTTTAATTTTTCTAAAAATAGAGCCAAACATTATAAAAGAAAAAATAGATATATATTTGAATTTATTTTTATAAAACTGGAGCAAACTAGATATTTCCTGTCTTATATTTTTTAAAAGAGTAACTATTATTTGAAAAGAATGATAAAAGGCAATAAAACTTTGGGAAATAAAAAAAAGAGTATCTATTTTTTTTATTCTTATAACAAAATTATATATTTCTTGATTCAACATTTAGTCCTTGGTGTATCAATCAAAAAGTTAAATCGGCAAAACTAACTGTTTTTTTGTCTACTTGTTAATCTTAATAATTAGGATAAATATACATCAATTTACATTGGATTAAAAGCATTTTATATTTATATAATTTTATTCTTTACCAAGATAAATAAATATTTTTAATTCAACACTGCTAATTATATCCGATAAATATAAATATTACCTATATATATTAAATTATATATTCCATATAGGTTTTTTGTCATAAAACAGACCTTATATCTATACTGCGCCCTTTTGTCAACACAAAAAATAAATAAATTAAAGTGGATATTTTCAATTGTGTTATGCGGCCAGGGGTTTTCCCCGAGGCTGCCCATTGTGAAAGACTGAATAGTACTTTTCATCAGGAGTGAGGTAATCA
>JAVBQS010000119.1:0-15672 GCA_031548835.1 Spirochaetia bacterium
TTTGGAAAAAAAGAGGTTCCTGGAAAACCAGTAACCTATGGAACAACACAGGAATTTCTTACACTTTTTAAACTTAAAAGTATTGCTGATCTTCCAAAACTAAGCGACACTGATGCAAAGAGGTTTGAGCTTAATGGCTAAAACTAAAAGAACTAATGAAAATGAAGCAGAAGAAAAAGGAATAAGGCTACAGGTCTATCTTGCAAACTGCGGGCTTGGCTCAAGAAGAAAATGCGAAGAATTTATTGAAGAAGGCCTTGTTAGAATTAATAGCACTGTAATAACAAAAATGGGGGAAAAAGTATTTCCCGGCGATATTGTCTATTATAGAGGCAGGGAAGTCCATCCTACAAGCAAACGAATATATCTTGCTTTTAATAAACCAACAAAAGTTATATCTTCAAATAGCGATCCTGAAGGAAGAACTCCGATAATATCTTTTTTTAAAGAATTTTCAAGCTATAGACTTTTTACTGTAGGAAGGCTTGATTATATGTCTTCAGGTCTAATACTTTTAACAAATGACGGCAATTTCGGAAAAATAGTATCGCATCCGTCATCAGGAATAGAAAAAGAATATGTTGCAGAAACAGGCGAGCCTGTAGATGAGGAAATTTTAAAAAATTTATTAAAAGGTGTATTGATAAACGGAGAAATCTACAAAATAAAAAAATATTTGTATAAAGCTTCCACAAAAATAAGCCTTGTGCTTGTCGAAGGTAAAAACAGGGAAATACGTAATATTTTTTCTCATTACAGAATTAAGCTAAAAAAACTTCAAAGAGTAAGAATCGGCTGTGTAAAAATTACAGGCCTAATGCCTGGAACATACAGATATCTTACAGAAAAAGAAGTTAAGTGGTTTCTTGAAGGCAGGAATAAAAATGATAGTAGCAATTGATGGGCCTGCAGGCGCTGGAAAAAGCACTGTAGCATCAAAAGTTGCGGAAAAAACAGGCTTTTTTTATCTTAACACAGGTAATTTTTACAGAGCCTTAACCTATGCCCTTATTAAAAATAAAATTGATATTTCAGATAAAGATAGAGTTATAAAAGCTGCGCAAAAACATAAAATAGAAATTATAAATAAAAAAGTATATCTTGATGGAACTGATGTTGAAGATTTACTTCACACAGATGCTGTAGATACAATTGTGGCACAGGTTTCTGCAATAACAGAAGTAAGGCACAAAATAAATGAACAGATTCAAAAAGCAGCAAAAAATAATAATATTATTGCAGAGGGGCGCGACATGACAACTGTTGTGTTTCCAAATGCAGGTGTAAAAATATATCTTGATGCTTCAATTGATAAAAGGGCAAAAAGAAGGCTTGGCCAGGGCACAAGCGCCAAATCTTTGGACGAAATAGAAAAAAATATAAAAGAAAGAGATGATATAGATAAAAATAAAGAATTCGGAAAATTAAAAATATCTGAAGATGCAATTTATTTAAATAGTTCGGACTTGACGATAGACGAAGTTTGTGACAAAGTATTGTCTGAAATAAATAAAAAAGGTTATTACAATTAGGAGTTTTTCCCACTATGGTAGAGAGAGACGGCATAAGCAGCGAAGAATCAATCAATCAAACAAATCTTCAGGAAGAATATTTAAAATCTCTCGATGAACTGGAGGAAGGACATGTTGTTCCAGGACATGTTATTCAGGTTACAGATGAGACTGTTTTTGTAGATATTGGATACAAATCAGAAGGTAAAATACCTTTATCTGAATTTGATAAAACTCCTAAAATAGGCGATGATGTCAATGTTATTCTTATAAAAAAAGAGAGCAGAGACGGAAATATTATTGTTTCCAAGAGAAAATATGATGAAAAAGAGTTCTGGAAAAATCTTAAAAAAGCATTCCAGGATAAAACCCCTGTAGAAGCAAAAGTTGTTAGAGATGTAAAAGGCGGTTTTGAGGTTCTTTTAGGATATAATGTCAAAGCTTTTGTGCCTATCTCAAAAATGGATATGGCAAAAATTGAAAAACCTGAAGAATATATCAATAACACATATAAATTTTATATTGAAAGACTTTACAGCGATAAAAAAATCAATATTGTATTAAACCGCAAAAGCTATCTTATCGAAGAACTTGCAAGAAAAAAAGAAGAGTTTTTTAACACAGCAAAAGTCGGAGATATTGTTGAAGCAGTTGTAAAAAGCATAGCTTCTTTTGGCGCATTTATAGATCTTGGCGGTTTTGACGGGCTTCTTCATATAAATGATATGAGCTGGGGCCATGTTGCAAAACCAAAAGATTATGTAAAAAAAGGTCAGAAAATAAAACTTAAAATAATAAATCTTGATAAAGAAAATAATAAAATAAATCTTTCATTAAAACATTTTAATGAAAATCCATGGGACACTTTCTCAAGCAGATATACAATAGGCGATGTTGTTAAAGGAAAAGTGACAAAGCTTACAGATTTTGGAGTGTTTATTGAAATTGAAGAAGGCATAGAAGGAACGGCCCATATCTCTGAATTCTCATGGGTAAAAAAGATAAACCATCCAAAAGAACTTTTTACAATTGGCGATGATGTTGAGTGCATGATACTTAACTATGACCTCCAGCAGGGCAGAATATCGCTTGGCATAAAACAGGTGCTTGAAAATCCTTGGGACAGCATGGAAAAGAAATATCCTGAAGGACTTCAGCTTGAAAGAAAAATTGTTAAAGTAACAAATGCAGGCGCATTTATTGAACTGGAAGAAGGAATAAGCGGCTTTCTCCATATTGATGATATGTCATGGACAAAAAAAGTTAAAAATGCTTTTTCAGTATTAAAACCAACTGAAACTATAAATATTGTTATTCTTAATATTGATAAAGAAAACAGAAGAATAAGGCTTGGAGTAAAACAGCTTACAGATAACCCCTGGGATGTATTATCTAAAACATTTACAAAAGGCAGCATAATTGAAGGTAAAATAACAGGAAAGACAGAGTTTGGACTTTTTGTAAAAGTGCAGGGAGATATTGAAGGCCTTATAAATAAGAGCAATATATCAGATAAATTCAATGAAGAGCTTGATGCTGAAATGGAACAGTATAAAGTAGGCGATACAATAAAAGCTGTAATAACAGAGATTAATCCTAAAAAGAAAAAACTTGCTCTCTCTATTAAAGAATATAAAAAGAGTATGCAGAGAGAAGAAATTTCCAAATATATACAGTCGGATAATGATACACCAATGGCAACTCTCGGCGATTTTATGAAGCAGTGAAAAACAAAACAGCAAAACCGGAAGAATTATTCTTAAAAAAAGATGCTAATGAAATAATAGGTTCTTCTGCCATTATTGCTGATTGTAAAAACAATGCTTCAAGAATTGCAAGATCAGATGCCCCTGTTCTTATAACAGGCGAAAGCGGCACAGGAAAAGAATTATTTGCCAATTTTATATTTAGGGAAAGCAAAAGAAATAAAAAACCATTTATACAGGTTAATTGCGCAGCTCTTCCTGAATCAATGATAGAAGCAGAACTTTTCGGACATGTAAAAGGCGCTTTTACAGATGCTGTAACTGATAGAAAAGGCAAATTTATTGCAGCAGACGGCGGAACTATTTTTCTTGATGAAATATGCGAGCTTCCAATTCATACACAATCAAGGCTTTTAAGAGTTATAGAAAGCGGTTTTGTGGACAGGCTTGGTTCAGATACTCCATATAAAATTGATGTAAGAATAATATCTGCAACAAATAAAAATATCAAAGCAGAAACTAAAAACAGAAATTTCAGGGAAGACCTTTATTACAGGCTTAATGTTTTATCTTTACATATACCACCGCTCCGTGCACATAGAGAAGATATTCCGCAGCTTGTAAAATATTTTACAGAAAAGGGCGGGGAAAATAAAAGTCTTGATAATGAAGCTGTAAAAAAGCTATTATTATATGACTGGCCCGGAAATATAAGAGAACTAAAAAACTATATTAAAAGGCTTTTAATTACTTCAAATAAGGAAAATATAGGACCTGATAGCATAGATATTGAAATTAATGAAGAAAATATATTTTTGCCGTTAAAAAAAGCTATCAACAAATTCAAAAAAAAATATATAATAGATGCGTTATCAGCAAATAACTGGAATCAAAGCAAAACATCTGCTGTGCTTGATATCCAAAGAACATACCTTTCCAGACTAATAAAAGAGCTGGAAATAGATGGTAAATTTAAGGAGTAATTTAATGCAGCAAAATGCGTTAACAACAAAACAGAAATTTTTAAAAACCTTTTCTTCATTTTTATCAACACGCGGAAAATTCTTATTTTTATTTTTAATTATTGTAGTTGCAGTGATAATAGGAATAGCTGTTTACAGCGAAGTTAGAGCTTCTATCAATGAAAAATCAACAGTGCTTATTGAAGAAACAGAAAAAAAATATAGTGAAGCGCTTAGCTCTTTCAGAGAAAATAATGATGAACAAAAGAAATCAGAAAGCATAGAAAGCATTTTATCCTCACTTGATAATATTATTGCACAATATAGCAATTATTATGCAGGGCAGCGTGCTTTATATATGAAAGGTGAAATATATTTTACTGAAAAAAAATATGACAAAGCTCTTGAGAATTACTCTGCTTTTGTAAATAAATATAAAAATTCATATCTTACTCCTATTTCATTAAACAATGCAGCTGTCTGCCATGAAGAATTGGGAGATAATGATTCTGCAATAAACAATTATAAAAAACTTGTTGAAACCTATTCCAAAGATTATCCTGATACTCCGCATGTATTTTTTTCTCTAGGAAGGCTCTGTGAAGCAAAAGGTGATTTTGCAGCTGCTTTAGAGTATTACAATACTCTTGGCGATAAGTATATGAATAGCGATTGGACAATTTTTGCCAAAGACCGTATAATCTATCTGAAAGGAGCAGGCAAGATTTAAGAAGCCGGTGATTTATTTAAGCGAGAATAAATCAGCATTGCTAATATTATCGTTTTTCGCAGTTTTCCAAGAGCAACGGGAAAACCACCCTGGCATGACTTACCATGCCGGGATAATAATATGGAACTGATGATTAGAGTCAATTTAATCATCAGTTCTTTAAGTTACTATTATTCCTGGATAAGTTTAAAGGGGAATTTTTGATGAGAGGAAAAAAAGCCGGAAGATTAAAAATCTTTGAGACAAAATATTTTGGTATAATTATAGCTCTTTTAATATTTTCCCTTATTGTTTTTGCAGAATATTTTACAGATATTACAAATAAGCTTAATCTTAAAATGCTTGATGTTAATTTTTATTTAAAAAATGCAGTTCAAAAAACACATATCCAGGAAGGAGTTACTAAATCTGTTCAAAATCCGAATATATCGCCTGATATTTTAATTCTTGGAATTGATTTCAGAAGCCTTAACAGATTTGGAAAATGGCCGTTTCCCAGATACAGGCATGCTGATCTTATAAAAACTTTTTCCCGCATTCAGAATCAGAATGACCGCGAGCGGGCTCTGTTTATAGATATTTTTTTTATAGAACCTGATGAAGCAAGACCTTATGATGATGCTCTTCTTGTTGAAGCAATAAAAGAAAATAAAAGAGTTTTCCTTGAAACTGTTTTAGATGAAGTTCCGCCTTCAGAATCTATAAGAGATGATTATATTACACGCCAGGAAATTCTATATAATACTTACGGCAGAATTTCCAATGTAAAAGGGAACTGGCATACAATAACATCTTATCCCGGCTTTGAGCCTCCTTTCCAGCCTTTGGCAAGAGTTATAAAAGGTTACGGCCATGCAAATTTTAAAGAAGATTTTGATAAAATTTACAGGCGCCAGGGACTTATTACAAAATCATCAATACTTATTGATATTATAGATATTGAAGATCTTACAGCTGATTATAAAATTGATGAAACTGTTTTTCAGCGTCTCGGCTGGACAGATAAAAATGGCATAGATCACTCAATAACATATCCATTAACTGCTGAAAAACTAAAATCGTTAAAAGATGAAATAAGAAATAATTCGCCGCCTGTAAAAGCTGCTGCAGAGAGCGGAGAAGGAGAGTATTTTTACATTGTAAAAAAATATAAAGATACTTTTGTTCCTTCAATTACGCTTTCACTTGCAATGGAATATTTTAATAAAAAGCCGGAGGATATTGAGGTAAAAGTAGGGGAGTATATAAAAATTCCTTCTCCTCAATATTTTAATGTTGAAAAACAGCAATGGGAACCTTACCAGATTGTGGAAAAAACTGCAAAATATAATAAAGACGGATCAATAGCAAAGCCTGAGGTAAGAAAAGTTTTAGATAATATTTTTATTCCAATTGATAAAAATGGACAGATGCTTATCAACTTTATGGGAAATCCTTCAACAGCAGATCCAGGCGGATATCAAACATTTCCTGTAAGAACTTATTCAACATATGCAGCAAGTTCTCCTCCTGTAGATCCTGCAAAATGGCCAAAGACCTGGCTGGTTGCTAATAAAATTCTTATGCTTGGGCCATTTGCGCGCGGAATTGCTTCTGATGAAAAAACAACACCTTATGGACTTATGTATGGTGTTGAAATACATGCAAATTCACTAAATACGATTTTAATGAATAAATTTCTTATAGAAGTTCCTGCATGGGTAAATTTAACTATTTTATTTATTCTTGTAATGTGCGCTGCTTTTATAACTTCAAGGCTTTCTACTTTGTGGTCTGCTATTTTTACAATAGCTTCGATAATAATTTTCTTTATAACTACAAGTATTATATTTGATACAAAAAATTATATAGTTAATTTTCCTTCTGCCGGGTCCGGCATATTTCTTACATTTCTTGCAATTGTAGTTTACAGAGTTATGACAGAGGAGAAAGATAAAAAAAGAATTAAAAATATGTTTGGCAAATATGTAAGCCCTGCTGTTGTAGACCAGATTCTTGATACACCAAATCTTGAGCTTGGCGGTGTTGATAAAAACCTTACTGTATTTTTCTCTGATATACGCGGATTTACAACTCTTTCAGAAAGCATGACGCCGCAGGAACTTGTTAATCATCTCAATCTTTATCTTACTGCAATGACAGATACAATTATGGAATTTAATGGAACTCTTGATAAATATGTAGGCGATGAAATAATGTGTTTCTGGGGAGCGCCGTTACCGCAGGAAAACCATGCAATACTTGCATGTAAATGCGCTTTAAAGCAGATGGATACGCTGCATAAACTTAATGAAGGCTGGCCGAAAGAGAAACGTATAAATATTGGCATAGGGCTTAATTCCGGTATAATGACAGTAGGAAATATGGGTTCTCTTGGAAGAATGAATTATACATTGATGGGAGATAATGTTAACCTTGGAGCCCGCCTTGAAGGTACAAATAAAGAGTATGGAACTCATGTTATTATTAGTGAATTTACATATGCACTTGTTAAAGATGAAGTTATTGTAAGAGAACTTGACAATATACGGGTAAAAGGAAAGAATAAACCAGTATTGATTTATGAGTTGCTTGATGTTAAGGGAGGGTATGATACCCCATAATTTAAAAAAGATATTTATTTTTCTTATATTGCTGCCATTGTGTTTGTTATTAACCTTGCAGTGCGGTTTAAACAGTTATCCTTATCTTTATCCTCCGGCTGTTCTTAGGTTTAATCCTGATATAGCAACTGTTACTAATAGAGATGATTATGACCCTGATGTTTTCCAGGGATATGAGCTTTACTATAAATTTTATGACTATAATGATGCCACTTCACAGATAATTGCTGATGATAAAATTATTATGTCTGTTGATGAACCAAAACCGGAAGATGTTGCAGCACGCGGATATAGGCGTGTAAATACTGTTTCTGATTCTGATCAGATGACAAGGTATCCTATGATACCTATAAACTATGGAAATAGAGATAGCAGTTTTGATCTTAGAATTGATTTTACAGGAGCCACAAATAATACAGGTGTAAACCCAGGTGATAATGGTGCAATTCCATCTGTTACTTATTTAGCTAATCCGCCTGTTTTTTTATACAGAACAGTTTTGGATCCAGAGGATACCAATGGTAAAAAATATAAATCTTTTGGCAATATATCAAAAGCTGAAGATAATGATATTTTATATGATCGCGTAACGCTTTCCATGTATATTTTTGCCTATGGCAAATATGATAAAGTCTATAATATTTATAGCAAACCAGAACTATTAGGTTCTATAGATTATAATGCAGCACCATAAAATAAATTTAGGCGGTAAATAAATGTTTTCTTATTATTTTAATATAGGTCTTATTTATATAATTATAGGTTTTGGAACAGCTCTTATTCTATATTATGTTTATAATAAAGCTTTTATAGGTAATTTCTGGGGAGTTTTAATTGTATCTATAATAGGTTCTTTTCTTGGAGCAATTATTGAATATTATTTTAGCAACATAATAGAATTGCTTACAAAGATAAATGGAGTTGTAAATATTTTTCCTCCGCTTGTAGTTTCAATGATTGTTATTTATATATACCACAAGGTAAGCGAGAAAAAATAAGGTATTAACTTCGGTATTCGTTGAAAAATATATAGTCAGGTCATCCCGTTTTTCAACGGGATCACATCACATGCAATATAAAAATAACTTCCGATAATTGATATTCTGTCTACTTATTGTTGTGTGGGTTTTTTCCCTCTTTACAGAAAAAAATTGAATAAAAGACAAACATGTGAAACAAAAAAGGCTGTCATCATTTTAGAATGACAGCCTTATAATATAAATATTTGTTAATTATTATTTATTTTTAAGAACAGCCTGCGCTGCTGAAAGTCTTGCAAGCGGAACTCTGTATGGAGAACATGAAACATAATTAAGTCCTGTCTTGTAACAGAATTCAATTGAAGAAGCTTCTCCTCCATGCTCACCACAGATACCCATTTTAAGGTTTGGTTTTACTCCTCTTCCTTTTTCTGCAGCCATTTTTACAAGAGCCCCTACTCCTATCTGGTCAATAGCCTGGAAAGGATCTTTTTCAAGAATACCTTTTGCAATATAGTCTGGGAGGAATGAGCCTATATCATCTCTTGAATATCCATAGGTCATTTGTGTAAGGTCGTTGGTGCCAAAAGAGAAAAAGTCTGCATACTGTGCAACTTCATCAGCTGTAATTGCAGCTCTTGGAATTTCAATCATTGTTCCAATTGTATAAGGAATTTCCATTTTTACTGTTTTAAATACATTTTTAACAATATTCTCAGCATTTTCCCTAAGCATTTTAAGTTCCTGATATGTTCCAATAAGAGGAATCATTATCTCAGGGTTTACTTTTACTCCTTTTTTTGTTTGGCTGCAAGCAGCTTTCATAATTGCTTCTACCTGCATATCATAAATCTCAGGATATGTTACGCCAAGGCGACAGCCTCTATGGCCAAGCATTGGATTAAGCTCATGGAGAGAATCAATTTTTGCTTTAAGCTTATCAACAGTTATACCTGCTTTTTTTGCAAAAGCTTTTATCTCTTCAGATGTTTTTGGAACAAATTCATGAAGCGGCGGATCAAGAAGTCTTATTGTAACAGGAAGACCATCCATTGATTTAAAAATACCTTCAAAGTCTTTCTGCTGGAGTGTAAGAAGTTTTTTTAGAATAGCTTTTCTTGTTGCAACATCATCTGCAATAATCATTTCCTGGAATATTTCAAGCTTGCTTGCATCAAAGAACATATGCTCTGTTCTGCAAAGCCCTATTCCTTCTGCTCCGAATTCTCTTGCAACTTTTGCATCATGCGGCTGATCTGCATTTGTTCTTACCATAAATCCTTTTGGAGCATTTTTTCTTACAGCATTGTGCCTTATTTCATCTGCCCATGAGAGGAATTTTGTAAGTCGCGCATCAAATTTAGGTTTGATAAGATCAATCTTGCCGTTAAAAACTTCGCCTGTTGATCCATCAATTGTAATAAAATCGCCTTCTTTTATTTTAATGCCTTTTACAATTATTGTTTTTCCTGAAATAGCAAGATCTTTACATCCTGCAACACAAGGTGTTCCCATTCCTCTTGCAACAACTGCAGCATGGCTTGTCATGCCGCCTGTTGAAGTTAATATACCCTGGGATACAGCCATTCCTCCAATATCATCCGGAGATGTTTCTTTTCTTACAAGAAGAACTTTCTTGCCATCTTTTGCCCATTTTTCAGCTTCATCAGCAGAAAAGACAACCTGTCCGCAGGCAGCTCCGGGAGATGCATTAAGTCCTTTTGTTATAGCTTTTAGAGCTTTTTTTGCTTTTGGATCAATCATAGGATGGAGAAGCTGGTCAAGCTGTTCAGGTGTAACTCTCTTAATAGCTATTTCTTTATTAATCATTCCTTCATCAACCATTTCAACTGCGCATCTTATTGCAGCAGGGCCGGTTCTTTTTGCATTTCTTGTCTGAAGTATATATAGAACTTCCTGCTGGATAGTAAACTCAATATCCTGCATATCTTTGAAATGTTTTTCAAGTTTTTCTTTATAGCCTACAAGCTCTTTGTATATTTTAGGATTTTTCTTTTCAAGAGATTTTAGTGTCTGTGGTGTTCTTATACCGGCAACAACATCTTCTCCCTGTGCATTCATTAGATATTCGCCATAAAAATAGTTTTCGCCTGTTGAAGGGTCTCTTGAAAAACAAACTCCTGTTCCAGAGCTTTCTCCATAGTTTCCAAAAACCATTGTCTGTATGTTTACAGCAGTTCCAAGAAGGCCTTTTATATTATTTAATGCTCTATATTTAATTGCCCTGTCATTATTCCATGATCCAAAAACTGCATCTATTGCAGCCCATAGCTGGATCATTGGATCCTGGGGAAAATCTTTTTTAATATGTTTTTTATAAAGTTCTTTATAGAGTTTAACAACTTTTTTGAGATCTTCCACATCCATATGAACATCATCTTCAATACCTTTTGCTTTTTTTACAGACTCAAGTATTTTTTCAAAATCATGATGAGGCACACCCATTGCAACATCGCCAAACATCTGGATAAATCTTCTGTATGCATCCCATGCAAATCTTTCATTGCCTGTTTTTTTGATAAGGCCTTCCACTGCTTTGTCATTGAGGCCAAGGTTAAGAATTGTATCCATCATGCCAGGCATTGATACTGCAGCTCCTGATCTTACAGATACAAGAAGAGGATCAGAATAATCACCAAGTTTTTTACCCTGTAGTTTCTCAAGTTTTTCAAGATTTTCCTTAACTTGTGCTTTTACCTCTTCAGGATATTTTTTATTATTTTCGTAATAAACTTTACAAACTTCTGTTGAGATTGTAAAACCGGGAGGCACAGGAATACCCATGTTTGTCATTTCTGCAAGATTGGCGCCTTTTCCTCCAAGCAATTCTTTCATATCTGCCTTACCATCAGATTTCCCACCCCCAAAAAAATAAACAAATTTTTCTTTTGACATTATTCACAACCTCCGAAAAAGATTAAAAGATATACATTTCATGTATAAACATAATTGAAAATTTTACGATTATTAAAAACTTAAAATATAATGTAACATTAGAATATAATGTAACATTAAAATATAATGTAAGATATGTCAATTAAATATAGTTTTCGATTTTGTTCTGTTGTCTGTGAGTGATGATTGGATGACCCTGCCTTTGAAGGCGGCAGGTTATAAAACAACCATAAAGGTTTTATAAGCTTTATGGTTGCAACTATAAGTAATAGAAAATTTAACACATATAAGCTTCGAGATACTGGCTTCTTGAAACATGTTTTAACCTTTCAAGAGCTTTCTTTTCTATCTGCCTTATTCTTTCTTTTGTAAGATTATATTTATCGCCAATTTCTTTAAGCGATTGAGGAGATTCTCCATTAAGGCCAAATCTCTGTTCAATAATATTTGCCTCTTTTCCTGATAATGTTGATAAAAGCTTGTTTATCTCTTCTTTTAAAGATTTATCAATTATTTGATCATCAGGCTGTTTATACATTGTGTCTTCAATATAATCTCCCATTTTTGCAGAATCTTTATCAATAGATGTAACAGGAGTATCAAGAGATATATGTTCTCTTGAAATACTTATCATCTCTCTTATATGTTCTTCAGAGAGGCTAAGCTGGGATGCAATATCTTTAATTTCAGGATCTGTTCCATTAACAGAGAGATATTCTTTTCTTACTTTTTCAATCTGGACAAGTTCCCCTGCCCTGTTTAGAGGAAGCCTTATCATTCTTGATTTTTCGCCAATAGCTTTTAATATTGCCTGCCTTATCCACCATACTGCATAGGAAATAAAATGATATCCCCTGTCGACATCATATTTTTCTATTGCATTAAGCAGTCCTATATTTCCTTCATTTATGAGGTCTGAAAGATGTATGCCATGATTTTTATATTTCTTTGCAATATTTACAACAAATCTGAGGTTTGATTTTACAAGCATATCTCGCGCATCTTTATCTCCCTTAGCAGCAAGGCGCGCATATTTTTCTTCATCTTCTCTTGATAAAAGAGGTATATTATTTATTTCTTTTAGATATATTGCAAGCACATTTTCGTCGTCTGATAGTTTTGTTTTCTTTGTTTTTTGCTTTAATATTGACATCATTAAAACCTCCCAAATGTCTGCTCAATTACCATCTAATAATAAGCAATATTTATGCCAATTGACGATAAAAAAATAGTTAGATAAGTGTTTACAATATCAGGATTTATTTTATTAGGCAAAAATAGATATTTATTCCCCGGTTTTATGTGTGTCATAAATACACATACTTTGATTTAATCAATTTTTATGATCTATAATGACACACTATTTTATTATATTTAAATAATTATTCCCTGCCTGGCATAATTATTCTTGACCATTATCCTTAAGATTCGTATATTTTTTACTGATATTCAAATCAAGAAATAATTTAGTACACAATATTCAGGAGGATAAAATGAAAATCACACCATTAGGAGACAGGGTATTAATAAAAATTGCAGAGTCTGAGGAAAAAACAAAGGGAGGACTTTTTATACCGCAGACTGCCCAGGAAAAAACACAGACAGGCAGTGTTGCAGCAGTTGGTGATGATAAAGATGCAATTAAGGTAAAAGTCGGCCAGAAAGTTATGTATGATAAGTATGCCGGAACCTCTATAAAAATTGATGGAGTAGAACATCTTATTGTTAAAGCTGGCGATATTATTGCAATTGTAGGCTAATAATTTTTTATTTAAATAATTACTATAAAGACTGGATGTTGTGCCAGGATAGAGGGGCTGTCTAATTGGACAGCTCCTTTTATTATTTTGGCATGGTAAGCCATGTCAGGGTTATTTTTTGCTAAAAAGAAAGTCCTCTACCCTGCTTTCAATATTTTTGCTTTCAGAATAGTATGTTAAAGTCTTGGGAAGTGATGATAAGAAAATCTGACCATATGATTTTTTTATTATTCTGTTATCTGTTATTACTACAATTCCTGTATCATCTTTTCTTCTCATAAGGCGGCCGAATCCCTGTTTAAGTTTTATTACAGCTTCAGGCAGCAGGTAATCAGTAAAAGAGTTTCCTCCTTCTTTTTCAATTTTTTCAATTCTTGATTTTATTACAGGATCGGAAGGTACTTTAAAAGGAAGTCTGCATATTATAACCATTTTAAGTGTTTCGCCAGGGCTGTCTATTCCTTCCCAGAAAGAGTCTGTTGCAAACAAAATACTTTTTTTATCTTCATTAAATATTTTCTGAATTTTAAACCTGTCAAATTCTCCCTGCCGGAGAATTGTAATTCCTGTTTTAATTATATCTTCTTTAATTGCGTTATAAACTTCAAGAAGCATTGAATATGAGGTAAATAAAATAAGAGCTCCTCCATCAGCTGTAATAACCATATTTTTTATAAAGATGGAAAGCTCTTCTGTATATAGTTTGTCTGAAGGATCTTTTATATCTGTAGGAACTGTAAGCATAACCTGTCTTGGATAATCAAACGGAGATTTAAAAATCTTTTCTACAATTTTTCTTTCAATATCTGAAATGCCAATTCTTTTTTTCCAGAATTCAAAATCGTTTTTTATACTTAATGTTGCAGATGTGAGAACAATTGTTTTAAGATTTTCATACATTGTTTCTTTTAGCAGATCACTTACATCAAGCGGCGTAAGTATAAATGAGATATTCTTGCCTTTCTCTATCCAGCTTACATAATCTTCTCTTTCATCTGTTAAGATTTCAGATGTTGCAATAAGATCTTTTATTTTTGATTTTATTAAAAAAAGCTCATAAACCCTAGAATCATCTTCAGCTGTTATTTCTATATTTTGGGAAAGCTCATCAAGAATAAAATATATTTCAGAAAGCTTTTTTTTGAATGATAAAAAGCCCTGGAATAAATTATCAAATTCGCCCTTTTTTTCAATTTTCAGATTTAGTTTATCTGCAAGCAGAATTTCTGCCTCTTTTTCCAGGCTGTCATAAGCTTCTATTACTGTTGTTATCAGCTCGGGAAGTGCTGTTACTTTTTTCTCATTTATTCCTGAATTTTCTACAAGAAAATTATATATGCCGAAAATTCTGCCCCTGTATCTGCTGTAAAGTTTTCTAAAGCTTTTTATAATATATCCTTTGGAAAGTGCCATTGAAAAATAGGAAGTGGCAGCTGCTTCAATATTGTGAGCTTCATCTACTATTGTGTGCCTGAAAAGCGGCAGTACAGCAGTTCCGTTAAAACCTGCTCCCATATTTCTTGCAGATAGATCTGAAAAAAGAAGATGGTGGTTAACAATAAGAATAGATGCAGATGCTGCATTTTTTCTTGCTTTTATTACAAAACATTTTTCCCTGTAGTGGCAATATAGTCCAAGACAATAATCAGAATCTGAACAGATGTCGCTCCAGGTAGAATAATCTGCCATTATAGGAAGATCTGCTTTATCTCCTGTTTCAGTGACAGCAGCCCACTCCTTAATAGCTCCTGCTATTCCATTGTTTTCAGCAGTATCAAAAAGTGAATTTTCATTTATAAATTCATAATATTTTCTAAGGCAGAGATAGTTTGACCTTCCTTTAATCAATGCGCTTTTTACATCTGTATTAAGAATTTTTTTTACAAGAGGTATATCTTTTTCAAGAAGCTGATGCTGAAGATTTATTGTATTTGTTGATATAACAACTCTCTCTTCATTATTTATTACCCATTGAAATGATGGTAAAAGATAAGCAAGGGATTTTCCTACTCCTGTTCCTGCTTCTGCAATTATCATGTTTTCATTATTAAAGCTTTCCGCAATATTTTTAAGCATTTCAACCTGTGATTCTCTTGTTTCATAATACTCAAATAGTTTGGCAAACTGCCCGTCAGGCGAAAGATTTTCAGCAAGAGTTTCTATATCAATAAGTTCTCTTTTTTTATTTTCTATAGGCTCTGCAACAACATATAAATTTTCAGCATTGTTATCTATTATAAAAAAACCTATTCCCTGTTTGCCAAGCATTGAAGCTATGTTTAGATCAGCATTGCTTGGCTTTAGATAACCGCCGGGATGGTTATGAATAATTACATCGCCTTTTTCCATAAAAGCTTCAAGGGCTGGAACAGCAGAGTCGTGTCCTCTTGCAGCAACAAAAATAGTATCTACAAACCCAAACAGATTTAATGTGCCGCAAAAAAAAAAGTCAATTTGTCCAGCTTCGCTTATTGCAATTTTTATTTTGGTAGATTGGAATGATT
>JAVBQS010000012.1:0-13852 GCA_031548835.1 Spirochaetia bacterium
CTTCAAAGGGCGGAATAGCAGTATCAATTTCCGGAAAACTTGGAATTCCTTTTGTCTTTATCGGAACAGGTGAAAAATATGATAACCTTAAAAGATTTAGTAAAAAGGAGTATCTTGATAATCTTCTGAATGTATAAAACAATTTTACTATTTATATTTTCTTTAATAACTCAACTTGCTTTTCCGCAGCAATATTACAGATCAAATAAACTTGGAATGGAACTTGCAAAAATTGATAAATACAGAACTGATGAATTTGAATACTATCTTGAAAAAATATCAGATGGAAATAAAGAGATAAAAATACTTTATAAAGAATCTGCCCCAGTTTGGGAGACTGAAATATATTATTCAAATAACGGCAATATAGATAAAGAAATAATTACAGAAGATGAAACAAAAACAGAAAGAACATACAGCGGCAAACTATTATATAGTGAAAAAATTATAGATACTAACGATAACTCAGGATATATAAAAATTTACAAATATAATTCCAATTTGCTTCTTGACACAGTTGATGAACTGTCGCTTGAAGGAAAACTTCAAAATTCAGTCAGCTATGAAAGAGATATAAAAGGAAGAATTGTTTCTGTTGTAAGATCAATCTATCTGGAAGATAATAAAAAAGCCGAAGATCAAACATCAAAGTATAGATTTCAGGGGCAAAATCTGCTTGAAGAATGGCATGGAAGCAGCGACCTCTCCGGAGATTTTATATACTATAATTTGGACGGCAGGTTATTAGCAATAGTAAAAACAGATAAGGGAAAAACAATATCAGAAAAAAGATATTTTTACGATAATGACCTTAATTTAAGAATAGAAGAGTTTGTTGAGTCAACAGGAGCAAAAATTATTCAAAATATTACTCCTGACGGCTACCTTATAGAAGAATCTGTTTCTATTGGAGAAAATCTTGTTTCAAAAACAAATAACTATTATGATGATGATAACAAACTTATAAGAAAAGTAAATGTAACGAAAAAAGGTGTTGAAAGATATTTATATGAATATTCAGATGATGGGGAATTATCTTCTGAAAAAATATATTTAAATGGAGAAATTTATAAAGAAAAAGTATATATTGAAGATAACGCTTATTATGAAGATATGTATAATAACGGTCAAAAATATATGAGAATTTATTATAAGGATAATGAAAAAACAAAAACTGAAAATGGTAAATAGATGGTTTATATTTCTTGCTGACAGATATATAAGGTCAAGAAAAGAAGATAACAAAAATACTACCAAGTTATTATCAATCTTGGGACTCTCTGCAGGCGTTATTACATTAATAGCAGTAATGTCTATAATGAATGGCCTCCAGCTTGGGTTTATTAATGATATTCTTGAAATTGAATCATACCATCTGAGAATTTATAATGTAAATGATAAAAAAGAAATTGTAAAAGTTTTGGAAAATAATCCTACTGTGCTTAATTTTGCAACATTCTATGATACACAGACACTTTTAAAAGGCAGAACCTCAAGGCTAGAACCAATTATGTTAAGGCTTATCAATGAAAAAGATGTAAAAAATGATGCCTCAATGATGAAATACCTTGGCATTGAAGAAAATCAATTTGAACTTGATGGCGGTTTTAATGCTGTAATAGGAGTAGAGCTTGCAAGAATACTCCATGCATCTGTTGGAGAGACTATAAGCTTAATATCTTTATCAGGAAGCAATTTTGCATCATTGCGGCCAGGCACTATTGAGTTTACAATAACAGGAATATTTAATTCAGGCTATTACCATTTTGACAGAAACATGATTTTTATATCAGAGAAACATATCAAGCTTTTTGGAGAAAATAGTCCAAAAATAACTAATAAAACCCTTTCTGCAAATAATGGTGAAATAATAGGCATTAAATTAAAAAACAGGTATAGGGATCTTGAAACAATAGCAGAAATAAAAGCCAGCTATCCAAATGCTGAAATAGTATCATGGAGAGAGTATAATAAATCTTTTTTTAGCGCTCTTCAAATGGAAAAAATAACAATGTTGCTTCTTATTGCTCTTATATTTGTTGTTATAGGAGTAAATATTTTCAACTCAATAAAAAGAACAGTTGCTGAAAAGCTTGAAGATATAGCTGTTTTATATGCTATAGGAGCGCCTGAAAAATCAGTAAGAAAAATATTTATTTTTGAAGGAATAATAATAGGTTTTATAAGCGGGTTTTCCGGCGTTATTTTAGGTCTTTTAATTATAACAAATATAAATGAAATATTTATTATATTCGGTAATACAGTAACTTATTTATTAAGTTGTGTTGAATTTATTGCATCTGCAGCAGGGCTTTCAGAAGGATTTTCTTTTACTCTTTTTCCAAAAGATTATTTTTATCTTACAGAAATACCTGTTAAAATTGTGCTTCCTGAAATAGTGACAATTTTTCTTTTTGCATTATTATCAGCTGTGTTGTCTGCATATTTTGCATCAAAAAAACTATCAGTAGACAATCCTGCAGAATATCTGAGGTATGAATGAGTAATAAAATAATAGAAATTGATAAACTTGTAAAAAAATATAAAAATGGAAGCGAAGAACTTACAGTGCTTAATCAGCTTGATCTTTCAATTGAAAAAGGCGCCAAGCTTATAATTACAGGAGAAAGCGGTCGGGGAAAAAGCACGCTGCTTAATATTATAGGCGGCCTTGATAAAGGAACAAGCGGCACTGTAAATATTTTAGGCCAGAATATTGAAACACTAAATGAAAATGAACTCTATAATTTCAGAAACAAGGTTATAGGATTTGTTTTCCAGTTCCATTATCTTATAAAAGAACTGACAGCTGCTGAAAATGTCATGATGCCTTATTTTATTGCAGGTAACTCAAAAAAAGAATCTCTGAACAAAGCAGAAGAACTTTTAGAAAAAGTTAATCTAAAAGATAGAATCAATTTTTACCCTTACCAGCTTTCCGGAGGAGAGAGGCAGCGTGTAGCTGTTGCAAGATCTCTAATAAACAATCCTGCAATAATTATTGCAGATGAACCAACAGGCAATCTTGATGAAAAAAATGCCCGCATTGTAGAAGATATTCTTTTTGAACTTGTTCAGCAGCAGGGAGCAACTCTTGTAATGGTTACTCATGAGATGAAACTTGCTCAAAGAGGGGACATTATCATGAAGCTTGAAAAAGGAATACTTCATACAATATGAATATAAAACAGACTCTTTTTCTTGCATATAAATTTTTAACAAGCAGAAATAGCGATAAAACAATTTTCAGACATATAAGAGGAGCAATTATAGGAATTGCTTTAAGCCTTATTCCTCTTATTGTAGTGCTTGAAGTTACTGACGGCATGATCTCAGGTATAACAAGAAGATATATTGAAGTAGGCAGTTATCATTTCCAGGCAAGAACAACAAGAGAAGGCGAAATTGATTATAATCAGCTTATAAAAAACCTTGAAGAAACAGACAGCGTTGAAAATGCTTTTATCTATATACAAGAGACATGCCTGGTTTATACAATAGACGGCAGGCTTGGAGTTTCAATAAGAGGGCTTCCTGAAAATATTTATGAAAAAGATAAAATGCTGGAAGAATATCTTACATTTACAGACGGCGAATTTATCCTTGATAGTGAATCAATACTTTTAAGCAGCACAATTGCAAAAAAAATAAATGCCAAAGTTGGCGAAGAAGTTAAAATACTTACAGCTTACAGCCCTCCGGGAAGACCGATAATACTAAGGCCTTCAAGATTTATTTTAAAAGGAATATTTACAACAGGGTACAGAGAACTTGATGAAGTAAGCGCCTATATAGAATATGAGAGAGCATCTTCCATATTCAGGGATATGAATCCTCCTATTATAGGAATAAAAGTAAAAGATCCTTATAAAGATATTGATGAAAAAACAGAAATTATACGGAGCAAACTTCCGCCGAATTTTTTCATAAATTCATGGTATAGAATAAATTTTACTCTTTATAAAAGCCTTGAAACAACAAAAAAACTTCTGCTTTTTATAATGATTCTTATATTGTGTGTTGCTTCACTTAATATTTCATCTGCAATGATTATGATGGTTCTTTCAAGAAAAAGAGAGATTGCAATTCTTAAAAGCATAGGTTTTTCACAAAATAATATAGCAGTAACATTTCTTCTTACAGGATTTGGAATAGGAATAGCAGGAAGTTTTATAGGAATGTTTATAGGAATATTTATATCTATGCATATTAATATAATAATCAATTATATTGAAAAAATTATAAATCTGTTTCTGTTTGCAAGCCACTATATAATTAATATTTTTAAGCAAACAGAGTATTCTTCTTTTAGCATTCTTAATTCAGGATATTATCTTGAAGAAATTCCTGTTGCATTCAATTATACAGAATTGGTTTTTGTCTACTGTATATCGCTTTTCCTTGCAGCAGTAGCATCATTTTTGCCTGCCCACAGAGCCAGCGCTATAAGGCCTATTGAAATATTACAAAAAAGCTGAAAAAAAGTATCTGCTTATCGACAACTTATATATTTTTTAATACCTTATACTTATACCAGAATAGGATAGCATAATGAAATGTGATATTTGCGGAAATAATAAAGCTGTAATCCATATTCAGCAAATTGCTGGAAATGAAGAAATAAACTTGAGTATTTGCGAAAAATGCGCAAAAGAGAAAGGACTTACAATAAATAATTCAGAACTTAATATAAACCTAAAAAATCTTCTTAAAAACTTTGCAGAAATAAAAAAAGCTGTAGGGGAAAAAGATAGCATAAAAATTTGCCATACATGCGGAAAAACATTGGAAGATTTAAAAAAAACAGGAAAAACCGGATGTTCTGGATGCTACATAGAATTCAGCAAATATATAGCTTCGTTTTTAAAAACAAATGCAGGATCTGTTGGATATAAAGGAAAATATCCTTTTAAAATAAATATTTTAAGCCAAAAAATTAAAAAAATGAACAATCTTCAATCATTATTAAAACAAGCTGTGAAAAACGAAAAATTTGAAGAAGCAGCCTATTTGCGGGATAAAATAAAGCTTATGGAGAGGCAGATAGAAAAAAATGATAAATAGTGATTTTAAAATCAATTCAAAAGGATGGTTTAGCGAAGAAGGGCCTGAAAATGATGTTGTAGTATCGAGTAAAGTAAAGCTTAGAAGAAATATCGAAGGTATTGTTTTTCCTGAAAAAATGAATAAAAAAGACTCAGACTATCTTTTCCATGAGATTTTTAGCAATATAAAAAACATGCATGGCTTTAATTACTATAATCTTAATAATCTTAAAATTATAGAAAGACAGATACTTGCAGAAAGAAATTATATAAAAATAGGCACATCTTTTGGAGGCGAACAATCAATTTTAATAAAAGATAATGAAGAAGTTCTTGTAATTTTCAATGAAAATGACCACATAAACATAAAAAGCATAAAAAGCGGCATGAATTTAAGAAAAGCATATACTTGCTGCAATGAACTTGATAACTTTTTTGATGAAAAGTTTAACTTTGCCTTTTCACCTCAATTTGGGTATCTTACATCTGATATATATTTCTGCGGAACAGGTCTGAATGCATCTGTAATGCTTTTTCTGCCAGCCATAAGACGCGCAGGCAAAATTGATAAAACACTTACTGAAATAGTCCGTGCCGGCCTTGGAGTAAGAGGTTTTACAGGAGATGCTAGCTCTTCCGAAGATTCTTTGGGAGATTTATATATTATTGATAATCAGTTTTCAATGGGAAAAACTGAAGAAGAATTTATAATCCAGCTTGAAAATATAACAAATATTATTGCTGGCTATGAACGGGAGACAAGGAATATACTTATAGAGAATGATAAAATTAATATTGAAGATGAAATATTCAGGGCAAAAGGAATTCTTGAAAATTGCAGAAAAATCACTATTACAGAAGCAATAAGACATCTTTCATCCCTGAAATTAGGAAAATATTATAATTTAATTGATAAAAATATAACATATTCTCAATTAAATTGTTTATTATTACAGATACAGAGGTCTCATATAAAAAATAAGGGAGATAACTCTGACGAAGATATTTTAAGGGCTGAATATATAAGGAATAATTTATTAAGGGAGCCATTTACAAAACGCTCTTAGTTTTGTAAATGGCTTTGAAAAACCAGCCAAAAAGCCGGTTTTTCTCTAAAATCGGAAAAAGACTTTTCCAAAACCAAAGTTTTGGAAAAATCACAAGGAATAGATCAATGTTTAAAGGATTAACTAAAAGAGCACAAAAAGTGCTTGCTTTAATAGCACAGGAAGAAGCTAAAAGGTTTCATGCTGACCAGTTATTACCGGAGCATATTATACTTGCACTTCTCAAAGAAGGAGAAGGACAGGCATTAAAAATATTAAAAAAACTCAAAATTGAGCCTGTCCAGCTGCAGGTTGAAATAGAGAATAATATATTTAAAAACAGGGGAGGCTTTCTTCTCGGAGATGTTCCTCTTTCCAAAAGAGGAAGAAAAGTTCTTGAAAATTCTGCTGAAGAAGCTAAAAAATTCAACCATGAATATATTGGCACAGAACATCTTTTACTTGCAGCAGCAAATGAACCTGGAAGCATAGTTTCCATGTTTCTTTCAAGCAGGGGAATAACTCCTGAAATATTAAAAGATGCAATTGCTGAAATGTCGGAAATATCTAAATCAGATAACAAAATAAACAAGCAAGTAGCTGTTATAAAAAAACAACCTCTTCCAGGAGGGAAAAGCAATACGCCGCTTTTAAATGAATTTTCAAAAGATTTAACAGAAATGGCAGCATCAGGGCTTCTTGACCCTGTAATTGGACGGGAGAGGGAAATCAGCAGAGTTGTACAAATACTTGCCCGCAGGACAAAAAACAATCCAATACTACTCGGCGAACCTGGCGTTGGAAAAACTGCTATAGTTGAAGGACTTGCTTCAAGAATAGCATTGCGCAAAGCTCCTGACATACTTCATGACAAAAGAGTAATGGTTTTAGATCTTGCATCAGTAATTGCAGGAACAAAATACAGGGGAGAATTTGAAGAGCGCCTAAAACGAATAATGAAAGAGATAAAAACAGCAGGCGATATAATACTTTTTATAGATGAAATACACACTATTGTCGGCGCAGGAGGCGCAGAAGGCGCAATTGATGCTTCAAATATGCTAAAACCGGCATTATCACGCGGCGAAATCCAATGTATTGGCGCAACAACCTTAAATGAATATAGAAAAAATATTGAAAAAGACACAGCGCTTGAAAGAAGATTCCAGCCTGTGCTTGTTGAAGAACCTGCATATAATGAAACAGTTGAAATACTGGAAGGAATAAAAAAACATTATGAAGATTTTCATAATGTAACTTACAGTGATGAAGCTGTAAAAACAGTAGTAAAACTTGCATCAAGATATATTACAGACAGACTTATGCCTGATAAAGCAATAGATATACTTGATGAAGCAGGAGCAAGAAAAAGAATTGCTGTAAGAGTAAAACCTGAAGAACTTGATATTTTAAATAAACAGCTTGATGAACTTAATCTTGAAAAAAGAACTTATGTAAATAACCAGGATTATGAAAAAGCTGCTTCTGTACGCGATAAAATAAACAATCTTAAAGAACAGCGGGATCTTATTGAATCTTCCTGGAAAGAGACTGTAAAAGTAAAGCATAATCTTATAGATGAAACAGATATACACCAGGTTCTTGCAGAAATAACAGGTATTCCAATATCACATATTGCAGAAGATGAATCTGAAAAACTGCTTAGAATCGAAGATTACCTTCATAAAACAGTAATAGGCCAGGATGATGCAATAAAAGCAATATCTTCTTCAATAAGAAGAAGAAGAACAGGAATTTCTTCACATGCAAGGCCGCTTGGTTCTTTTATCTTTCTAGGGCCGACAGGAGTTGGTAAAACCCTGCTTGCAAAAACACTTGCAGAATTCCTTTTTGGAACCCAGGAAGCTCTTATAAGAATTGATATGTCTGATTATATGGAAAAACATAACTCATCGCGTCTTGTAGGATCGCCTCCAGGGTATATCGGATATGATGAAGGCGGAGTACTTACAGAAAAAGTCAGAAGAAAACCATACTGTGTAGTTCTTTTTGATGAAATTGAAAAAGCGCACCCTGATGTATTTAACCTCCTGCTTCAAATTCTTGAAGAGGGTGAAATACAGGATAATTTAGGGCATAAAGTATCATTCAGAAATGCTGTTGTTATTATGACTTCAAATGCAGGCGCAAGAGATATTTCAACAGGTTTTTCTCTTGGATTTAAAAACAGTTCAGATATAACTTATGCTGAAATTAAATCATCTGCGCTTAATGAACTTAAAAGAATATTCAGGCCTGAATTTTTAAATAGGGTTGATGATATAGTTGTTTTTGAAAGCTTAAATAAAGAACAGATGGCGCAAATATTTGACAATATGGTTAAAGAACTTGAATCAAGGCTTTCTGAGAAGCATATTGGAATAAAAGTGACAGATTCTGCAAAAGAGTATCTTATTGAACATGGCTGGGATTCAAGATATGGAGCCCGTCCTTTAAGGAGAATTATACAAAATGAAGTTGAAGATCAGCTTTCTGTAATGGTTATAACAGGAGAAATATCAAGCCGCAGTACAGCTATTGTGGATTATAAAGAAAATAAAATTATTATATATAAAGAATAATTTCTACTTGATAAAACAAACATGACTTTATATTCTAATTAACAGATGAATCTTGAACTATTTGTACTGGGATGTAGCGGTATGATGCCTTTACCAGGGCGCTACCTTACATCTGTCCTTTTAAGAAGAGATGGAGAACTGTTCCTTTTTGATTGCGGAGAAGCAACGCAGATCTCTCTAAAAAAACTAAATATAAAATGGAAAAAAATATCTGTAATATTGATATCCCATATGCACGCAGATCATGTAACAGGACTTCCTGGAATATTGATGCTTTCATCACAGGTAGAGCGCAATGATCCTCTATATATTATAGGGCCTCCAAAATTAAACGAATATATCGAAGAAAACAGAAGAATTCTTGATATGTATATAAACTATAAAATTGAAGTTATAGAAGTTACCCAGGGAGGCACTGTTTTTAAGGGCGATGGATATAGCATAGAAGCATTTCCCCTTAACCATACAAAACCATGCTTAGGCTACTCATTTATTGAAGAAAAAAGACCAGGAGTTTTTTATCCTGAAAAAGCTATTGAACTTGGTATACCTAAAGGCAATCTTTGGGCAAAGCTTCAGGGAGGAGATTCAATAGAACTTGAAGATGGAAAAATAATTACTCCAGATATGATTACTGGTGAAAAAAGGAGCGGCAGAAAATTTTCTTTTGTTACTGATACAACTTTTTCTCCAAATATAGCGCCAAATGTAAAAGATTCTGATATATTTATATGCGAAGGAATGTTTGCAGAAGATCTTGCAGAAAGCGCTGCATTAAAAAAACATCTTACCGCAAAACAGGCAGCAGAAATAGCGCTTAATGCAGGAGGTATTGGAGACCTTGGACTTATTCATTATAGTCCAAGATATAATGACAGGGAAATATTAAAACTTCTTGAAGAAGCTAAAACTGTTTTTCCCCATACATTTCTTACAAGAGACAGACAGGCAATAAATATTAAAAATAAAGATTAGCACGGCGTTTTTTTGCGGCACGCTTCACAGTGCCGCTGCCGTACGTGGCCATCCGTGCCGCAGTATCAAGTTTTGCATGGAGGTATCAATAAATATGATACAGGCAGAAAATATTGAAAAAAAATATGGTTCTTTTACGGCTGTCGAGGATATATCGCTCTCTATAGGCCGAGGTGAAATTGTTGGATTATTAGGCCCTAATGGGGCAGGCAAAACAACAATAATGAAAATTTTCACAGGATATCATTGTCCTACAAATGGAAAAGCTCTTATAAACGGCTATGATGTTTATTCAGATTCTTTAAAAATTAAAGAATCTATAGGATACCTTCCGGAGATGGCGCCGCTTTATAATGATCTTACTGTTCTTGAATATCTGCTTTTTATCTGCGATGTAAGAAAAATAGCAAAAGAAAAAAGAAAAAGCGAAATAGACAGGGTAGTGGCAGAATGCGGCCTTGAGCAGGTAATAAACAGATCTATTGATAAATTATCAAAAGGCTACAGGCAGAGAACAGGCCTTGCGCAGGCTATTATCCATTCTCCTGAAATATTGATACTTGATGAACCTACAACAGGCCTTGACCCTAACCAGATTATTGAAATAAGAAAACTTATAAAAAAACTTGGAGAACATAAAACAGTAATACTTTCCACCCATATTCTGCAGGAAGTAGATGCTGTGTGCAACAGGGTTCTTATTCTTAACCGCGGAAAAATAGCAGCAAGAGGAACAGCAGAAGAAATAAGAAAAGAGATGCAGGGAGATTTCAGATACTCAATAATTTTAAAAGCGCCTGACAGCAGCGAAATCAAATCATCTTTTGAGAAAATTAATACAGTTAATGAAATATTATCATTTGATAAAACAGGCAATGGGTTAATAGATATTAAAGTCTCTGTTAAAAATGAACTTTCAGGCGGAGAAGAAATTTTTGACTGGGCAGTTTCAAATAACTTTAAAATATTATCCATGATTCCTGAAAAAGTAAGCCTTGAAGATATATTTATAAAACTTACAAAAGAGGGAGATGGAAAATGAATATAATTGGATTATATAAAAAAGAGCTTAAATCATATTTTAATTCGCCTATAGCATATCTTGTAGTACTCTTTTTTGTACTTTTTTCTAATGTCTATTTTTTCTTTTTTAACCAGTTTATTGCAAAAAATGTTGCAACTCTTAGAGGCTATTTTGCTTTTATGCCGTTAATTTTTATTATTTTAATACCTTCAATAACAATGCGGTCTTGGGCAGAAGAAAAGAAAACAGGCACAGAAGAACTTCTTTTAACACTGCCTCTTTCAGACTGGGAGCTTGTTCTTGCAAAATTCCTAAGCTCATTTACACTTCTTGCAATAATGCTTGGAATAACCTTATTTGTGCCAATTACTTTAAGCATGCTGGGAAATTTTGAAAAAGGCCAGATAATAGGCGAGTATTTTGGAACTCTTTTACTTGGAGCAGCAGGATTATCAATAGGACAGTTTATCTCTTCAGTAACTTCCAACCAGATAAGTTCATATATTTTCAGTGTAGTTGCAATACTTTTTATTACACTTATCGGAGATGTTTCATTTTTTATGAATCCGTCTGCAATATTGGGCAAACTGTTCAGTTATTTATCTTTTTCTTTTCATTTTGATTCATTTAGAAAAGGCTTAATTGATACAAGAGATCTATTATATTTTGTTATAATTATTTTCTATTTCCTTTACCTGAATGTAAAAGTCATAAATCTAAGAAAGTAACGGAGAAATAAAATGCAAAAAAATAAAATAAGAGAAATAATTCTTATAATACTTACAAGCGTTATTTTTATACTGGCTGCAATGAACAGTATGGTTTATTTCAGCCGTATGGATTTAACTGAAAATAAATCTTTTACAATATCTGATATAACAAAAAAAATTATCTCTTCTATTCCTGACAGAGTAAATATTACCTATTTTATATCTGATAAAATAAAAACAATTACGCCTGTTGCAACAGAAATAGAAGATCTGCTTTTTGAATATGCAGCATATTCAAAAGGCCGCATTGATATTGTTTCAATAGATCCTGCAAAAACCGGAATGACAAGCAAGGCAGAAAGCCTGGGTATTATTCCGCAGCAGATAGAAGTTTATGATCAAAATGAGCAGTCATTTGCAATGGTGTATTCAGGAATTGTAATACAATACCTGGACAGGGTTGAAACAATTCCTTTTACAATTACTCTTGAAACACTGGAATATGATCTTACATATAGAATAAGAAAACTTGTCGAAGATATTGATATTACTATTGGTATTCTTATTGGCGATTACAGAAAAAATATTGAAAACCATTTTTCATATCTTAATGACAGGCTGAGACAAACCTATAAGCTTGAAATTATAAAACCTGGTCAGGAAATACCTGAATCAATTTCTGTTCTTGCAGTTATTGGAAATAAAGATTTAACAGACGGCGATATGCTTTATATTGATGAATATATAATAAATGGCGGCAAAGTGATTTTCGGCATAGATGGCGTTGATGTTGATATGATGAATAACCTTGCTGCTGTAAAACTTGATAAATCTCCTGCTATTGAAATGCTGAAAAAATATGGAATAACAATAAATAACAATCTTGTGCTTGATAAATATGCAAAAAGAATACCTTTAAGAGGAACATTTCCAATGCTTTATCCTGAGTGGTTTGGCATACTTGGACAGAATGTATCAAAAGAAAATCCTATAACAAGCAGATTCGGCGGCCTAGACCTGCTATGGGCAAGCTCTATAGATTTAATAGAAATAGAAGGTTTAACTTATGAAAGGCTTCTGGCTTCAACAGACCAGGCATGGGTGCTTGACAGCTATGTGACAGCAGCTCCGCAGGAAGTAAGCCCTTTAATGGGATATAAAGGAGATGATCAGAGGCAGCTTGATTTGGGATATGTAGTATCAGGAACTTTTAAAAGCGCTTTTACAGATAAAACAGGCAAAAACACAAGAATAATTGTTATTGGGGATTCAGATTTTGTTTCAGATGTTATTGAATTTTCAGACAGCCCTTATAACATAATATTTTTTGAAAATGCTGTTGAATGGCTTTCAAATGATGATTCTCTCCTGCAGATTAAAACCAGAGACAGAAGAGATTTAAGACTTAATAAAATTGAAGAACCTGAAAAACGGGTTAGCGCAATTATGCTTGTATATCTTATAAATATTGTTATAATACCTCTTTTAATAATTACTGTTGCTATTGTTCATTTTATAAGAAGAAAAAAAAGAGAAGCTTAATTAGGGGATTTTTAAATAAAAATCAGGGTTTGTATTTATTACATATAAATAGAAGTTATGATATTTAAATTAGGCAGGAAATAATATGGAATATATAAAAAAAATAAAACTGTTATCAGGACTTATTGTTATTCTTATTGTACTTTATGTTATAGGAACAGTTTTTTCATCTGGAAATTTAACCAGAAAAAAATCTTTGGAACAAATATTTGATAAAAGCGGAATTGAAAAAATATCTGCAATAAAAGTTGATCTGGAAAATGGCAATATTCTTTTAACAAAAAAAGATAATAAATGGTCTTACATTTACAACAATAAAGAATATCCAGCTTCTGCAGATAAAATTGACAATTTTATTGATTCTATTTCAAAGCTTACAAAACACCAGATATCTGGTTCAGATTCAAAAAGCTGGGAAAAATTTGACCTTGTTGAAGGAAAAAGCAAAAATGCTGTTTTTTATGATTCTTCAAATAAGGAACTTTTTGCCCTCTATGTTGGAAAAAGCGGGCCTGTGGATGGGGGCGGGGAATATATAAGAATATCGTTATCAGATGAATCTTATCTTACAGATGGTTCAATAATAAGATATTTTATACGGGACAGAAACTACTGGAGCAATCTTAGAGTACTTCCTGAAGATGTTGACAGCAACACAATAGCTTCTGTAAAAATCAAAACAGACAAAAGATTTTCTGGCACAATGGCAATGATGAATTTTACAATGAAGAAAGAATTTGCAAATAACAGCCTTGAATGGAAAGATGCAGCATCTGGTAAAGTTATTGATAAAAACAGCGCTGATATGCTTCTAAACAATATTGCTTCACTAACAGGCGATAGTTTTTCAGAAAACTATATTACAGATAAAAATTGTGAAATAGAACTTGAGACAGATAAATATGGAAGAATTATTATTGATGTAAAA
>JAVBQS010000077.1:0-3099 GCA_031548835.1 Spirochaetia bacterium
ATAGATGATCCTAATTCTGCAGATGATTATGATGGGGTTGTAGAACCAAGCATTAAATATGCACAAGAATTTAAGTTCGGCACACTGTTTTTACAGCCTGGTTTCCCGATCTATTATGCGCCAGATGCTGTTTATGATGTTTATCTTAATTTAGGATATTATAACTTTGGCTTTGGCATTGAATTAAAAGGAATTTACAATCTTGATCCTGTCGGCGAAATGGCCGGCTATGAACTTCTTCTTAATTATGAAAAAGAAGATCTTCTATATGCAGAAGTTGAAGTTGATACTGATAACGAATTTGATGCTTTTACTATAAGCCCTTATGCAGAATTCTATCTTAAGAAAAGAATTACTGTTTGGGCAGGGGTTGATTTCTACAATGTTGCCGGAGAAGGTGATGTAATTGTAGAACCTTATATTGGAGCAAGTTATAAGTTTTAATAAAATATAGATTAAAAAACTAATTTATATTTTGATATCTGATTAATTAGGGTCATTTCTATCATAAGGAATGACCCTAATTATTACCCTGACATTGTAGCCATGTCAGAGGGTTATTTAGGTTATCAAACAGGTCTATTATCTTTCCATTGCTATCCGTCTGTGCAGCACTTTATTAAGAATATCTGAAAGATTTTTATTTTGACATTCAGCTATAGAAGTTTTAATTTTATCCAGGCTTGATTCAAATTGTTCAATTCTTTGAAGAAGGTTATCACTGTTTTCCAGAAAAAGCTCTGTCCACATTGGAACATTTAACATAGCAATTCTTGTTAGATCTTCAAAACTTCCGCCTCCAAATCTGGCAATATTAATATCTGGTTCGCAATCTATCATTGCAGATGCTAATACATGGCAAAGCTGCGAAGTAAAAGCAATTTTATTATCATGTTCTTCTGCGCTAGTTTCCGCAATATGGGTAAAACCAATGCCGTATATAAGCTGTTTTAATAAAACTAAATTTTCAGGTTTATTTTTTTTTGATGGAACAAGAATATAATTTTTCCCATAAAAATTACAATTTCCCGCATTAATAAAACCGGTTTTTTCACTTCCTGCCATAGGATGTCCTGCTATAAAATCAATATCATCTCTTATAATTTTTTCTATTTTTTCACATATTTTTCTTTTGCACCCTCCTATATCTGTAATAATTGTTCCCGGATTAAAACTATCCATCCATTTTTCCATAAAAGCAACAATATCTGAAGGATTTATACAAAGAAATAAAATATTACAACTGTTCAGCATTTTATTGGGATTTTCAAATCCTTTATCAATAATAGCTTTTTGTTTTGCAATAGTAAGGACTTCTGTATTAATATCATGAGCAACTATTTTTATATTTTTTCCAAAAATATTATTCCTTTTTATGGCTATGGCAAAAGCTCCTCCCATAAGGCCAAGTCCTATAAAACCTATTGTAAAATTATTTTTATTTTCCATATAAATTATCCATTAAAATAAACGATTTTCAATTTTTGCATATTTTTTTAAGATTTCAATCAGGCTTAAAAATTCATCCGGAGTAATAGATTGTTCTCCATCGCAAAGCGCCTGTTCCGGATTATTATGAACTTCTACCATAATTCCATCTGCTCCTGCAGCTATTGCTGCTTTTGACATAGACGGCACCATCCAGCTTATACCTGTTGCATGGCTTGGATCAACAATTACCGGAAGGTGAGTCTGTTTTTTTAATAATGGAATTGCGCTAATATCAAGCGTATTACGCGTATAGCTGTTAAAAGTTCTTATTCCGCGTTCACAAAGAATAATTTTATCATTTCCTCCTGCCATAATATATTCTGCAGCCATAAGAAGTTCTGTTATTGTAGAGGCAGCTCCGCGCTTAAGAAGTATTGGTTTTCGGCAATAACCAAGTTCTTTAAGCAGGCTGAAGTTTTGCATATTTCTTGCTCCAATTTGTATTATATCTACTTCATCAAATAATTCCATCTGCTGAATAGACATAAGTTCTGTTACAATGGGAAGGCCTATTTCTTTTTTTGCTTCCAGCAGCATTTTTAATCCTTCGCAGCCTAATCCCTGAAAACTGTATGGAGATGTTCTTGGTTTAAACACACCGCCCCTGAGAAATCCTGCGCCTGCATTTTTTATATTGCGGGCAACGGAAATAATTTGTTCTTTGCTTTCTACTGAACATGGCCCTGCAATAATAGATAGGTGTTCTCCTCCTATATATCTGGTTTTACCATCCTGTCCTGTTATGCTTATTTGCGTATCATCAGGATGAAAAAGCCTGTTAGACATTTTATAAGGTTCCTGAACTCTTATTATTTTTTCAACAAGATGGTGGGCTTTAATAATTTCTTCATTTATACCGGCTGTATCACCTACAAGGCCGATTATTGTTTGATATTTACCTTCAGAGCAGTGAATATCTACTCCCTGTTTTTCAAGAAATGAAATAAATTTTTTTATTTCATCTTTTGAAATTCCTGTTTTTATTACAATAATCATTGTAACTCTCCTTTTTTTTAATTGTTATAATTTTAGAAGATGAATAAAGGCATAAAAAAAGGGAGACCCTTTGCAGAGCCTCCCTGGAATAACATGCCAGTTAAAGTCAATTAACTATATTCAATATAATTAATGACAGACTCTGTATTGCAGGGAAAGAGATAATAATAAAATAAAGAGTTAATATTAAATGTCTCGCAAGCTACAGAGTTTTTCATCAAAAAATATCCTAATGTAAAAAGTGTATGATAGGTGAGTATTTATGTCAATAATTAAAAAGTAGAGTTTTGTAAAATTTAATAATCAAATAAAATAATTACAGATAACAACTCTTACCCGATAAGTATGTTTATTAATTATATGAAAAATGAAATTGGCAAAATATATATAATTAAAAACTATATTGAAAAATAATACTCTGATTTTTTTAATAGGATAAAAAATATTTATTTAAATAAAAATTTTCTCATGAAAAGGGGATATATGTGATAATTTAGGAGTTTATAATCCAGTGTAATTTAGTAAGAAAAAATTTAGTTCAAGTTATTTTATATCAGGCATTATTTTTGTCTTGGATATAATAGTGTGAATATTTTTTCTTTCAATTTAAAA
>JAVBQS010000161.1:0-3594 GCA_031548835.1 Spirochaetia bacterium
CCCTTCTGTATTTCTCCTGATTCGTTTCTTACTTCCTGTGTCATATCTTCTATTGTTTTAAGAGATTTAAGTATCTGTTTCCCTCCCAGCGCCTGCTCTTCCACTGCATTGTTTACTGTTGCAAAAGAATTCTCCATAGTATTAACTTCTGAAAACATTACATTAATCGCTTTTGCTGTTTCATCTGATGCAGATACCATTTCTTTTATTATCTCTTCCATTTTTTTAATTTCTTCAGAGATAGATACTGATTCTTTATCTGACATTTCTGCAAGTTTTCTTATTTCTCCTGATACTACTGCAAATCCTTTTCCTGCATCTCCAGCATGGGCTGCTTCAATTGCTGCATTCATGGCAAGGATATTTGTCTGGCTTGTAATATTTGATATTGTCCTGTTTGCTTCCTGAAGTGTTTTAGACTGTTCTGATACTTGTTTTAATTTGCCGACAAGCTGTCCCATTTTTTTCTGCCCAAGCTCTGATGATTTGGCAAGCATGTTTGTTGTTTTATTTACATTACCAACTATTGAACGGATAGACTGAATGTTACCCACCATTTCTTCTATTGCAGATGATGATTCGCTTATATTTTCTGCCTGTGTCTGAACTGCTTTATTAAGGGAATTGATGTTTTGAATAATTGTTTCTACAGAGTTATATGTTTGTGCTACAGATTCCAGCTGCAGATTTGACTGCTTCTGTACCGAATCCATATTCTGGTTTATAACGACAAGGCCTTCGGAAGATTTAAACATTGCTGTATCAAGTGTTTTCCCAAGATTGGTAAGTTTTGATAAATGTCTATTAAGGTCGTTTATTGTTTTTTTAAAATTATCTCTAATTGTTATTAAAGCTTTTTGCAGACTTCCTATTTCATCTTTTCTAAAAGTTGTTATTCCTACCTCAAAATTCATTTCAGCCAAAGCTCCTGTTATTTTAAGGACTTCTTTGATAGGTTTTAACAAAAATAAAGAAACCTGAATTGCAAGTAAAGTTGCAAGCACAATAGCAAGAATCAAAGAAATAGCTAAAGCTATCCATGCCCTTTTTTGAAGATTTTTTACAAAAGAAATTTCATAATCCAGCCCCAAAATGGTGACAATTTTATTGTCCTTTATAATGGGAAGAAATACAGAAATAAAAGTTCCCCAATCATCAGTATATGGTTTTTTAACTATTTGTAATTCTTTTGTATTATATGACAGCGCCAACTCTTCCGGGCTATCTTCATATATTTCATGAAATGAATTAAAATTACCATCTTCCAGATAAGCAGTATCAAAAAGAAAGCGGAATCCTTCAGGTGAATTTTCCAGAAGATATATATAGGCAAAATCAAAAGAATCTGCAATTTCCTGCATTCCCTGTATAAAATTCCATAAATCTTCAGAATTAGACTCTGCACCCTGGACAAAAAAATCCCTGTTTTCAACAACAGGATATTGCCTGGAAACCATAATAGACACTCTTTTAAGAGTATCTTCCAATGTATATTTAATATAATTTGTGTATTGGCTATACATTGTTATTCCAACGCCAAAAGATACAATTATTCCCAATCCTATAAAAAAAAGCAAAAATCTGGATTTAAGACTTTTCACTTTAACCCTCCGTAATTTCAATTTATTTTGAAAATATTAAGGAACCGCTGATTTATTCAATCGAGAATAAATCAGCGGTTCCTAAGATATTAGAATCAGTTTTTTTTATCTATGCCAATAGATAAAAATTTTTTTTATCAAAGCTTTTAAATAAAATGAATAAAGTTGGTATTATTAAGGCTTGTTAGTAGAAATATAAAAATTATATGGTTGTTAACTTCTTTATTATTTTAATTTATTATACAGAAAGTTTGAAAAAAGTAAAATAGATTCTTTAAATTACACCCAATACCCCTATAGCGCCTATTATTACAAGAGCAAGGCCAATTAAAAAATATAAAATTCTTGAAGCATTTCTTGATAACAGTCTTATTCCATACCTGGACCATCTCGAGCTTTTATTTTCCATTAATAAGTCCCAGTTAAATAGCGCTCCAATAATACAAAATAATCCTCCCAATACTATTATAACCCACATAGACATTATATTTTAATCTCCGCCTTTTTATTAAAATATTTTTAGAAAGCAAAGCAGGTAAAATAAGAAAAATTACCTGCTTTATATTATAACCTGGGATTTCAAAAAAAATGTTATGAAAATTTCTTTTTTATAACATTTTAGTATTAAAAATTATCAATCTGGAAAAAAAATATTATCCTTGTTTTTCCATATCATAGCAATTTATAAAATCAATCTATTTAATCTGGATTAAACTCTACTATTCCTGTAGCTATTTCTTCTGTAAATACAGCATCATGTTCTACAAAAAGCATTGTAGGTTTATATTCAAGAATAAGATTTTGTATCTGAACTCTTGAAATAACATCTATAAAATTAAGCGGCTCATCCCAAAGATATAAATGGGCCGGTTTGGATAAGCTTGCTGCGATCAATACCTTTTTTTTCTCTCCTTCGCTAAAATCCTGCATTTCTGTTTCAAACTGATAACTTGAAAAACCCAGTTTGCTTAATAGTGTTTTAAACAGGCTTTCTTCAATTTTGTTTTCAGATGCATAATTGCTTAAATTTCCTTTAAGAAAAGAGCTGTCCTGCGGAACATTGGAAATAATTAGATTTCCTGCAATATAGATATCGCCTGTATAGCTGACTGGTTCTCCCATAATTAATTTTAAAACAGTAGATTTACCGCAGCCATTTTTACCTTTTAATGCAATTCTGTCTCCATCATTTAGAATAAAATTAAGATTTTTAAAAACAGCTTTTTCCTCATAGTTGGTTGAGACATTTTTGAATTCAACATATCTTTCAGAATGATGGTCAAGCATTTTAATAAAAAGATCATCGCTTCTTTCTATGTTTTTTAAAAGCCCTTTTTTTTCTTCAACAGCTTTTTCCTGCCTGGCTGCTGTAGATTTGGCGCGCTTCATCATTTTTGCTGCTTTATGGCCAATAAAACCTTTGTCCATTTTGCTGCCTATTTTTGTTTTTTCAACTTCCATTGACCAGGATGCAGTGCGCCCTGAAGCCTGACCCAGCCGTTTTATCTCTTTTCCAAGGTTTTCATTTTTTGATATTTCGTTACTATCCTGAAGCTCCCTGTTTTTTTGCCAGCTTGAAAAATTTCCTTTTTGTATTTCAATATTTGCTTTGTTAATTGAAAGAACATGGTCAATAGAAATGTCAAGAAAAAGTCTGTCATGTGATACAAGAATAAATCCTTTTTTCTTTTTAAGATAATTGTTAATTGTTATTCTTGAAGCAGCATCCAGGTG
This sequence comes from Spirochaetia bacterium, assembly GCA_031548835.1. Lineage (GTDB taxonomy): Bacteria > Spirochaetota > Spirochaetia > CADAEX01 > CADAEX01 > WQTU01. The sequence continues at coordinate 3,336 of JAVBQS010000161.1, forward strand.
GTTTGTGGGCTCATCAATAAGCAGAAAATTATTTTCTTTAATAAACAGTGCCGCAAGCAGCAGTTTTGTCTGCTCTCCATTGCTTAAGCTTGAAAAAGGCCTGTACAACATATCATCAGATAGCTCAAGCAGCGATATTTCTTTGGATAATCTCCAGTATTCATATTCAGGATATATTTTTTCCACAATATCAATTGTATTTAAACTTTTATCAGGAACAGCAAACGGAAAATAATCAAATTCAACAGATGATGTTATT
>JAVBQS010000148.1:0-10177 GCA_031548835.1 Spirochaetia bacterium
CCTCCCTCTCTCCATGGTTTAGCTGGCTGTACTTTTTGGTCGACTTATGTGTATGCTTGGTCACAATGGCTCTCCTGTCTGTGTTTGTGTGGTAACAACACCTTCCATGGTTCCGCTGTTTTTGAGGAGGGGGCTTGCTCCCTCCTTTTAACTAGCTTTTTGTCGTACTTCTATATTGAACTTGGGATGTCAAAAAAATCATTCTATTGAAAAATAGAATATTTATTATGATAAATATGGAATTTTTTTTAGATATAATTTTTATTATACAGACTAATTTTAACAGCTTGACTTTAATTATTCCGGCAATTATCTTTTTTCTATTATGGAATTATTATCTCCTGCAGGCAGTATTGAAAAACTATTTTATGCATATGAATATGGAGCAGATGCAGCATATATAGGACTCAAAAATTTTTCTCTAAGAGCAAAAGCTGATAACTTTAATAATGATGAATATAATGAAATCAAAAAAATAAAGAAAAATAGCCCTGGCTCCGGCAGCCGCGACCAGGGTAATAAAAAGCTTTACGCAGCTCTCAATATATATTTTCATGATAGCGATATAAAAAAACTTGAAGAAGAATCAGAATATATCTCGTTATATCCTATTGATGCTTTTATAATAAGCGATCCAGGAATTCTTCCAGTATTGCAGAAATATTTTCCAAGAAAAGAATTTCATTTAAGCACACAAGCCAACTGTGTAAATTCAAATTCTGCAAAGTTATATAGAGATATGGGTTTTTCACGGATAATACCAGGAAGAGAGCTTAGCCTCAAAGAGATAGAAGCTATCAAGAATAATGTTGATAATCTTGAAATTGAGGTCTTTGTTCATGGAGCAATGTGTCTTGCCTATTCAGGCAGATGCTTCTTAAGCAAATATCTTGCAGACCGATCTGCAAATAAAGGAGACTGCTCCCACTCATGCAGATGGCAATATAGGGTGCTTGAAGAGTCTGAACGCGAAGGAGAATTTTTTCCTGTTATTGAGGGTGAAAATTTTACTTCTATTCTTTCTTCAAAAGATATATGTATGATAGATCATTTGCAGGATTTAAAAAATGCAGGTGTTGATTCTTTAAAAATTGAAGGAAGAATGAAATCTGTTTATTATACTGCTGTTGTAACAAGAGCATATAGAAAAGCAATTGATTCTCTTGAAGGCAAAAAAGTTGAAAATCTGGAAAGTTATAAAGATGAACTTTTAAAAGTAAGCCACAGGGAATTTTCAACAGGTTTTTTTTATGGAAAAGAAGAAATAGAAAAGCCTACATTTAAATCTTATGAAAGAGAATACTCTTTTCTTGGAACTGTTTCTGAAAACCTTACGCCTGAACCCTGCGCAAATCCCGGCCTCCGCGCTGGAACAGGACACACGCAAGCTGTCCCTGTTGCAGCCCTGTGCAAAAACACGGCATCCATGCCGTGCACAGAACACAACATCCATGTTGCAGATTGTTATAACGAATCAAACAATAGTAAAGAGACATTTCTATATAAACTTGATGTAAAAAATCAGATTAGAATTTCAGATATAATTGAATATATAGGGCCTGATATTATCTATCTTGAAGACAGCGGTTTTCTGCTTTTTGACGAGAATATGAAGAAGATAGATAAAACAGATCACGGAAAAATAACTTATCTTCAGACAGATAAAATTTTAAATCCAGGATATATAATAAGAAAAAAAGCTGATTGATCGCTGCTCTATCTACAGCAGTTGGAATCAATCAGCTCTGCAATTTCCTGCTTTAAACTAACACTGATAAAACTCGTTGACTATTCAGGAATTATTCTTACAGCTCCGGTATCAGCAGAACTTACAAAATAGGAATAGACTTTTAAAGATTTAGGTATGTTTCTGTTTCGTTTTGGTTTGTATGCAAGTTTACCTTTTGATTCTTCCTCTTTTCTTCTTTTATTAATTTCTGCATCATTAATACAAACATTTATTTTTCTTAAAGGTATATCAATTTCTATTTCATCTCCATCTATTAGTAAAGCTATAGTTCCGCCAGAAGCAGCTTCAGGAGATACATGGCCTATAGAAAGCCCTGATGTTCCTCCGGAAAACCTTCCATCTGTAATAAGAGCGCACTCTTTTCCAAGATGTATTGATTTAATATAGGAAGTAGGATAAAGCATCTCCTGCATTCCTGGCCCGCCTTTGGGACCTTCATAAATTATAACAACAATATCTCCAGCTTTTATCTCTCCGTTAAGTATACCTTCGCACGCCTGTTCCTGCGAATGATATACTTTTGCCCTGCCCTTAAATTTAAATAATGAACTGTCAACACCAGCAGTTTTTATAATACATCCTTTTTCTGCAATATTACCGAAGAGAACAGCAAGCCCCCCATCTTTGTAATAGCAGTTTTCAATACTTCTTATACAGCCTGCATTATTATCAAGATCAAGCGAATCATATTGATTGTTTTGCGATGCAAATAAAAGATTAAATTTTCCGCCCGGAGCTGCTTTAGCATTATCAAAAGCTTCCGTAATTGCTTTTCCTCCGGCAATATCATAATTATCAAGAGTTCTTTCAAGCGATATGCTGTCAATGCGTTTTACAGATTTATCAATAAGATTGCCTCTTGCAAGCTCTCCTATTATTCTCATTATTCCGCCTGCACGGTTTACATCTTCTATGTGGAAATGTGAGTTAGGCGCAACCTTACAGATACATGGAACCTTTTTTGAAAGCATATCAATATCTTTCATTGTAAAATCAACTCCTGCTTCCTGTGCAACAGCAAGAAGATGAAGAACTGTATTTGTAGACCCTCCCATAGCAATATCCAGAGTCATTGAATTTAAAAATGCCTGCCTTGTTGCAATAGAGCGCGGAAGAACTGAATCATCGCCATTTTCATAATATTTTATTGCATTTTCAACTATTAGCTTTGCTGCTTTTTTAAAAAGTTCCCTTCTTTTCTCATGAGTCGCAATAATAGTTCCATTACCCGGAAGCGCAAGCCCAAGCGCTTCTGTAAGACAATTCATTGAATTTGCTTTAAACATACCTGAACAGCTGCCGCATGAAGGACATGCGCTTCTTTCAAGTTCATAGATATCGCTGTCTGAAATAGTTTTATCAGCGCTCATAATCATTGTATCTATAAGATCAACTTTATTATTTTTAAATTTTCCAGCTTCCATTGGGCCTCCGGAAACAAATATGGCAGGAATATTAAGCCTCATTGCAGCCATAAGCATTCCGGGAGTTATTTTATCGCAATTGCTTATACAGACAAGCGCATCAACAGCATGTGCATTGCACATATATTCGACACTGTCTGCAATTAATTCTCTTGATGGAAGTGAATAAAGCATTCCTTCGTGGCCCATTGCAATTCCATCATCAATTGCTATTGTATTAAATTCTGCTGCAAAACAGCCCTGCTCTTCTATTATTTGTTTAACATATTGCCCTACATCATGAAGGTGAACATGGCCAGGAACCATCTGTGTAAAAGAGTTTGCAATGCCGATAATAGGCTTTTTCATCTGGCTTTCTTTCATGCCATTAGCGCGCCATAAACTTCTGGCGCCGGCCATTCGCCTTTCTTCCATTATAAAACTGCTTCTAAGTCTATTTTTCATTTTATTACTCCCTGCTTTCCAGGCTTACAGTTCTCTTGCAGCCTTAAATATAATATTATATAAATCCGGAATCTCTTCCAAAGTAACTGAAGAGAAAGCAATCCTCAGATATTTCCCTGCAATAGAGATAGTTCCTATTAAATAGTTATCTAAAAGATATTTTCTTAATTTTTCTGAATCTTTTCCCAATAGTTCAAAAGTCATAAAATATCCTGAATTAAAAGGAAGCACATGGCAAGGCACATCTTTTGGCATTTTTCCTATAACTTCTTTTACTTTAAAATATCTTTCCTGCATTTTTTTTAGTGCAAGATTTTTTTCGTTATTATACTCTGCATTAGAAAATTCTTTAACTAAAAGACTCTGGGAAACATTGCTGCAATTGGAAACAGATGCTCTTATTGCTCCCATTGTTTTTTGTTCAAGAGCTTTATATTGTGACTCAGTTATTCCCTTGCCGCCATATGTAATAAAACCAATTCTAAATCCCCATGCAAGCTCTTCTTTTGTAGCGCCATCAATTTTTACGGCAAAAATATTTTCATGAAGATCACAAAATCTTGAGAAAACAGATTCTTTAAATGTTTCTTCTTCAAAAAAAAGTCCAAAATATGCATCATCGCAAATTATAAGCGTCTTATAATTTTCATCAGCAAGTTTTTTAAACATTGCAGTAAGTTGTTCTACTTCTTTAACAGATGGAGAATATCCTGTAGGATTATTTGGAAAATTTAAAATAATAGATACTTTTTTGGTATTTGAGGATCTTATAGCATTTTCAAGAGCTTTTATGTTTAAATTTTCTTTATCAAAAAAAGGAAAATTTTTAATATAAGCTTCTCTCATGCTTTCAACAATAAATTTATAATTTCCCCAATACATATCAGGAACTATTACACTATCTCCCCTGTCAATAAAAATATCAGCAGCAATTGAAATACCATGGGTAAGCCCTGCTGTTACAATAGGAAGCGAAATAACTTTATTTTTTTCAATTGAAGGATTTTTTTTCAGCATTTCACTTTTCCATAGCTCTCTTAGTTTTGGATTTCCGCCGGAAGGCGCATAACTGACTATTTCTGAAGGATCAAGGTCGTTAAAATATTTCATCATTGTGGGAAGAAACATTGGAATACTCCCGTCAGTAGCCATTCCTACAGTTGCATTATATTTTTTTGCCCTCTCTTTTGTTTCTGCGGATTGGGAAACAATTCCTTTAGGAAAAAACATCCGTTTTCCAAGTTGGGATAAAAGATCGTGTATTATACAATTTTCAAGAATTTTATTTACTTCTTGAGCAGCAAGTTCCATTTTTCCTCCTAAACTATTACAGATATTATATAATTATCATTTGGCATGTTCAATATTTATTAAATCCCTGCAGATAGTGAGCTGCCAAAATGTGCATAAATTTTAATCTTTGGCATTGCTAAAATATATTTTAAAAGTAGAACCTATTCCGACAACAGATTCAACTGTTACTTTACCGCCATGTGTTCTTGCAATATTTTTTACAATAGCAAGGCCAAGCCCTGTGCCGCCAAGCTCTCTGCTGCGCGATTTATCAACACGGTAAAATCTGTTAAAAATCCTATCAAGGCTTTTTTCAGGTATTCCAGGGCCGGAATCTGATACTGTTATTACTATATAATTTTTTATTGCAGAAGCTTTTACTTTAACAACACTATTTGGATAGCTATATTTTACAGCATTATCTATCAAATTTGACACAGCCTGTTCAGCCAAAACAGGATGAGCATAAAGTTCTAGATTTTCATAGCATTCAGTAGTAATTTTTATATTTTTCTGTTCAGCAAGATATGAACATGCAGATACAGAACTTCCTATTAAGTATGTAACAGGAATTGTCTCTTTTTCAAAATCCACAGGCTGGTCATCAAGGCTTGAAAGAGTAAGAAGATCTTCAATTATTTTTCCAAGCCTTACCGACTGCCTGCTTATAACAGATAAAAATTTTCTGACATTATCTTTATCAAGATCCTGATCTGCTGTTAAAGTTTCAACATATCCTATTATTGAAGTGACAGGAGTTTTAAGCTCATGCGATACATTTGCAGCAAACTCTTTTCTCATTTTTTCAAGCCGTTTAATTCCTGAAATATCATTCATTACAAGAAGAGCTCTGTTTTTTTCTTCGCCATGTCTTTCTATAAAAGAGACATGCACAAGATAATAAAGCTCATCCTCTTCATTAAGGCAGACAATTTCTTCCTGGTATTTTCTTGTTTTTATTCCTCTTTTAATAATTCCTATTATCTCATCATTGCTAAGCATATCCTGCAGCTTAGTTGTTTTTATTGTTTGTTGTGAATTAATTATTTTTATTGCTGCAGGATTAACTTCCCGTACATTCATATTTTCATCAAAAAGAATAACAGGCTCAACCATACTGTTAAGCATTGCCTGAAGTTCATTTTTTTGTGATGTAATAGTATTTATTTTATCTTTAAGCTGATTTCCCATTGAATTAATTGATCTTCCAAGTTCAAGCAATTCAATATTGCCGCTCTCTTTTAATGATACTGAAAAATCTCCTGCAGCATAATGTTCAGCAACTTTTTTTATAGAGTTGATTACATTACTTATATTTTTTGCAATAAGATATGCAAAAATAGAAGCCAGAAAAAGGATAAGACAGGTAAATAATGTTAATTGTCTGTAAATAAATTCAAGCTGTCTTTTTATACCTTCTACAGAAATAGATGTTCTTACAATAAGATTTCTTGTAGGCACAGGTATTGCAGTATATAACATCTCTTCTCCCATTGTAGCGCTATACCTTATTGATTTTCCGATAGAACCTTTTAGTGCTTTCTGTACTTCATCTCTTTTAAAATGGTTTTCCATTATAGAAGGATCATTATATGAATCTGCAATAACGCTTCCTGAATATTGAATAAGAGTAAGTCTTATTCTTGTGCCTGCAGAAGCCCTGAATGCAAAATCCTGTGCATCATATATGGATGTAAAATTTTTTTCAGGAAGCATATTAACAATAAGCCTGCATATAGATTCCTGTTCTGTTTCATTTTTTGTATTAATTAAATCAATAAGTGTTTTTGTTGAAAAAAAGGTAGTCATAAAAATCGATGCAAAAACAAGAATAAGCTGAATGCTGAAAAACTGGAAAAATAAAGTTCTTTTTTTCATTTTAATATTAAAGCAGTCCTATTCTGACTGCATCCTGTAGCCGACCCCTCTTATAGTTTCTATAAATCTGCCCTCGCTTCCAAGTTTTTTTCTAAGCCCAAGTATCTGAACATCGACAGAACGCAGCGTTATCGGGTAGTTTCCTCCCTTAACAGAATCTATAATCTGGTTTCTTGAAAAAACCCATCCAGGACTTGTAGCAAGGAATTTTAATATTTCAAATTCAGTTACAGAAAGATTTATAAATTCTCCCTTAACATAAACTTCATGCCTTGGAATATCTATTATTATATTATGAATACTAAGTTGCTGCATTGGAGCAGGCTGCTCATTTCCGCCATCATTTTTTCTTCTAAGAGTAGCATTAATTCTTGCAATAAGTATTCTTGGGCTAAAAGGCTTTGTAATATAATCATCAGCTCCAATCTCAAGCCCGGTAACGACATCAGGATCTTCAGACCTGGCTGTAAGCATTATAATAGTTATATCTCTTGTTGCTGTATTTTTTTTAAGATGCCTGCAAACGTCAAAACCATCTATTCCTGGAAGCATAAGATCCAGGATAACTATATCAGGATGTTCTTTTTCAGCAATTTCAATTCCATCTTCTCCGTTCTTTGCTTTAAAGACTTCCATATTATTTAGTTCCAGATTAAAAGCAATAAGTTCTCTTATATCATCTTCATCTTCAACAACAAGAATTTTATGCTTTTTATTCATATATACCTTTAAACCTTATAAAATCTAAAATTATTAGTCTAAAATTTAATCTTTCAGTAATTAAAATAATCTTTAATCTAAATTTGATTTACAATATTTACTACAAGATATTAAAATAATATCTTGTAAAATATTGGCAGATATTATCTTAAATATTTTCTAATATTATAGAAGTATTTTATTTATAAATATATTTATAAATTCAACCACACCCCAGTCTATTCCAATTTATATCATAATATTAAAATTATTGATACATCTTGCTAAAACAGCTATCAAATTGCTTTTCAATACATAAATTGATAGAACTAATAGCTTTTACTAGTTTCTTTTTATATTAAATTTGAGTATTATTTATAGTAAACAATATATAAAACTAGGAAAAATATAGTTTATGAGAAAGTATAAATTTACTAAAGAATTAATAGGTAATTTAGCGCTTGGAAGGCCAAATTTAGGAAATGCTACAGATCTTGAATTATACCGCTTAATGCAATTTACACTGAGAGATGTTGCTGAGCAGAGATTTGGCACAGAAGAGGCTGACAAACTCTTTTATGAGGCAGGAAAAGTTGCAGGTAAATATTTTTATGAAAGCTATATCAATCCTGCCTCTTCTATTGAAGAATTTGTAAGTAAAGCACACAAAGCTTTAAAAGAAAAAAAAATTGGTATATTGAGAGTCGAAGAAGCACATCTTGATGAAGGAAAAGTTTTACTTACAGTTGATGAAGATCTTGATTGTTCAGGATTACCGGAACTTGATTATGAAACCTGTATTTATGATGAGGGATTTATATCTGCCCTTTTTGAAGAATTTACAGGAAAAGAGTGGCAAGCTAAAGAAATAGATTGCTGGTGTACCGGGGCGAGAACATGCAGATTTATGGTAACAAAACAATAGGGATTATAATTGTTGGAGAAATGTAGTATAAAAAACATGAGCATAGAAGAAATACACGATAAAGAGAATGAGTGGATTAAACTTATGCTTACATTACTAACTAGTTTAAAACTGCCTGAAGATTTAAAAATTGATCCGGCTCTAACAAATAATCCTGATTTTAAAAAATTATATAATTTTATAATTGATCTTAGAGAATTAAGTTCAAGCCTTGCAAAAGGAGATTTGCAGACAACTGTTCCAGGAAAAGGATATATTCTTTCCAATCTAAAAGCGCTTCAGTCAAATCTCAGACATCTTACATGGCAATCAAAAATGGTTTCGCAGGGAGACTTTTCCCAAAAGGTAGATTTTTTAGGAGAATTTTCCGATGCTTTTAATGAAATGACTGCCAAGCTTCAAAATTCCAGCATGCAGTTATTCAGAATGGCTACAATAGATACTCTTACACAAATTCCAAACAGGCGTGCATTAACACAATTTTTATCTGATTCTTTTAAAATATCAGTCAGAAATAATACACAATTCAGCATTATAATTTTTGATATTGATTTTTTTAAAAATGTAAATGATAACTACGGACACGATACCGGAGATGTTGTTTTAATTAAAGTAAGTGAAATATTAAATACTCAATTCAGGTCAAATGATATGTTTTCAAGATATGGCGGCGAAGAATTCATGGCCGTACTTCCAGGCACAGGCATAGATAATGCTTTTAAAATTGCAGAAAGAGCAATTAAACTTGTTGAAAAAGAAGCAATATATATAAATGATAATCTCAGTATATCTATGACAGTAAGCGCAGGAGCAAGCTGCCGCCTTGATGGAGATAAAACATATGAAGATATAATTAAAAGAAGCGACAAGGCTTTATATGAGGCTAAAAGATCTGGAAAAAACAGGGTTTGTGTTGTTTAAAAATCAAAAATAAAAAACCATATCTCTAGGCTATTAAAATATTTTTTTAATGTTATACTTTATTTATATGAAAATTATAAAACAGAAAATATTTTTTGCAAAAACAAAATCAGTTAAAATAAAAATAATAAAATTTATCTCAGCTTACTTTTTTATACTGTTATTGGTGTTGTTATCATGCTGCGAAACAGTTGAAAATCCTGAAAATAAAAATCAACTGGCAAATAGCCGGCAGGATTCAGATAAGATGATGAATGCTATTATGGCTTACTATAACGGAAATATAGAATTATCAATCAAACTATTTAAAAATATATTGGAACAGGAACCTGAAAACAGTAAAGCATATTTAAGCCTTGCAAGACTTCTTGAAGAAACAGGCGAGTATGAAGAAGCCAGAATTTTACTTGCAAAAAATAAAATTGTTTCAGACAGCATTTTGCAGGATGAAAATATTCTTCCCGGAAGTTTGTGGGAAGACAAATCTCTTCCGTTATTTCTTTCAGGCAACTGCACAGCATATTTAAATGAAATTAATTTAAATGGCAAACTTTCAAATAATGTATATGATAACTTTTTTCTGGATCATATACAAAATGATATAAAATCAGAAAATCTTTTTTTCACAGGATGGGCATATGAAGATTCAGGCATGCCGGATAAAGCAGCTGAATCTTTTATTGCTGCAATAGAAACAAGAAAATATTTTCCTGTTGCCCATTTTATGCTTGGCAAAATATATTACAAAAAGGGCAGCTATAATGCAGCTGAAAAACAGTTTTCTGAATCATTACAGCTTGATTCAAATCTTACACAAGGAAGGCCTTTTCTTGCAAAATCAAT
>JAVBQS010000163.1:0-4383 GCA_031548835.1 Spirochaetia bacterium
AATCTGCTCCGATAGATTCCATCGTTCGATATTCTCTCAAATATTTTAAGGTTATTGTCAGCTTGTCCGCTACTGTCAGCTTTAGCGGTTTACCACCCTGCTTATGCAATTGATCATATTCTTTTTTCAGAACCGATTTCAACTGTTCAAATGTCTCCGGTGTTACCCCATACAAACGTTTGAATAATACTGATTTACTATCTGGTTTCTTTTTCCCTCGCCTCATTTTTCTTTCTTACCATTTTTAGGGGTTATCGAACAAGTCTATTAAAAAAACCTATAATATTATTAAATCCGGAAATAGCTATAACATAATCTAACTGTTTACAAACCACTTTAAATAGAATGTTTTTACTGTTATCATAACTATTATGAATAGGGAAAAAGTGATAAATCTTGTGAAAGAGCTTTTAATTGAGCTTGGCGAAGACCCTCAAAGAGAAGGGTTATTAAAAACTCCGGAAAGATATGCAGATGCTCTCTCCTTTCTTACAAAAGGATATAAAGAAAATATTACAGATGTGGTTAACGGCGCAATATTTGCTTCAGAAGCAAATAATATGATTATATTGCGGGATATAGAAGTATATAGTTTATGCGAGCACCATATGCTTCCTTTTTATGGTAAATGTCATATAGGATATATAGCAAGCAAGCAGGTTATAGGTGTTAGTAAGATTGCAAGAATTGTTGAAATGTATGCAAGAAGGCTGCAAATTCAGGAAAGGCTTACATCGCAAATTGCCCAGGAGATAAAAAATTGTGTAAAAGCAGAAGGTGTCGGTGTTGTTATGGAATGCAGACATTTATGCATGATGATGCGCGGTGTTGAAAAACAAAACTCTTTAATGACAACATCTTCTGTTTTAGGAAGTTTTCATAATCTTGCAACAAGAGAAGAATTTATGAACCTTATAAGCAGGAATATTATTTAAATTTATTTATTGTTATTCACCTACGAAGCGAGAGTCGCGAGCAATCGCAGTTTCCTGCACTGATTGCGACATCTGTGTCGCGGAGCAGGACGCAATCTCCTTATTGCAGTGCACATGACTGAGCGAGGAGGTGAACAAAAAGTATAATCCCCCCGCTGTGTTGCAATGGAATACACACGGTAAGTGCATGGTCTGTCCTGCAGTAAAGCCCTGTCCTCCCCCGTGGCGGGGTAAATAACTTGTTTCGGGGTAATACCATTTATTTTGCAAAAACAATTTTCATCAGATTTAAAAAGAGATATATCTTTTTGTATACTGCTTTAATATCTTCGGTAATATCGCCTTCATAACCTGATTTTACAACAGCTGGATTTATAATAATATTCATGGGCGGTTTATTATCGCCTAACTCAGGAAGAATATCTGCAAGTATCTGTGCAATTTTTGCCAGATTTTTATAAACCTCTTGTGAAAGAAGCACAGCTTTGCTGTTTATCTCGTGAAGAAGTTTTTTTATCTCTATTTTATATTTTTGGTCCGAAGCCATTCTTTTCATATAAGAATTCATTTTAACGCCGACATCTTCATCAGATGCCAAAGAGTTATCAAATTGTATAATTTTATCTGAAAGAGAAACCAATGCTTCCAGTGTATCAGACATATCTTTGCTTGATGTATTTGTTTTCCATTCTGCTTTTACAACAAGATAATTGACAATTTTCATAATATCTTTTTTAACATAATCAAGCATAAATGCTTTTACATAATTAAGAGCTTCAATATGTAAATATCCGCCAAGCAGTTTTTGTTTATAAATACCATTATTTGCTTCTGTATAATTTTTCATTCTGTTTACTGCTGCAGCATTTCCAAAAATTTGATTAAGAAGCGCATCTTTCTTTGAATTTTTCTTTTCAAGAGAAATTTTCTGAATAACCATCTCGACAGAAGTTTTGAGTTTTGTAAAATATTCATCACAAATATTTTCTTTCGGCTCTTCAATAGGAACAGTATAAAAAGGATCTTTTGAAACAAATTTAATCATATATTGAAGAACTTCAGAATTAAAAACATTGCCTATAAATCTGACAAGCTTTGACCAGTCATCGCGCGATAAAACATCCTGCTTTTTAAAAGTTTTTAAAACTTCAAACACTTCGCTCCATGAAGCATAGCTTAAAAGCAATGGAAAAATTGAAACCATTTCAATTAAATCATCAAGTATATATTCACAGTTTACAGGCTTAAACAAAGGCTTATATTTGAAATCCATTTCAGGAAGCGATGAGTCAAATTTTTTAAGGAAAAAGTAATAATCAAATTTAAGCATTCTGACAAAAATAAGATATTGTTTATAAATTCTATTTACATCTGACATTTGTTCTTCGCTGACTGACTGCATAAGAACTGCAAGCTCTTTCTTGACATTTTCAAGCTCTGCGCTGTTTTCAGTTAGCCGTTTTTCAACATTTTCTTTCTGGAGCCGGTCAATCAGATTTTTCTGTTTTTCTGAAAAAACACTATCTATAAAAACTGATTTCAAAGATGGTGAATTTTCCTGTCCTGAAAGAAATTTTGCAGGCACTGCTGTCACGCTATAAATCTGGTAATAGAATTTTGCAAGAGCAGGGAGAGCTTCTTCTGTTTTAATATTTATAAATTTATATCTCTGCTTTTTTTATATTTTACTTATATCTTTTAAAAGCTGTTTCTTCTTTGCTTCAGGGCTGTTATCTCTGAATAAATTGAGAATTTTCTCCAAAAATGATAAATTTTCCTCTTTTTTATCTTTATCAGGGTCAATTTGTCTGGAATTTTTATTACTCAACTGTTTTTCAGCCATAATACAATATAGGCTGAATAATTGATTTATTTCAAGGTCATATCAGGCAGTAGAAATAATGAAATTTATGGCAAAATCAGCAATTTTATTGCTAACACTATTTATGTAAAATATGCAACTGGATTATAAAAAAGCAGGTAAAAAATTTATAATAGAAATATCATCTTATTAAAAACAATAACATTAAACTTAATAAAATTTACCCTGAAAAGTATCTCTTTTCTCAAGTTCTTTTTTTAGAAGCCTGATAACCTCTGTCTTTGTTAAATCATTTTTCGGAGCAAGGCGCTTTTTATAGGGAGTATCGCAGGTAAGGCGCATAACAACTGTTTCAGGAGGCAAAAGCTCTATTGCACTCACAAGATAATCCACATGTTTTTTAAGGCTGGGAACCGTTATTTCTCCCCTAAAATATTGCCTGCTTAATTCTGTTCCCATTACAACATGAAGATTATGAAATTTTATTCCCTCAGGTTTTAAAGATGAAATATATTTAACACTATCCATCATATTGTTAAAAGTTTCGCCAGGAAGTCCAAAAATAAGATGGGGCACAATTTTTATACTTCTTTCACGAAGTATTTGAAAAGCTTTTTCAAAATCTTCTCTGGTATGGCCCCGTTTTATTTTTTTTAATGTTTCATTATTACTGCTTTGAAGCCCTATTTCTACCCATACATCAAAATCTTTTTTTATATAGGATGCAATAATATCTGCTTTTTTTTCATCAATACAATCAGGCCTTGTAGATATTATCAATTCACTGAAATTTTCAAGTGAAAGCGCATAGTCCCATAATTCTTTAAGATATTTAGAATCTCCAAATGTGCCTGAAAAAGCCTGGAAATATAAAAGAAAAATTTCAGCGCCATATCTTTTACAGAGAAAAGCAATGCCTCTTGTAACTTGTTCTCTTATTTCAACAGTTTTATCAAGATAGGTTGCCCTTGCCCCATTTACATCACAATAGATACAGCCAGGGCTATTTCTATCTTTTCTATTGGGACAGGAAAAACCTCCATCGACTGCAACCCTAAATGCTTTTTTTAAATATTTTTTTGTCAAATACTCTGAATAACTATTGAATCTTGAAATATCACCCATATACAATTGACATTATAGCTCATGTGCCATAAATTTCCAGCTATGAGACTTAACAGAATTATCATTATTTTAATTATTATACTTGCTGTTTTAGTAACATTATTTTTTATGCAAAAGTACGGCCCAGGCAGCCATAAAGTAGTGTTATGGACAGATAATCCTGAATTTATATCATATGTCGAAATGTTTAACTCTGAGCATGATACATTAAAAATTGAACCTGTCTATAAAAAAGATCCGGCAAAAGCTCTTCTAAAAACAAAAAGATATCCTGATATTATTATTGGAAGTTATTTAAACTCGCCCCAGGTTATAGATAATTTTAAGAAAATTAATTATCTTTTTAGGCAAAATAAAATAAATAAAAGTTCGTTTTACAAAGACCTGCTGGCAAAAGGGTCAAAAGGAATGAGACAGCTTGTTCTGCCTGTTTCATTTAATATGCCTGCTTTAATGTTTAGACGCGGAGATGTAAGCTATAATATAAGCAGCTTTATGCTT
>JAVBQS010000023.1:0-6310 GCA_031548835.1 Spirochaetia bacterium
TATCATCCTTATTTTTCTTATAAATAAAATATAAACAATTTATAACTTATATTTTTTTAGAAAAAATATATTGACACTTATGTATGTAAGAACTATTTTACATACATACATGTATGTAAATAAATAAGGAGTGCCTTTTGAGAAAGACCAAAGAAGATTCAGAAAAAACAAGGCAAGATATTATAGATGCCGGGATAGCTATCTTTAGCGAAAATTGGTATGACTCTGTAAAAATGAGCGATATTGCAAAAAAAGCCGGCATAACAAGAGGCGCAATATATTGGCACTTTAAAAACAAGATGGATCTGTTTATAGAAATCCATAAGCTTGTTGAAGAAGATATAACAGCTATTATAAGCAAATCAATTATCGAAGGCGAAACAATAGAAGAAAAGCTTTTTTCTACATTAAAAAATATTATTGTAAAATATTATAAAGATAAGAAACTAAGAACTATGAGTAAAGTTATGACTATAAATCGTTCTGTTTTTGATAAAAAGGAGTTTAAAGAATGGAATACTAACTACCACAAAGAAAAAGAGTTGTTTTATTTTGATTTATTTAATAAATCATTGGGAATAAATATCAGCGAACTTATTTGTGAAAAAAAATCAATAATTGAAATTGTTTCAATTATTGCATATCTACAGGGAATTATTGATATTCTTGTATATAAAGATAGCGGAGTAAATATAAAAAAGCTTGAAGATGAAGATATTTCAAAGCTTATTAATATATTTTTATATGGCCTTTTTAGTTATCGTCAGGAAGGCCGCTCAATGGATAAAAAGGAGAATTAAATGAATATTAAAAAAATTATTGCAGCATTAATATCTGTTTTTATGATATTTTTTCTGGTTTCAGGATGTTCTGCAAAAAAATATGAAGGAGATCTTGAAACACGCAGTATATCGCAGATACAGGAATCTGAAGGAGTTCCTGTAAAAGTATTGACTATAAAAAAACAGAAATTTGCAGTAGCGCTTAAATATAATGCAACAGTGACAGGAATAACTGAATCATCAGCAACAGCATTAGTAAGCGATTCTGTTGAAAAAATACTTTATAAAGTCGGAGATTATGTTGAGAAAGATACAGTAATAATTAAATTCCCGTTAAATAATCCAGCAGCAAACTATTATCAGGCAAAAGCTTCATATGAAAATTCAAGAGAATCATTTAAAAGAATTGAACAGCTATATGAAAGCAAGGGAGTGTCAAGGCAGGATTATGATAATGCAAAGACAGGTTATGATGTTGCAAAAGCAAACTGGGATAATGTTAATAAAATGGTCAACGTTACTGCTCCAATAAGCGGATATATAACAAGGCTTGATGTAAGAGTTTCTGAAAATGTAAGTTCAGGAGACCATCTTTTTACTATTGCCAACTATGACAAGCTTACAGGAAAAGTATGGATTCTTGAAAAAGATATTTCAAAAGTAAAGAAAGGAATTAATGCAGATGCAACATGGGAAGGAAATACTATAAAAGGAAAGGTAACTCAAATAGATCTTTCACTTAATCCTTCAAGACAGGCTTTTGGCGCATTTGTTGAATTTGATAATAAAGAACATAAAATTATGAGCGGAGTTAATGCAGATATAAATATTTTTGTATATGAAAATAATTCAGCAATAGCAGTAGATAAAAAATATATACTTACTAACGGCGAAGGAAGTTATGTTTATGTTGTCGGATCAGAAAACAGTCCTGTAAAACGAACTGTAAAAACAGGATGGCAGACTGGCGAGAAAATTGAAATAACCCAGGGACTTAATGATGGAGATACACTTATTACCGAAGGCAGCAGAATTATTACAGATTCAAGCAAAATAAAGGTAATAACAGGAGAATAATTATGTTTTTAGCAGACCTTTCAGTTAAGAGGCCGGTACTTATAAGCATGTTTATTGGAGCAATTATTCTTTTTGGAATAATTGCATTTCTAAGTCTGCCTCTTAACTTTTTGCCAAATATAGAATTTCCATTTGTTGTAATACAGACTGTCTATCCTGGAGCAAACCCTGAACAGATAGAAACTCAAATTACAAAAAAAATAGAGGATAGTATATCTACAATTAGCGGTATAAACTATGTAAACTCATATTCGCTTGATAGTGCATCTGTAATAATTATACGTTTTGAATTATCAAAAGACCAAGATGTGGCATATCAGGATGTAAAAAGCAAAGTAGATGCAATATTAAATGATATGCCTGATGATGCAGAAACACCCATAGTTGATAAATTTGATATCCAGGCTATTCCTGTTGTAGATATTATTCTTTCCGGCAACATATCAATGGAAGAGCTTTATGATCTTGGAGATAAGAAAATTAAAGATATTTTATCTCAAATTCCAAATGTAGGTAATGTTTCTCTTACAGGCGGACAAAAAAGAGAAATAAGGATGGAGTTTGAAAATAAAATTCTTCAGCAAAATGGAATTTCACTTTCTGCCATAAATCAGATGCTTTCAGCTTCAAATATAAATATGCCTTCAGGAACATTTAAAGATGCTGGACAGGAATATAGTGTAAAAGTGGAAGGGGAATTCAAATCAATAGATGAAATTAGAGATCTTGACATACCAACAGCAAGCGGGCAAAAAAAACTTGGTGAAATTGCAGATATTTTTGATTCAGGCGAAGAAATAAGAGAAAGAACAATATATTTCGATAATGAAACAAAAATAAGAAACGAAAACGCAATATTAATTAGTATAATTAAAAGCCCGGAAGGAAATGCTGTAACAATTGCAGAAGATTCGCGTAAAATAGTAGCAGAGTTAAACAAAGAACTTCCCCCAGGTGTAGATCTTAAAATAGTCAATGAAACAGCAGATTATATCCAGTCTTCTGTAGATGATACAATGTCTAATATAATCATGGGCATAATACTTACTTCTCTTGTTCTCCTGTTTTTCCTGCATGATTTACGTTCTACTATTATAGTAGCGCTTACCATGCCTTTTTCACTTATACCAACATTTCTTACTTTCCAATTAATGGGATACTCTCTTAACATGATGACATTGATGGGGCTTTCAACATCTGTAGGTGTTCTTGTTATGAACTCTGTAGTTATTCTTGAAAATATTTTCAGGCATAAGGAACTTGGACATGGGAAAAGAGAAGCAGCGCTTAATGGAACTAACGAAGTTGTTGTTGCTGTATTTGCTTCAACGCTTACAAACATAGCAGTATTCCTCCCTCTTGCAACAATGGGGAGTATAGCAGGAATGTTTTTAAAAGAGTTTGCAATGGCAGTTGTTTTTGCAACTGTTTTTTCACTATTGATTGCTTTTACTATTACGCCAATGATGGCATCTTTTATATTGCCTGATCATGTTGTTTCAAAAAATAAAATTGGTGAATTTCTGGAAACTATGTTTAAAAAATTTGAAAATGGATATAAAAGAATGCTTGAGAAAATACTTAAAACAAAAAAGAGAAGTATTGCTGTTGTTATTTTAACGATAGCTGTTTTTATATTTTCCATGAGCCTATTTAAATTTATTAATTTTGAATTTTTCCCAATGAGCGATGAAGGAGATATAGCAATAACAGTAGAAATGCCGCAGGGATATAACCTTGATGAAACAGCTGTTCTTGTGGAAAAAATTGAAAAAAGACTAACAGATATACCTGATCTTAAACATATAATATCACAGCTTGGAAAACTTTCAGACATTGATACAGGTACAAATATGGCAAGCATAAATGTCAAACTTACAGATAAAAATGAAAGAAAACTATCAAATCAGGATTATGCTTCAATAATAACGTCACGTCTCGCAGATATTCCAGGCGCAACAATACAGGTTTCTGCTGTTTCAGGAGGCGGCGGCGGAGAAGAAAAGCCTATAACATTTTATTTAACAGGACAGGATCTTTCAGAACTTGAAAAATATAAAGATATTTTGCTTGATAAACTAAAACAAACTCCAGGGTTTTTAAATATTGATTCATCTTCAAGAGCAGGCAAACCTGAGCTTACAATTTTTCCTGACAGGAAAAAAATAGCTGATGCAGGAATTACTGTTTATGATATAGCACTTAATGTAAGAAGCGCTATAGAGGGAATGGTAATGACTCAATTCAGGGATGAAGGAAATGAATATGATATAAAAGTTGTTTTAAAAGATGATGCTGTAAAGTCCTATGAAGATGTTAAAAATATATCAATCGTTACCCCCACAGGAATATGGCCGTTATCACAATTTGCAAGAATTGAATTCACATCTGGTTATAATAAAATAATGCATACAGATAAGTTTAAAGCAATAGAATTCACATCTGACATTACCCAGGGATATGCCCAGAGCCAGCTTATGGCAATAGTAAACGAGGAAGTTGCGAAGCTTAATCTTCCATTAGGATATAAAATGGAACTTGGAGGAGATGTAAAGGAAATGGAAAGTGTTAACAGGGAAATGGCATTTGCATTTTTAATTGCAATAGTTCTTACATATATGCTTCTGGCAGCAATACTTGAAAAACTTTTCCAGCCAATATTGATTCTTCTTACAGTCCCGCTCTCATTAATAGGTGTTGTTTTTGCATTCCTTGCAACAGGAAGCAATATGAACTTTATATCTATGATGGCTATAATAATGCTTGTAGGTATGGTAGTAAATAACGCAATTCTTATACTTGATTATGCAAACCAGCTTACAGCAAAAGGAATGACAATGAAAGAAGCTCTACTTGAAGCATGTCCTACAAAACTAAAGGCAATAATTATGTCAAATATTGCGATAGTTCTGGGTATGCTTCCTATGGCAATGGGAATAGGCGCATCAGGCGCAGAAATGAGAAAGCCCATGGGTATGGTAAGTATTGGCGGTATAATTGCTTCTACAGTACTTACACTATTTGTAATTCCTGCAATTGAAAATATTTTGACACGCCATAGGAATAAAGCAATGGAGGCTCTGCAGTGAGAAAAACATTATTAATTTGTATGCTTGCAATAGCAGCAGTAAACCTGCCGGCTCTTGAAATAACTATTGACGATTATATAAAACTTGTTGAAAAAAACAGCAAGCAGCTTATGATTGCTGCAAAAGATCTTGAAATTGCAGATTCAACAGAAAAATTAACAAGATCTCAGGCTCTTCCCACAATAGGGGCAGAGGCAGGATATATAAGAAATCTTCTGGAAATTGAGCAGCCTGTTGCTGTTGCTGCAGATTCAAGCGGCAGGTTTATCTATCAGGATATTGTTGTAAATAAAGATAATGAGTTTAGTTTTGGCCTTTCTCTTAATCAGCAGATTTTTAACCTCAAGGTTTTAAATGCTATAAAAGCAAGCAAGCAATATAAACTTATGTCAGGATATATTTATGATGCGCAAAAACAGGCAATTATAACTTCTGCAAAAAAAGTTTATTATCAAAATTTTCTTCTTCAACAGCTTCTTGAGGTAAGGAAAAATATTGAAAGCAATACTTATGAAAATTATTTAAATGCTAAAAATAAATTTAACAGCGGAGTAATTTCAGAATTTGATTTTCTCAGGGCAGAAGTTGAATGGAAAACAAAGATACCTGAAACACTGCAGGCACAAAGAAATCTTGACCTTGCAAGAATTAATCTTAAAAACCTTGCAGGAATAGATGAAAATGAAGAGATAAGTCTCAATACAAATCTTGATGATTATCCTGATATTCCTGAACTTATTCCAATGTCAGATGTTTTTGCAGGAAGGCCTGACTACAAAGCAACTGTATCAGAAGTATCTCTTAGAGAAATAAATGTTAAAGCAGCAAGAGCTGACCATCTGCCTGCAATCAGGGGAAATATTCTTTTTGCAATAAGCGCTGCATCAGATCAATTTTCTCTTGATGATAATACAAAAGTTGCACAGCTTGGACTAACTGTTTCTCTTCCAATTTTTACAGGAGGAGCGCTGCTTTCTCAGGATAAAAAAGCAAAAAGTGAATATGAGCAGTCTGTAATAAAACTCCAGCAGTTAAGAGCGGATGTTGCAGCAGAGATAAATAGTATATATCTAACTCTTAAAGAAGCACAACAAAGAATCGAGTCTGCTGAAGCAACAGTAGAAACTTCAAAAAAAGCATATGATATAGCGCAAACATCTTACAGGGCAGGCATGGCAACACAGCTTGATCTTAAAGATGCAACAACAAGTTATGAACTTTCAAATATAAGCTTTATTTCATCTGTTTATGAATATCTTGCAGCTTATTTTGACTGGGAGCAGGCAATAGGAAAAGTAATAACAAAATAGTTTTTAACGAAAAGGCCGGAAATATCCGGCCTTTTTAATATCCGGCATTAAT
>JAVBQS010000008.1:0-4059 GCA_031548835.1 Spirochaetia bacterium
ATTTAATTTAAAAAAACGTTTCTTATTTTTTTCAGAAGCATATAAATCAAGATAAGCATTCCATAATTTTGCTGAATAATAGTAAGGAGAGTGATCAATAATATAAGATCCCCGTGTTTTTGAAAGATTAAAAAGAAATTCTTCAAAAATAATAGAACTTGAAGATTTATGTTTTCCATTAAGAGCCCTGAGAGCAAATTTATTGCCAATTTTGTTTCTTATTTTACCATGTGAATCAATAAATTTAAGCTCGCCTTTATGGCAATATTCATCATCAGTTTTTATAACCATAAATTTTTTAGGAGGAAGTTCTGCAACAATATCATTATTATGAACAATTCTAAAAACATTTGCTTTTATTGAATTATTAAATTCTTTGTTGCCTACTCTTGGACAGCCAAAAGTATATACACAATTTACATAAGGAAATCTTGATGCAGCAATTAATGATAATGCACCCCCAAGGCTATGTCCTGTAAAAAAAATTCTTAAAGAAGGTTTTTTCTTTTTTTGTCCCAAAAGATATTTATAAAGCATATCTTCGCCTTCCCATATCTCATCAAGAACATTTTGAAAACCTGAGTGAACAAGATGTCCATTTTTTTCAGGAGACATTGCTATTTTAAAATCAGCAATAAAACCTGGAATAACAGAAGGAAGCTGGAGTTCTGTTCCTCTGAAACCGACAACAAGGCAGTTGCCTTTTCTTGCAGCAAAACAGCGCGCAACATTTTTTCCAATAAACATTTTAAAATTATCAAAGCCTGCATAATAAAATGCATATTTAATAAATGCAGGATGGTTATAAACAAGAAGTGATACTTCTGAAAGAAAACATGCATTTACAAGAGAGAAATTATCTTCTTTATGAAAAAAGCTGGTATACCGTACTCTTTCAAAATAGGGATAATCCATGTTTGGAGGAAAAAGTTCATTATTTTCAATCTTTTCAGAAAATTCAAATCTTTCCGGCGCCACTTTTTTCTCCAACATATTGAAATATGCTTTTTGCATCAAGTAAATTCTTGACTAAAAGTTCTTTCCTTGAAGCATGGTCTGGAAAATAATTTTCAATTCCTCTAAAGTGAAAATCTGTTTCAATTCTGTTTTTATATAAAAGCGAAGCTATATATTCTCCCATTCCATTGGAAGTCATGCTATCTTCAAAAATAAAAACTTTTTTATATCCTGAAATAATTTCACATAAATAATTTTCATCAATAGGTTTTATAAAACAGAGATCATAAATATCATTTTCTATACCGCTACTTATTCAAAGAGATCCTGCTTCTACAATATTGGATAATATGCCTCCATAGCCAATCATAAGAATTTCTGACGAATTTTTAAATAAAAATCTGCCCCGCCCTGTTTTTAATGCTTTTTTTTCACCTGTTGATTCAGGAACTATATCTTTGGGAAATCTTAATAATACAGGTTTTTCAGATTTAATAGCATAATCTATCATAAGCTCTACATCGCTCTGGTCAAATGGTGAAAGAAATTCAATATTTGGAATAGTTCTGAAAAGCGATATATCAAATATGCCGTGGTGTGTTTCGCCATCATTTGGAACAAGACCTGCCCTGTCCATTACAATAACAACAGGAAGCGACTGTATTGCAACATCATGTATAAGTTGATCTACAGCCCGCTGCATAAAAGTTGAATAAATTGCCACAATAGGCTTAAGCCCTGCTGCGGCAAGCCCTGCTGCAAAAGTTACAGCATGCTGCTCTGCAATTGCGACATCAAAAAATCTGTCTGGGAATTTTTGGCTAAAAGCTTTTAATCCTGTCCCTTCTGTCATTGCAGCTGTAATAGCAACAATTTTATCATCTTTTAAAGCATGATTAACAAGAATTCCTGAAAAAAATTCTGTATATGTTATTTTGCTTTTTTTCTCAATAATACCATCAACCATTGAAAAAGGAGACACTCCATGATAAAGAACAGGATTTCCCTCTGCATATTCGCATCCTTTTCCTTTTATAGTGGAAACATGGACAACTACAGGTTTTGATATTTGTTTTACATTTTCAAAAACTTTTATAAGCTGGGACATATTATGGCCGTCAATTGGGCCTACATATTCAAGCCCAAGTTCTGAAAAAATATTATTTTTAAAAAAAACAGCTTTTACACCTTTTTTTGCCCTGGCTATAAAATTATTGATATATTTGCCAATAAAAGGAATTTTCTGCACAAGGTTATCAAAGTTTCTTCTAAATGTTTGGTAGGCAAGAGTTGTTGTAAGCCTGCTTAATGAACGCGACAAGCCTCCCACGCTTGCATTTATACCCATGTTATTGTCATTAAGAACTATTATTAAATCTTTTCTAATATGGCCGGCATGGTTTAATGCTTCAAAAGCCATTCCTCCTGTAAGAGATGCATCACCTATTACAGCTATTACTCTTCCATCTATATTTTGCATTTTAAGGCCGGTTAAAATGCCTAATCCTGCAGAAATAGATGTTGAAGAATGACCTGTATTAAATGGGTCGTGTTTGCTTTCTGATTTTTTGGGAAATCCGCTTAAACCGCCGTTTTGGCGGATTGTTTTGAATTTATTTTTTCTTCCTGTAAGAATTTTGTGAGTATAAGATTGATGGCCTACATCCCATATTATTTTATCAACAGGAGAATTAAAGACTCTATGCAAAGCAATAGAAAGTTCTATAACACCAAGATTTGAGGCTAAATGGCCTCCATTAGTGTTTACGACCTCAATAATTTTTTCTCTTATTTCTGCAGAAAGCTTTTTTAGCTCTTTTATTGAAAGTTTTTTTAAATCTTCCGGATTATTTACCAAATCCAACACAGAATTTTCCAAAATATTACCCTGTTTATTGCTTTATAGCCTGAATATTTTTGTTTTTTCAAGATACACAAAAATACCCCGAATTATTATTATAATATATTATTCGGGGTCTAATTACAGACTGTAAACAATACTTTTGAATATGGCTTATTTCTTTTTATGTCTGTTTTTTCTGAGTTTTTTCTTTCTCTTATGAGTTGCAATTTTATGTTTTTTTCTTTTTCTACCACAAGGCACTGTAGTACTCCTTAAAATTATCTATTACATTATGCAAATGCTTTGAAACAGAGTCAATACCTCTTTCAATACTTTTTAAATGAGGCGCTATGTACCTATATTCCAATTTTTTGATAATGCGCTCTATTCTCTAACAACAAATGATGTTGAAAGATTCATTATTAAAAGATATATTCAAATTCCAATGGATCAGATTTTAAATTTTATTTCAATCCGCCATAGTGATACAGAAATTAATAAAATTATTGAAAAATGTAAAGAGCAGACTCTGCCATATACCATGCATTTTTCCCAAAATGAAGATTTTTTTCTTAAAATAAAAAAAACAGTTATAATCCCTCATTTTAAAATACATCATGATATTAAAAATCCCTATCCTGAAGCTGAATATATGAATAGTTTGACATCAGTTATGGAAGAAATTATGCCATTTATCAATTGTGTAATAAAAGATACAGCATATTTTTTTGATCCTGCAGAGCCTCTAAGGCCTGTATTTTATAAATTATATATTTTTGAGGAAAGATATTATCTATATCTTGTAAGGCTTGACCTCTCCTTCAGGCCTCATGATTGTGAAATAATTGAAAAAGGAAATAATGATATTACCCATAAATTCAGCGCTGAAAATATCTTTATAGATATTGATTTATTGCCTGTTGAAAAAATATTTGAAAAAGATATAGATACCACTAATTATATTATTAGACAATCCATATCCCAGACATGGATTGGAGAAACAGGCAGAGGCTATTTTATACAAGGAATATGGATGGATAATGAACTGACAAAATTTTTTACAAATCTTTTTCTGCCAGAGAACATGCTTTCATATCCCTATTTTCCTTTTATTTGTAAATATAGAACATTGATTCACTTTCCCCTTCATTTTGATCCCTGTCAGAGGAAAAATCATATTTCAATTATAGATAGATCTTATAATTTTCTATTTCCTTTTATGAGAGAAATAGAAAAAGTGTTTAAGGATTCACTATTTA
>JAVBQS010000030.1:0-7526 GCA_031548835.1 Spirochaetia bacterium
ATTTAATTATATGAAAGCTGTCTTACAGTAATACAGAAAGTTATAAAATCAGCAGGCTGCCACCTTGCGGGATAAATTCTCCCTGCCTGTTAATAATAAAACTAACGATTAGCATTAATTTTATTATTACTTATACTAGCATAATATTTTTATTAATAGCTAACATAAATTAAATAACTATAAATCTCATAAATTTTTAACATTCTGCGGCATTAAAAAAAATATAGATAATACTTTTTCCCGTTATATTTTTATAGGAAGTAATCTATAAGAATAGCTTGGCAGCATCAGAAAAGATAAAATATTATTGTTCTCGGCAAAAAAAATCTTATAAGTTAAAAAAGTTTTATCATATAAAGTCAATTTAAAGTAGAATAATATCAGTATTACTGCTTTTAAATGTTAAATAATATTACTGAAAATAAAGTTTTAAAATTAGTATTAATAAAAATAAATCACGCTATTCTTTGTTTAATATATCTAACATTATTCCAGATTGCCAATTAAAATATGGATTAAAGGTAAGCCTTGCATGAATCTTTCCCTCTTCTTTATATCCCCAATCAGAATACCATACATCTTCGCCTAAAAGACATTTTTCATAATCTTCTTTTGTTTGCCCGTTCCAGCATATTCTCTCTTTGCCTTTATACCCATATTCTTTGTTTTCAGGAGAAAAAAGTATTCCAGTGTGGGAAAATTGACTTATTTGCCATTCTGGCAGGTAATCAGGACGAACAATTACTCTGGAAGAAATTTTGACTTTTTCAGGAACTTCGCCATACCATATAAGCCTGCTTTCAGGATGAGTAAATTTTGATTCAAACAACTCAAGAATATATTTAGAATCAATAACAGAATCATGCCTTGTCTGAACTATCAATACTGGTTTTGTATAGGGGCTTTTCTTTAAAAGCGAACGGACAGAAGAGCTTGAATAGTAAAACTGGGCAAATGCATTTGTAGGCACAAGAATATAACGCGCAGGAAGCTGGGATGGATATTTTTCAGGATCAAACAGCCATTTATTAAACTTGGATGCAGCAGGAGTTATAAAAGCAAAAGGCGTATTGGATTTTACAGCAGGAGAAAAAAGAACTAATCCTTTAATTTCAGGATGTTTTGATGAATATTCTATAACAAGATTTGCTCCTGCAGAAAAACCTCCAAGATATATATCTGAAACTTCCCTGGACATTATATTTATCTGCTGTTCAACAACCTGTCTCCAGTCATCAACACTAACTTCAAGCATATCAGACGGTTTAGTTCCGCAGCCTGCAAGAAGAACTGTCCTAACCAAAAATCCGTTATCCGCAAGCATAGGAGCTATATCTATAAAATCATATGGAGAACTTCCAAGCCCATGCACAAGCAATATGCCTTTAGCAGGAGCATTTTTTTTCGGCCGCCATTCTCCAGGAGCGTTCCAAAAAATTTCTTCTTCTCTGTT
Source organism: Spirochaetia bacterium (assembly GCA_031548835.1). Taxonomy (GTDB): domain Bacteria; phylum Spirochaetota; class Spirochaetia; order CADAEX01; family CADAEX01; genus WQTU01. Next base: position 1,454 of record JAVBQS010000030.1, read on the forward strand.
TTGTGTCTGAAAATCGCGGTGTTCTTTTATCCAATTAATTGTATCTGTCTGATATTCTTCAAAGCTGTTTTGTCCGCTTGGAAGAATATCAGGTTCAACACTAGCGCATCCTGAAAAAAACAAAATAATAAATATTAATAGCAGATAGTTTATAAAATATTTATAAAAAAATAGATAAAATATTTTTTTAGCATGGCAAAGTTTTCTACTCTTTATAATGTTTTAATAAAATTTAATTATAAATTAAATTTCTTAGAAATAATTCAAGTTATAATAAAAACTATTCTCTTTTATATCAAAATTAAAAATACAGTCTAATATAGATACTTTTTCCAGTCTGTTTTTTCAATTATGTTTCAATAAATACCAGTTATAAATCAGACAAATTTAACTGCAGTGCCATAAGCTGTAACTTCTGCAGCGCCTGCCATAACAGCAGATGATGTGTAGCGTATACCAACAATTGCATCAGCGCCGAGCTTTTTTGCTTCTGCTTCCATACGGTCTGTTGCAATTTTTCTTGCTTCGCTCAGCATTTCTGTATATCCTTTTATTTCACCGCCAATAATAGTTTTAAAACCTGCCATCATATCTCTGCCAATATGTTTTGACTCAACAATGCTTCCTTTGACAAGTCCAAGATGTTCAATAATTTTTCCATTAATATTTTCTGTAGTTGTTAATAACATTTACATCTTCTCCTTAAAAGATTGATTTATATATGTATACTGATAGTATAAAACTATTTAGCAAACCTTTATATATTATAAACTATTCTATAAATAGCTGGAATAATTTTTTATAAAAGTTTTATAGAAAAGCTTAATTTACGGAAAGACAATATTAATTTCAAGTTTATATTTTAATAAATTATAGCAAATCCCTATTTATAGATTAACTATTTTTGAGAAATCATAAAAAATTCTATAAGAGCTTCTCCTCCAATTGCAAATAAGAAGACAAGCCATGAATATTTAAATCCTGCTGTTATTCCCAAAGTTATAAATAATGCAATTGCAAATATCCATAATGCTCCTGAAAGCAGCCTTCTTTTTGCCGCTGTTTTGGGATTATTGTATAATTTACTGTGTTTTTTGATCCATTCAGCCTGCTGTTTAATTACCCATGGTTTATTATGATCTTTTTCTGTTAAAACAAGAAAAATCATTATAAGCGAGCCTGGGAGAAAAAAAGGAATAAGAGCGGCGATAGCTTCAGGAAGCCCTGTTCCTGATATAAAAAACATCATTGAAAAAATAATCAGCCCAAAAACTATAACAGATGCTGAAAGTGCATAAAGAAATGCACGCTTCTAGGAAAGAGGATATCTTGATGCAGTTTCCTGTGTAAGCCCTATAAATAAAAATCCGCAGACTGGAATTATAATAAAGGGAATCAATGAACTGATACCTGCCAGAGGATCTTTTGAATACAAATATGAGAGCGCTGATAAAATAATTCCAAGGGCAAAAAATCCTCCAAGTAATACATATAAGAACATTCTTCTCATGCTTATATAATTTCTTGTTTTAAGATACATATCTGTAAAAACTTCCTGCCTTTTTTTCAGGCTAAGCTGCTGGGCAATTTCTGAAATATCGCTTAGCTCAGCAGTTGCCTTTTCGCAAGCATCTTCTTCAGAAGAGCCTCTTGACTGCAAATAATTAATTCTATCTTTTAAATTTGATTCCAGTTATTCTTTAAAATCAGATAATATTTTATCATTTTCATAATCTGAAAATAATTTATCAATATATTCTCTGGTATTCATCTATTTTTCCCCCAAAAGAGTATTAAGAATTTTTTGTGTAAATGCCCAATCTTTTTTGTTTTGGGCATATAATTTTTTTCCTTTTTCTGTGATGTGATAATATTTACGCCTGCCTCCCAGAGTTTCATCCCCCCAATAGGCTGTAATATAGCCATCACTCTCCAGCCTTTTATAACTGGAATATAAGGTTGTTTCTTTTAATTCATATTCTTCATCTGTTTTTTCAAGAATAGTTTTATAGATTTCAAATCCATATTTATCACCTTTGCATAGTATTCCAAGAACAATTGTATCTGTATGACCTCTAAGCAGATCGGATGATAGTTTTGCCTCCATAGATTACCTCTTTCAAGAATCACCAATATTGATTAATATAGTATATATATCATAGTACTACGACTATCAAGCACAATTTTATAAAAAGGATTTTCTTATTAATTACTTAACCAAAAGTCATTACCTCTATATGCTTCGCAAGCCCTGCTTCATTAGAGATGATATAATAATTTTCACAACTATCTAGTATTTTGTCACCAGAAATGTTTCCGCATGAATGAGAATGCATTAGTATGAGATTCTTGATAAAAAAGGTGTAATAAATGCATGTATCAGTTCACTGTTCGTTGCACTCATGGCCTGTGTTCTGCCAAGTCTGATATCTTTAGCGGCTGATACATAGATAAGAATCTTTTTGCCTTGAAAATTTTTTACTTAAAAAAACCTGAAAGAGTAAGATAATCCAATTTTTTTCCGTTTTTATAGACCCGCATATTTCCAGCGCTTATTTCATCTATTAAAGCGATTTTGCCATCAACAATACCAAATTCAATTTTTATATCAATAAGCTCAAGTCCTCGGTTTGCAAGGTCTTCCTTTACAATATCGCAAACTCTTATTGTTTTATCATGAATCTCATCATATTGAGAGTGAGTCAAGAGATTTAAAGCCATAAGTATTTCTTTTGTAACAGGAGGATCTTCACGGGCATCATCTTTTAATGTTACTTCAAATATTTTAGGAAGCACATCTCCTTCTTTTGCATAAAGGCCAAACCTTCTAATAAAACTTCCAACAGCCTTGTAGCGAACAACAAACTCAAGGCCTTGACCAAATGGTTTTGCAGGCTTAACAACCATTTCATTTTTTGACAGATCAGCGCTTATGTAGTGCGTGGGTATATTAGCTTTTTTAATAAGTTCAAAATAATATGCAGACATTTTAAGAGCGCCTGAACCTACCCCATTAACTGAGCCAACAACACTGTTGCCGCCTGGATCAGATTCGCCAGTTGGATGGCCAGTAACTGTATCTTTGAATTTAAGAAGATAGTTGCCATCCGGCAGCTTGTAGACATCTTTTGTTTTTCCTGTTTTCACAAGTTCCATTATTGTAACCTCATCTATAAGAATAATAAAAGTGTAGTGTAAAACTTGTATTAACTCAAGATAATAAAAATAACTTTTATATTAAAATGCAACAGTCACACGGAGAACAAAAGCAAGCAGTTCTCCAATATTATACATAAATCTCTGTTCAATATTGCCGTTTCTGTATAAAAGATATCCAAGCAGTGCGGTGTTTGATGCAATATTTCTGGAAAAGGAAAAAATTCCCTGACAGGCTTCTTCCTGAATATTGATAATACTGTTTGCAGCTAACGAAGTTGCCTCATTGATTTTCCATAAAACAGAAGCATATAGATTGTGATCTGCCCTGAAAGTTCCTGATCTATAGCTTTCGTTTCCTGTGTTTAGAAGATATTCAAGATTAAAAAACCACTCTCCTGATATTGAATAGTCAACTCCCCCCATAACAGACCATACAGTGTTGTCAGGCAGAGCAGCACCTGATTCCCATGGAATGCTGACCAATGCTTCTCCATAAATGCCAAGTATAGCATCTCCCTTAAAATCAAGCCCGAAGGAAAGAACCCAATCTTCAGCGCCTGAAGTTGTATCTCTTCCGTCGCGGAAAGCTGAAAGGCCAAAATCCCACCCATGAATATTTCCAAAAACACGCCCGCCTGTAGTAAATTCATCAACTGTTGCAGCAAGAGTTGTCATAAGGTCTATGCCAGAAACAGCTCCTGCAGGAATAAGAAATCTTGCAGCATCTGTTCCTATTCTACCAAGATCAATATCTGTTATATCTACTGTGGCAAAAAGATCAACAGGCGAAAAGACAGCGCCTCTGCCATAATTAATTATCATGCGGCCCAAAGAAATATCAACATATTGAGTAAATACAGAAAGATAGAGCTTTTTAATTTCTGCGGCCAGGGCTGCGCCATTGCTGTCTGCAATAACTATTGCCTGGGAATTACTATCTGTGCTGCCTGCAATTGCTGAATTTATTTTCCCGGTGCTGTCCCCATAGAACAGTTTGAAAATTACAGAAGCTTCTACTTTTGCATGCTGCAGATCGCCGCCTATTGCATCAAGTTCAAATGAAGTAACGCCATCGTAGCCGAAAGAACTGTCTGATATATCTTTACCTGTAAATGGATCAGATACAGATGCAGCAGCTTCTGTATATATTTCTCCAAAAAAACTTAATGGTTTATTATCGCTAATCTCCTGTGCAGACAGGGAAAAAGTTAAAAAAAGAAAAACTGTAATATATAAAAAAGCAACATTGCATTTTGCTCTACTTGTCATATATCTACCTGTTTAACCTGCGAATACTAAACTGATCTGCAGGAAGTTTTACTCCAAATTCAATATCTGTCATTTTAAAGCGTGTTCCTCCGCCTTTTTTAAGTTTATCTTCCATAAAAACTTCAGTTGCAAACCATCTAGCGCCAAATTGTTTTACTTCAAGAGTTTTGCTTTCTTTTAAAAGCTTTCCGCTTTTTGCATACATTTCCTTTTTGACAGTTATAAATCTTTCTCCGTCAACCCATAGTTTCTGTCTGTCATAAGGAACTTCCTTAATTTTTGCATTAAGATCTAAAACATAACAAATTCTTCCTTCTACAGTTTCATTTGCAAGAACAGTAATTGAATATTTATCAGCAAGAGAATCTGATTCAAGAGCATCTTCATAAGAGACATCAGAACCCATCATTCCCTCTTTTAAAAGATGTCCTGAAATTTTTACAGTCTGTTGTTCAGAAGGAAAATACATCCATAGATCTTTATTAATTTTAAGATAGCGGGTACCCCTGTCTTCAGGATTTGTAAATTCAACAAAAGCGCTGTTTTTCCCGCTTGCAACAGCCCACATATCTTTTTTAAGAATACGTTTGCCAAGATCAATTTCCATTGTTCCTGTGTATTTTATAGTATCATACACATAATTATCATCTACTTTTTTCAAGATTTCTTCTCCTGTAAGAGAAGGCAGCTGCTGTGCATATATAGCTGTGCATAATGTTACAAATATTGCAGTTAAAATAAATTTTCCATATTTTTTCATTTTTACACCTTCCTTAATAACTGATGATTAAATTGATTCTAATAATCAGTTATATAAATTAAATAACGCTTTTTATTGCATCAACTGCATTCATGCTTGCTGCTTTTCTGCTCGGCAGTATAGAAACAAGAATTGACACAATAATTCCTATAAAAAACATTGTTAAAATACTTACAGGATCTACTTTTGAATAATAAACCGGGTCTGTAGGAAAATTGATAGATGCCATAGCTGAGCTAAAATCAATGCCATAAATAGAAAATATAATGCAAAGCAATAATCCAATAAATGCGCCTATAAAACTTCCTATAGCTCCCATAACTGCACCTTCTGTAATAAACATAAAAAGTATATCAAACTGTTTAAGCCCCATAGCTTTTAAAATTCCTATCTCCCTGCGCCGTTCAAGCACAACCATCATTAAAATATTAGAAATAATAAATGCTCCAAGAAATGAGATAACAATATATATCCAGCCATAGATAACTTCCATCATTTTTATTAAAGAAGGATAATCTCCTATCTGATTCCATGAATTAACAGCAACATCTTTAAATTCAGGCAATAATGAAATTTTATTTTGTATAAGTTTTGCAGTTTTATCAGCTTTTTTGTAATCTTTAAGCATAATAAGTATCTGTTGTGTTCCGCCTTCAGTACGAAGGAATTCTTTAGCATCACGCAAAGGTATCTGAAAAAAACTTTCATCAAGCTGTTTAAGGCCTGTTTCAAAAAATCCCACTATAGTAAATTTTTTAAATCTTAAACTATAATCTGCTCCCTGTGTTAACACTCCAAGCGAATCATTAATTTTAAGATTAAGATCTGATGCTGCTTTTTTACCAATAATTGTTTCATCAGGATTTTCTATATATCTTCCATCTG
>JAVBQS010000155.1:0-7149 GCA_031548835.1 Spirochaetia bacterium
ATAGAGGCGGGTACATGGCTTGTTTCCAGGCAGGAAGCAGGCACTCCAAAGTTTGGTACAAAAGAGAAAATGTGTTTATACGATAAAAATCTTTGCACTTGAAGAAACAGTATTTATTTTTCTAGTTTTTAGAGGTGTCCTAAAGTTATTTCATCTTTCTTTTTTAAAATAACTCCGCCATGAATCCTTTCCAAAATTCCTTTCTCTTCCAAAGCTATCAAATCCCGTCTAATAGTCATTTCAGAAACTTTCAATATTTTAGAAATGTCAATAATTTTTATAAGACCACCATTATTATTAAGTAGCGATAATATTTTTTCTTGTCTCAATTCCATTAATTAAACCTTTAAAATAGTTTTATATTTTTTTTAAATTATGTTAGACTCATTACCCAATTTAATATCCCTGTCTTTTTATTCAAAATATGTGGCTGTATTATACTGAAATCTTCATAATTAACTTAACTTGATTTTAATAATTATCAGTTTTAAAAAAATAAAAGCTTTAAATTTCTTGAATATATTTAATATTTATAAATAAGCTTTGAAAATCGCCAATAAATATTATATTTTTAAGAAAAATAATATAAGCGAGTTTAAGAAATTATAGATCATAAATGCTTCAATTTTTTACTAATCAATAGACATGTTGTTAAATTAACATATTTATTGATCAATTTTGTTATAATAATAACATTTTTTAATACATAGTCAATATTTTTATATTTTTTATTATATTTTTGATTGTTTTTCAAACATAATTATTATACAATAACTCTATCAATAATTATTTAAATTAAAATCTCCACATCGGGAAATGTCATGAGGGATGTAAGTAATGACTATTTCCTGTGTGGAGAAGATTTTTTTATTTTATAAAGATATGTATTCCATACATGATGAAAAAAATAACAATTAGCAGAATAGAGCTGGTTTTGACTATTTATATCAAACCATGTATTAAAATAAATATTTTTATATTTTTCCATTTGTTTCCTTAAAATATTTATCTGATTTTTCTATAAATTTCATAATAATTTGAACAAGAAAAACTACTATTATAAGATATGTGCTGTGTGAACATGCAAGGCCAAATTTACCCTGTTCTGCAAGAAGATAAATTTTTACTGATGCAAGAGAATATTTTGCTGATGATAAAAATATTACAGCGCCGAGAGCAACAAGTCCTGAAACAAATATATAAAGTGTTCCAAGAAGCCATGGCCTTCTTAAAGCAGGAAAAACAACTTTTCGAAAAGTATATATTCTGCCAGCACCCAGCGATAAAGATGCCTCTTCTACAGAAATATCCATTTTTTGCAAGACAGCTTGAGTAGGCATAACACCGCCATATAGCCTTGTAAAAATTATATTTAAGATAATAATCCACATTGTCCCAGTAAGTGATAACTCTTTTATTCCAAATGGAGCATTAAAAGCTAAAATATAGCCAATGCCAAAAACAACACCAGGCAAAGCAACAGAAAGCAGTAAGATATAATTTGTAATTGTTGCAATTTTTGTTTTATTTCGTTCAAAAACATATCCAACAATAACAGCTAAAAAACCGCCAAGTATTCCTGCAATACCCATCATTTTAACACTGGATAAAATCAAGGGCAGGCCAACCATGCTTCCTACTTCGCCTTCAAGCTGATTTGAACCAGATATTCCTCTGGAAGTAAAATAATCAAAAGTTAATGTATTGTCATATCCCCATACTTTAACAAAAGATCCCCATATAATTACAAAATATAAAATTAAAATAAAAAAAGAATATATGCTGCAAATAGATTCAAAAACATATTTTGTTTTTTTAGGTGTCTCTGCTATATATTCAACCCCCTGCGGCTCTTTTGTAGAATATACTTTTTTTGCAAGCATTATATTTCCTATTACATATGCACAAATTGAAGGTATTAATAAAATAACGCCAAGCACTGCAGCAATTTTAGTATTCTGAAAACCAACCATTTGGTCATACATAATGCCAGAAATCATTGAAATGTCCCCGCCTATTATCCTTGGGTTACCAAAATCCTGGAGGCAAAGTGCAAAAACCAAAAGCGCTGCCCTAAAAAGTCCTGGATAGCTCATTGGCAATACAACTTTTCTAAAAGTATACCACCTTGATGCGCCGAAAGATTCAGCAGCTTCTTCAATTCTTGTATCCAATTTTTCAAGAACAGAGTGAAGCATTACAAATGCCATAGGTCCATATGTCAGCATTTGAGAAAGGACAATACCGTGAAATCCATAAATATTAAATGTTTCAGCATTTACTAAATGAAGTATATTTTGCAGAAAGCCATGGGTAATAAGGCCGCGCCTTCCAAATAACATTATTAGCGCAAAAGCCATAATAACAGGCGGCGAGACTAAGGGTAATAGCATCATAAAATTATATATATGTTTTCCCCGGCATGTTGTTCTATTGATAACATAGGCAAATAGAAAAGCCATCAATACTGTAAAAAACATGGAAACAAATGCTATTTTAAGAGACCTTATAATGGAATTAAATAAATATGATGATTGAATAACTTTGCTATAGTTTGCTAAAGATATTTTTTCTTTTGTTCCTTTTATAAGAAAATTAAATGTTTTTTCATCTATCAATTCCTTTGCTTTAAAAAGAAAAACAGCTTTTTTCTTTAAACAAATTTCTTTTATAAATATTTTTTGAATATTAATATTCTGCATTACTTTATTTAAATAGTTGGCATAGTTTTCTGCAGTTATGGCAAATATATCTGAAGAGTTAAACTGTTTAAAAGTTTTAGTAACTATTTCCAGTTTATCATTTTCATTAAGCCTTTCAAACCATTCTAAAGCTGTTTCTCTAATATCATTAAATTCAAATTTATTAATTATGTCTGTTATCTCTATTTCTAATTCTTTTTCAGAAATTGGATATTCAACAATAAAGCTTTCTTTAAAAAGCATGTAAACAGGAACTAATAAAAAAACAAAAATCAATATAAAAACTATCCAAAAAGATAATTTCATTGATAACTCCTAAATTATTTCTCAAGTGAAAAAAGATAATCCCGTGTTAATAAAATATTTTTCTTACAATTTTCAATATCCCTTACAGGATTCAACTCAATAATAATAGAATCAGAAAAATTGTTAAAAAAATCTTTAGAAATAAAAAAATCTATAACACCAACCTGGGGAATACAATGGTCACTGACAACACCTTTATTGCTGCTAAAATGAATATGTCCTACGTTTTTACCAATTACAGCTATTGACTTTGAAAGCCCATCTATCAATCCTGCATGATTTGTATCAAGTGTTAAAGATATAAGATCAAATCCAATATTTTTACACATATTATAAAAATGAGTTATATTTTTGTTTATTGTTCCTTTTTCATGACAAAGATTTTCAACATAAAGAACTACGTTACATTTTTTAGCATATAACGCAAGTTCTTTTATCGCTTTTATATTATAATCAACAAGTATATTAATATCGCTGCCAATATCAGCAGATTCATAATGCCCAGGATGAACAACTATTTTTGTTATTCCTATTTTATTTGCCAAATCAACAGTATCATAAAGAGCTTTTAGATCTTTTTCTCTTTTTTTAGAATTAAGAGAACCAAGATTAATGCTTTCAGGAGAATGAAAGCTAAAATCCAAAATTTTGTCTGATTTTATTTTTTTTACTTTATCTATTAAAACTATATCAAAATCGTTTAATTTAAAATTCTTTTCATCAACAACAATTTCAATAATTTCAAATTTATTTTCTATAGCAAAATCAATAGATTCTTCTACAGAAAAATCAAAAGAAAAATCAGCTGTTGAAAATCCTATTGTTTTCATGTATTTTACCTTTCAAAAATATGAATTTTATTTTTAGGAACAGAAATAGTAATATTATCTCCAATTTTTATATTATATTTCGCTCTCTCTTCTGCCTGAATTTCAAAAAATATTTTTTCTCCTTCGTTGCTGACAGCTTCCAATTGATAGACATTTCCTAAAAAAGTTTCAAAAGAAAATTTGACATTAAATAAAATATCTTCCTCATAAACATTTTTTTCATTTATTTTTATATGCTGCGGCCTAAATGAAAGAAGAATATTTTTCTTAATGATATTATTAGGAATATCAAGGTTAAATGTATAATTTTCAAATTTTATTTTTCTATTTTCAGAGATATAACAGGAGATAAAATTTGTTCTGCCAATAAAATCATTAACAAATTTATTTATTGGGTTAGTATAAATTTCGTACGGCTTTCCAAATTGCTGTATTATACCAGAATCCATAACAGCAATTTGATCAGAAAGAGATAACGCTTCTTCCTGATCATGAGTAACATATATAGTTGTTATATTTAGAAGGCTTTGGGTTGCTTTGATCTCTTTTCTAATATCAACTCTTAACTTTGCATCAAGATTTGATAATGGTTCATCAAGTAGAAGAATATCTGGTTCAATTGCCAGTGCTCTAAGGAGAGCAATTCTTTGCTGTTGTCCTCCTGACAATTGACTTGGATATCTTTTCTCAAAGCCTTCAAGTTTACCTAGCTCTAATAGCTGATTTACCTTATCTTTTATTTTCTTTTCCGGCTGTTTTCTAACTTTCAATCCAAAAGAAATATTATCAAACACTGTCATAGTAGGAAAAAGGGCATAAGACTGAAAAACCATACCAATACTTCTCTGGCGAGTATCCATATTTGTAATATTCTTTTCATTCAAATATACAGTCCCTGAATCAGGTTTAATAAATCCTGCAATTATTCTAAGTGTTGTAGTCTTTCCACAACCGCTTGGGCCTAAAAAACTTACAAATTCACCTTTTTTAATTTTTAGATTAACGTTATTTACTGCCTTAAAAGTATTGAATGATTTTTCTATATCAACAAGTTCCAGGTATTCCATTATTTAATTCCTATGAATTTTTATTTTGTATACCGCTCTAACCAATCATTAGCAAATTTTTCAAGATCATAAACCTTTTTAGGTTTATAAAGATCAATATCTTCTATCCTTGGTTTCCAGCTATCGCTCATCTTAAAATTTTTAAGAGTAACAGCAGCTACATATTTCTCAATTTTATTAAATGCATCTTCGCTGCACATATAATCAAGAAAAAGTTTTGCATTTTTTTCATTTTTTGCGTTATTAATTAATGCCCCTGCTTCAACAGTATAAATTGTTTTAGGCGGGAAAATAGCTTTTACAGGAAATCCTTCTTCCTGGAGTGATAAGACAGCAGTATCGTAAGTGAGACCTATTGCAATTTCTCCTCTTGCAACTTGCCTTCCTGCTGCTCCGCCAGATGAATTATATTGAAAAATATTTTTATCTATTTTATCAATTAAAGACCAGCCATTATACATATCATAAAGAGCTGTCATAATTGTCATTCCCGTACCTGATTGAGCTGGGGATGCTATATTAATTAATCCTTTGTAGACTGGGTTTCCAAGATCTTCCCATGTCTTAGGCATTGGCAGTTTTTTTTCTGCAATAATATCAGTATTAACACCTATTGTCATAAATGTTACAAAATGACCTGTATAAAAATTATCAGGATCTACAAATTCCTTATTTATATTTTCAATACCTTTTGGCTTATATGGTTTAATGACACCAGAATCTCTTAAAGTCTTTTGATAACTGTCAAATAAACCCCAAACAACATCAGCCTGAGGATTATTTTTTTCAGCAATTATTCTGGATGTAATAGCTCCTGAACCAACATTTACTCTTTCAATTTTAATTCCTGGATATTTTTCCTGAAATCCTGCAATTAAATCAGCCTCAATTTTCTCGTTAGCAGCAGTATATAAAACAAGTGTTCCTGTCCCTTCTCCAGTTTTTTCTTTTTCTGCTCCACCCATAGCAAAAATAAATCCAATAAAAATAAACAAAACCAAGAAAAACGAAATTCCTCTTTTCATTATTTACTCCTTTTATTTTTTTTATTTTTTAAAAATTATTCTTGTTTATTATTCAAATAGTTATATATTGTATATTTTGAAATACCCATTTTTTCAGAAATCTTTTCAACTGCTCCTTTAATATTAAAAATTCCTCTATCATATAATTCATATACAATTAGTTTATTTCTCTCTGTAGGAGATACTCCTTCCTGCAAACTGTAATTGATAAAAACTTCTCTATATGCTTTATGAATTATTCCATCAATATTTTGAATAGCTTCGCTATCTTCTTCTCTGTTATCCCGCCGTTTAAATGATTCAACAAATGCTGATATAGGCGCATTAAGATCTATTGATACAATTGCGGCACCACAGACTTTGCTATTCTTATCTTTAATAATAGATGCAATACTTTTTAATTCTTTGCCATTTCTTGTTTCTCTATAAAAAGGACCATAATAATTTTTATCTGTCTCTTCAATTTTTTTTACAAGAGCTTTATCTGTCATACTCATCTCGTCGCCAATTTCATATTTACTGATATGGCCATTAAAAATATTTTTAATAGAAAATCCAGTAACACTTTTTTCATAAATAAGAACCTCACAGTAATCACCAAATAATTTGCAAATATTCTCAGAAATATCCAATATTGGATTTAACAGCCAATTCAATTCATTTTTATCACTATTTTTCATAGTTAAGATATTAATATTATCTTGGCAGTTTTACAATATGTCAAGTTTATTTGTAAATTATTTTATATTTTTTATATATAATTTGTTATTTTTATTAATTTTTTGTATTTTCAACACTTTTTTGTATAATAATATTGATACTATAATTTTGCTGTATAAAAACTTTTTATACAGCTCAAAAACTGCAGAATTAGAAAAATAGAATTAGAAAAATAGAAAATTTATAGACAAAATTGGAATAGCAGTTTATTTTAATTATTTATTATGCATAAGAGGTGTAATTAATATTTTTACAATAATTATTTGCTATATTGTTTATTTAATTATTTATAAATCTCCTTCTCCCAAAAGCTAAAAAAGTTATTTATAGATATAATTTTTAAGAAATTAATTGAGCTACTGGCTCATATTCATCATATATTTTATAAATTGAGCCTCTTGCAAAACTCAGGGAATGGAGGTCTGCAAATACTTAATAGCAGCCAGACAAAAAACTGATGCCATAAGAACAAACGAGACTTTATAGAAGCCTTTGACAT
>JAVBQS010000002.1:0-7951 GCA_031548835.1 Spirochaetia bacterium
TTAGAGATTTAGCCAGAGAGTGTATATGTCCTCCTGAAACGCCGATATGTAATTGTAGGGGAGTTAAGATTGCAGAAATTCTTACAAAAAAGCCTGTAACTCCTGAAAGAGAAGAAATTGAAGAAAATCATGCTTCAAGAAGTTCTAAACTGCGTGTAATTCAAAAGGTTAATGAGTTATGAATGATATAAAGAAAAAGATTTTAATTACATTATCAGTTTTTACTATACCTGTTTTACTATTTTTAAATGTATGGCAGGGATTTAAATATGAAAGAATAAATGCTGAAATCAGAAATTATGAATATGAACAGAAAGAATGGTTTGAAGAAAATAAGAAAATGCTTGCAACAATATCTGTTTACAGCTCTCCTGCAAGAGTTAAAAAAATAATTGATGAAAATTCAGATTTAAATATTCAAAAGCCTGGACAGGCTATAATTATAAGATTTTCTGCAGAAGAAGAGGTGCGCTGATGCGAACAAATAAAGTTCCGCTTGTTACAGTAGATGAAGCAGCAGCAATGATGGGCGGCACTCTTATAACAGAGGGAAAGGAAAAAAATATTTACTCTGTATTTATTGATTCGCGGAAAGTGGAAAAAGGCGGACTGTTTTTTGCTCTAAAAGGGGAAAAAACAGATGGGCATAATTTTGTAGAAAATGCTGTCAATAATGGTGCTGCTTGTGTTGTTATTGATAAGAATCACTGTTTGATATCAGGATTTTCAAAAGATCCGGGTTTTTCTATAATTGCTGTAGATAATACTCTTAAAGCTCTCCAAACTCTTGCAAAAAATTACAGAAATAAATTCAAAGATATATCTATTATAGGAATTACAGGAAGCAGCGGAAAAACAACAACAAAAGAACTTCTTGCTGCAATTTTAGATAAAGTTGCTCCAACTGTAATGAATGAAGGTAATCTAAATTCTGAAACAGGCCTTCCTCTTTCATTATTTAATATAAGAGACAACCATAAATATGGAGTATTTGAACTTGGAATTAACCATACAGGAGAAATGGATGTTCTTTCTGATATATTAAGGCCGGATTATGCAATACTTACAAATGTTGGAACAGCCCATATAGGCCTGCTTGGTTCTAAAGAAAAAATAGCTGAAGAAAAAATGAAAATATTTCATACACATAAAAATTTAAAAAAAGGAATTGTGTATGAAAAAGATGATTTTGCAGAAGTTATAAAAGAAAAATATAAAGATAAAATAGAATATTTCGGATTTGAATCACAAAAAGATTATTTTTCCTATGAAGATAACGGCCTTGAAGGCAATATTATTTTCCTTGAAAAAGAAAAAATAATTTTTTCACTAATTGGTAGACATAATCTCCTGAATGCAGCAGCAGTAATAAAAATGGCAAAGATTCTTAATATCTCTGATTCTAAAATAAAAAAAGGTGTTGAAAAAGTTGCATCATTTTTTGGCAGGGGAGAGGTTTTTTCAGGAAATATAACTATTATTTTTGATGGATATAATTCAAATAAGGAATCTGTAAAAGCAATAGTTGATTTTATAAGCACTCTATCATGGCATGGCAGAAAAATTATTTTATTAGGATCAATTCTTGAACTTGGCGATAAATCTGAAGAAATTCATAGCTCTATTATAGATTATGCAATTAAAAATTCTGATGCATCTCTTTTTCTTTATGGAAAAGAGTTTGAGAAAAGTTATAAAAACAGAGTAAAAACGGGAAAATTTATTTTTTGTTCATCTGATTTTGAAGAAATGAAAGATGCTCTTTTAGCTTATATAAAAGAAGGAGATCTTATTGTGCTTAAAGGTTCAAGAGGCATGGCTCTTGAAAGATTTTTGGAAATTATAAAAAAGAATAACAGGATGGTTATAAATTGCTAAGAGAAATATTTTTACCCCTTGTAGGAAAGTTATCTTTTTTGAACATATTTCAATATATAACATTCAGGGCAGCATATGCAGCTGTTACAGCCCTGTTTTTATCACTTTTTTTCGGTCCTGTAATGATTTCATGGTTAAGGAAACAGAAACTTGGCCAGGAAATAAGAGATGATGGGCCAAGTACTCATAAATCTAAATCAGGGACGCCTACAATGGGTGGAATTCTAATTATTCTATCTATTGTAATTTCAGTACTGCTTTGGCAGGATATAAAAAATATTTATACATGGGTTTGTATTATTTCTGTTTTAGGTTTTGGCGCAATTGGTTTTGTAGATGATTATCTTAAAGTATATAAAAAGAATTCTGCAGGGCTCAGGGCAAGTTTTAAATTTATTGCGCAAATTTTTCTCTCTTTGCTTATAGTTACTTTTATATATGGCAATGGCGGAGATAACACAACTCTTTTATATATACCTTTTTTTAAATATCCGGTTTTTGATTTATCATATTTTTATATACCATTTGGAGTGCTTATACTTGTGGGAACTACAAATGCTGTAAATCTTACAGACGGCCTTGACGGCCTTGCAATAGGGCTTGTTATTCTTGTAGGCATAGCATTTGGAATCTTAACATATCTTTCAGGCAGGGCTGATTATGCACAATACCTCCAAATTCCATATATTGCAGGAAGCGGAGAACTTACAGTTTTGGTGTTTGCCTTAATAGGAGCTGCTGTCGGTTTTCTATGGTTTAATTGCCATCCTGCAGAAGTTATGATGGGTGATACAGGAAGCCTTTCGCTTGGCGGAATTATAGGTGTAATAGCTCTTCTTATTAAAAAAGAAATTCTTTTAATAATTATTGGAGGTGTTTTTGTATTAGAAGCGCTTTCAGTTATTATACAGGTAACTTCATATAAAATAAGAAAAAAACGGGTTTTTAAAATGGCGCCGCTTCATCATCATTATGAATTAAGCGGGTGGAATGAAAATAAAGTTGTTGTAAGATTTTGGATATTAGGCGGCCTTTTTGCTATTTTAAGCCTGTCTACATTAAAAATACAGTAGGAGAGAGGATGTCGGGTAACTTTGTTGTGGAAAAAGAAAACAGACATTTTTGTGACTTTTTTTTAATATCAATAATTATACTCTTGCTTGGAATAGGGTTAACCTTTCTTTTCTCCTCTTCATATCCTAATGCTCTTAGGCTTAATAAAGCTCCTGAATATTTCTTATTAAGACAGATATCTATGGTTATTTTTGGAATATTCGGCGCTTTGCTTATTATGAATATACCTGTCGAAATAATTAAAAAATTTGTTTTTATTTTACTTCTTACCTCTTTTCTTCTGTCTGTTTTTGTTCTTTTGGTTGGAAAAGATATTCAGGGCGCAAGAAGATGGATAATAGTCGGGAACAGAACTTTTCAGCCTTCTGAAATTGTAAAACTTGCTCTTATTTTATATCTGGCAGATATTTTAAGCAAAAAAGAAGATAAGATTAATAATTTATATACATTATCGCACCCTATTATTGTAGTGTTTCTTTTTGCTTTTCTTACTTTTGCGCAAAATGATTTTTCAACTGCAATATTTTTGATTTTTATAAGCGCTGCAATATTCTTTATTGCAGGAGTAAAATATAGATATTTTATTGCAGGTATTATTGCAGTTACTCCTTTTATAGTAATTCTTCTCTTTAGCAAAGAACATAGGGTAAAAAGATTGATTGCTTTTATAGATCCAGAAAGAGATCCTGCAGGAGTCGGATATCAGATAATAAAAGCAAAAGATGCTTTATCAAGCGGAGGATTCTGGGGCAAGGGAATTGGAAGCGGAATTAAAAAATTCGGAACTCTTCCTGAGGCTCATTCTGATTTTATTTTTGCATCAATAGGAGAAGAAGCCGGTTTTATCGGAATTTTTATAATTATTGCTCTTTTTGTTCTTTTTGCTGTAAGAGGATATTTTATTACATTCCGCTGTGAAGACAGATTTAGTTTTTACGCAGCATTTGGAATAACAACTTCTATTTTTTACCAGGCTATTATGAATATGGCTGTTGTATCAGGAGCTGTTCCTTCCACCGGTATACCGCTGCCTTTTTTCTCTCATGGGGGGTCTTCTATTTTTGTCACTCTGCTCATGTGCGGCATACTTCTTAATCTTTCGAGATATTTTAAGGCAGAAAGGATAGATTCATGAATAGTACAATTATGAGAATAGGCACAGGATATATTACTGATGCTAAAAAAGAAAAAAGCATTGCTCCAAAAAGAAAATTTATCACTTTTGCCCTGTTTTTAACTTTTATTATACTTTTGGTAGCAGAAATAGTATTTCAGTTATTTATAGCGCCTGAGCTTATGATAAAAAAAATTGAGATACATTGTTCAAACAGCTTTCCTCTTAGTAACAATGATATTCTTAAGTTAGCCGAACTTGAAGGAAGCCAATACTATTTTGCAGTAAATACATCGCAGGTAAAAAATAAACTTTTACAGCATCCTTTAGTAAAAACAGCAGAGGTAAAGAAAATATTTCCTGCTTCTATTTATATAAAACTTACAGAAAGAATTCCTCTTGGAATGGCTCTTGTTAACTCAGGAGGAAAAACAGTTCCTATTGTTTTTGATGAAGAAGGTGTGATTTTTGAAATAGGAAAATCTGTTTCAAGCTATAAAATGCCTGTTATCTCAGGGTTAAAATTTGTTGATGTAAGGCTTGGCCTAAAATTACCTGAAGAACTTACATCATATTTTTCAGAGCTTAAAAAACTAAAAGAGACAACACCTGCTCTTTTTGAGCAAATATCAGAATTAAAATTTGTTAATAAAAATAACTCAAGCTATGAAGTATTGTTATATACTTTAAGTACTAAGGTTAGAGTCAGAACCGAGAATGTTATTAATGACAATCTTGTAAAACAGATATTTGTCGTACTTGATATAATAGAAAAAAATGGGCTAGAGTCAGAAATGAACGAACTTGATTTCCGGTCAGGACAGGTAGTTTTCAAGGTTAAGGAGGGGTAACAGATTGCCTGCTGATAATATATTAGTTGGACTTGATATTGGGACAACAAAAATTTGCGCCGTAATTGGCGAGTATGATGAAAATGATAAACTCGAAATCACAGGAATTGGCAAAGCTCCGTCAACAGGACTTAGGCAGGGGGTGGTAATAAATATTGAAGCCACAATGAAAGCTGTTACCGAAGCTATTGAAGCTGCTGAAATGATGTCAGGGCGGGAAGTTTTTTCTGTAGTCACCGGAATTGCAGGCGGCCATATAGAAGGAATTAATTCAAGAGGTGTTGTTGCTGTTGCCGGAAAAGGCAGAGAAATAGCTCCTGAAGATATTTCCCGTGTTATAGATGCTGCAAAAGCTATTGTAATACCAATGGATAGGGAAGTACTTCATGTTATTCCGCAGGAATTCATAGTTGATGACCAGGGAGGGATTAGAGATCCTCTTGGAATGATTGGAATAAGGCTTGAATCAGAAGTTCATATAATAACAGGCTCGGTAACTTCTGCCCAGAATCTTATAAAATGTGTAAACAGGGCAGGTTTTAGAGTAGATAATGTTGTTTTACAATCACTTGCTTCTTCAAAAGCTGTATTAAGGCCTGAAGAAAAAGAGATGGGTGTGCTAATGATTGATATGGGGGGCGGCACAACAGATGTAATAGTAAATTATGAAGGCGCTCCATACCATACAGATGTTATTCCAATAGGGGGCAAACAGGTAACAAATGATCTTTCTATTGTTTTGAAAATACCTTTTGATATGGCTGAAAAAATGAAAATAGAATCAGGCTGCTGCTATATATCTCTTATTGATGATGATGAAGATATTATTATTCCAAGCGTCGGCGGATGGCCTGCTGCTTCTATGCAGAGAAAAAAAATGTGCGAAATTATTCAGCCAAGAGTAACAGAAATATTTTTAATGGTAAAAAAACATCTTGAAAGAAAAAACTATTTAAAACTGCTTAACAGCGGAGTTGTTCTTACAGGAGGCGGGGCTCTTATGCCTGGGGTAACGCAGCTTGCAGGTGAAATATTTAATCTTCCTGCAAGAATAGGATATCCTTCTGGCTGCGGAGGCCTTGTTGAAGAATATAAAAATCCAATGTATTCAACAGCAGTCGGCCTTGTAATGTTTACAGATGAGATGAAGGAAAAGTTTGATAAAAAAATTACATTATCAAATGATACAAATTTTCTGGGGAGATTTAAAAACTGGTTTAAAGAATTTTTTTGATATAAAGGAAATATAGTATTTCACTGGGAGGGGAAATGCAGATAACAGTTGTAGAAGAAAGGAGCTATACTAATCCTACAGTAATTAAAGTTGTGGGAGTAGGCGGCGGCGGCAATAATGCTGTAAACAGGATGATTGAAAGCGGTCTGAGCAATGTTGAATTTATTGCTATTAATACAGATGTTCAGGATCTTAATAAAAGCAAAGCAAAAAATAAAATTGCTATAGGCGCCAAGCTTACAAACGGACTTGGCGCAGGAGGAATTCCCGATGTCGGGGAAAAAGCTGCTATTGAGGATAAAGAAACATTAAAAAATATTCTCAAAGGCGCTGATATGGTTTTTATTACCGCAGGAATGGGCGGCGGCACAGGAACCGGAGCAGCTCCGATAATTGCAACAATAGCAAAAGAGCTTTCTATTTTAACAGTTGCAGTAGTTACCAAACCTTTCTCGCTTGAAGGAGAAAGGAAAAAAAAGCTTGCAGAAGATGGTATTAATAAACTAAGGCAATCTGTAGATACTTTAATAACAATTCCAAATGAAAACTTAATGAATATTATAGATAGGCGCACTCCGTTTAAAGAAGCGCTTCTTTTTGCTGATGATGTTTTAAGACAGGGAGTTCAGGGAATTTCCGACCTTATTACAAAAGAAGGCGATATAAATATTGATTTTGCAGATGTAAAAACAATTATGAGCGGCCAGGGCGATGCAATGATGGGTATCGGCATAGGCAGGGGCGAAAACAGGGCAATAGATGCTGCAACAAATGCAATCAATAATCCTATGCTTCAGGATGAAAATATTGAAGGAGCAAAAGGAATTCTTGTAAATGTAACAGGCGGGCCTGATTTTTCTCTTTCTGAATTTCATGAAATACTCCAGATTATAACTTCAACAGCAGACAGGGATGTATTAACAATTACAGGCACAGTTAATGATGAAACACTTAAAGATGAAATAAAAGTAACTGTAGTAGCAACAGGTTTTACTCCCCAGGAAAAGGAAAGAAAAGAAGATCCTCCTGTTGTATCAGGCAACAAAAATGAATTTCTTAGCAACAGTGAATGGTCACAGATGAGAAAAGGCTTGTTTGGAAAAAGAGATGATCTTTATTTAAGCGGCAGAAATCAAACTTCATCTAATCTTGATATTCCTACAATTTTCCGCGATAGGGAAAATGAATTTGCAAGACATGGATATGGAGAGAAATAATTGAATAAAGAAGTAAAAGAGAAAAGCATATTAAAAAAATATGAACAATATCTCAAAGCAGAGTTGAATTTATCTCTTCCCACTGTTAAATTTTATATAGATGAAGCTAATCTCTTTACTGAATATTTAGTAAAAAATAATAAAACATATATATCTGCAGACGTATCAGATATTGAAAATTATATTATTGAAAGAAAAAACAGGGTAATAACACTGTCTGATAACGAAAATAATAAAATAGAAAATAGTGATTTAAAATCAACTACTATCAATAAAATTGCAACAGGAATAAGATCTTTTTTTAAATTTTTACAGCTTGAGAATATTAGAATTGATAACCCTTCCAGATTTATCAAAATGTCAAGGAAAAGTAAAAAGCTTCCTGATTTTCTTTCAATAGAAGATATTGATATGCTGCTTGACAGCATAGATGTTTCAACTCCTTCAGGGCTTAGAGATAGAGCTCTTTTTGAATTAATCTATTCCTGCGGATTAAGAATATCTGAAGCCTGCACACTTAAATGCAGTAATATTTTCAGCAATGACAGTGTTATTAAAGTTATTGGAAAAGGAAATAAACACC
>JAVBQS010000137.1:0-12058 GCA_031548835.1 Spirochaetia bacterium
AATCAGTTTTTTTATTAATAGAACGTATAATATCCTGACGATATCTCTCAAATTCCTTAATCCCGGCAAGAATAACTTTTACAAAAAGTTCATAGTGAATATTTTCATCTAGTCCTTGCCTATTTGCAAGGTCTTGAAGAAAGTGATTATTTTTTTTATCAATTTCAACCTTTCCTGCAACTTGATTTTCTCTTACTCTCCATGCTCCAGTTGGATGAGATGCTGCTGCTGGCGATTGCCTAGTGCGTTTACCTAAGCCAAGCCAATCTTTCTTTCCTTCATAAGATGATATACTGAATGCATTGCGATATAGAATAACTCCTCCTTGTAAGTGATTCGGTATACTTGTATATTTGTACATAAATTTTTCCATATCAATGGATGTTGAAATAACATTAAAAAGTAGACTTGCAGAAAAATCACCTAATTCATTTAAATTTATAGATAATTCTTCAGGAGATAAATCCCAAGTTGAAATTGACTTTAATTCCTCTAATATATTTGTATTAACTTCATATTTATATAGATCGTTTTTTTTATAATATTTTTTTGCTTTGTCAAGAAATTCATCTGACTTAATAACAGTTTTCAAATTATGATTTGTGCTATTGTAGACCATATTAATATAGCTCAAACAGTTTATTCCTAATTGCGGATCTGGAAAATATTTAGAAACTGATATAGTTTCTTCATTTGAATGGATTTCAATTCGCATAGCATCATCATTATAGGTTTTGGATAAAAATACTGATAACCCTTTTATTGCTTTTGGCCCCCATTTGTCTCTTAGTTCCGTAATTTCAATTATAGTGCCATGTTTTTTTAACGACGCTTCTTCTGAAATCGTGCTACTATTCCAGTCTGTTTTCCAGACAATACTATCTGCATTCTTTTTTTTTGAATAAACGGCTACTTGTTTTCCTAATCGAGAAAGAGCAAATCGACCAACACCCTTTGAGCCGGACAAAACTCGTTTCCGGTCATTGAAGTCAATAGTCTCATATTGTTTGCTACTTTTTCCAATATGCATCCAATGGCTCTTAATATCTTTTGAGTCCATACCTGCACCATCATCAGTTATTACTATGATATCTGGTTTTATGGATATGATAAGTTTTGAGGCTTTAGCGTCGTATGAATTTTTTACGAGTTCTAAGATCGCTGATTCTTTGTTTATAAAATTTTGATTACCTAATAACTCTGCTATTGTACTATCTTCTATTATGTATTTTAACTCTTCCAAAGATCTAACCTCCTTCGTTCAAACATAAAGTTATTTATATCTTTACAAGTAATTCGTATTGATTTGCCATTAACATTAATTCCAATACTTTTTACATATTGTTTAAAGTCATAACTTTTAAGAAGCTCTTGCGCACAAGCTAGAGGGAAAATAGCTTTGCGTGTGATATATATTCCTGAGTAAGGTATAGTTGCCTTATCTAATTGATAAATTTCAACATCATTAGTAACGACTGTTGATAAAAGCAATTTCTCTTGGTGTATATGGGAAAGAGCTTGAGTTCGTCCATATTCATACCATTCCACTGATTTATCTTTTTTTCTTGCATTTAATTTACTTTTAAAATTATTTAAATATTTTTCTGTAAAAGGATATTGTTCAGAAAAATCAACTGGTCTATAACGTATTAGTTTATTATCTTTATAAAAGTAAGGGAATATTATTTTTTCCTCTTTTCCAAAACGTAAAGAACGTGGACTTGCCGCCTTACGCAAGATTTTTCTTTCAATATTATATTTGTCAATAATTTCATCATCAACTATAAAGGCTTCATTTAATAACGTGGCAACAACTATAGATGCATTAAAGAATTCCCCAAAATAAACTAAATTAAAATCAAAATCATTTTTTGATTCTTTCTCAAATTTCCATTTGCCTGTTAATGTATATTTTGAAATTTTTAATTCAATCTTTTCCGTTTCATTTTTATATGTGATAAGATTATCAGTAAAAGTTCTATCATATACAAAAATACTTGAAGAGGTCATTACATCTTTAAATATTTTTTGAGTTGGGTAATCAATAATAATAGATATATGTTTTTGTAATAAATTACGTAATTTATGTGCAAAAACATTTTTATATATATTATTTGGAACTAATTGAACAAGTTTTCCTGTACTATTAAGATATCTGATCCCCATCTCTATAAATGCATAATAATAATCAAATTTCCCATCCGAACAAGAATCATATTTTTCTTTTATGCTTTTTCGTATTTTGTCATCTAATTCTTTATAAGTAATATAAGGTGGATTTCCTATGATATAATCAAAATAAATATTAGAATGCCATTCTAATGCATTTTTATTGTAAAGTTTCCATTTAACAGAAGGTAAATTATATGATTGAAGAATTTTGTTAAGAGCTGCCTTGCATTTATGGAAAAGCTCTTTATCAAGTTCAATGCCATAAATATCTTCGCTTAAACCAATTGAAATTTTCTCCTTTGAAATCTTTTCCTTGATACAACTACAAATATATCTTTTAACAATTTCAATTAAGATATTTCCAGACCCAAAGGAATTTTCTAATATCTTTTTCCCAAATAAATGTTTATTGTATCCAGCGATATCTAACATGGTTACAACTGTTGAAATTGGGGTAAGTATCTGGCACTTGTTTTTTATCTCGGGCATTTCCAAAATCGAACTCATTCAATTACCTCTTCCGGGAATTATATTTTTCACTGACATGGTGATGTGGTTTTCAATAGCTTCAATACCATTGTTTATATCATTTACATGATTCAAAAATAAAGTACTAATAATTTTGTATTTAGAGAAATGCACTTTCATTCATATTCTTTGAATAGTTTAAATATATCACTAAAATTCTACAATTCAATATCTTTCGAAACTTATGCATCAGTTTTTTGAGCAAGAAAGTCTCAGAATGAGTATACCATAGCAAAATAAAAATTGTTGTAATAATTTTTTAAATGAGGATGTCAGAATAAGGGTAAATCAACGATAAATAAGGAAAAATGAAAATTAAAAGTACGGAAATTGATTTTGTCATACCAGACAGATTATTAGCTAGCGATATTTTTGGATATTCTATTAAATCAACAAAGATATCCATTTTTAAGATTGAATTAAGCTATCAGAAAAACAATAGGATGTCTCGTGCATAAGTGTCAGAGTTTGAGCATGGTAAGCGATAGCGGACCTGGTTGAACAGAGTCCTGCAATCAATAAGAAGCGTCTGAAGATACACGCTTTTAAGTGAAGTTTTTTGTCTTCCTTTGCAGCTGCCATACGCCAAATATAGAGAAGAGCATACAAATATACCAACACAACAGTTTTCTTTAATTTTAATAATTAATAACATTATATATTTTAGTCGTGATTTTTAATAATGATATTTTTTGCCCATTTTGTTATTTTTGAATTTTCAGTAATTATAAATTCCTGTCCTTTATAGGCCGATTGAAAATAATCTTCTTTAAAAGCGTCTGGGTGGTATGTGATTTGAACTTCACGGAAATACTCTGGTAAGTTCCAGTGACTTTTCAATTTTCCATCTTTGCTAAGTTGGACATCTTTACTATATTTTAGACAACCCCATCCTGGTAATTTGGAGTTAAAGCTAAGGGTTTTAGTCGCTTCATAAATTGTGTTATTAGTTTGATTAAAATAGTAAGTGTGTGGATGATTTGCTGCATAATCTGGTAAATTAAGTGCTTCTTCATATTTAGCCCCAATTTCTAAATAGCCAAATATAACATGAATGTCTGGTGCTTTCTCTTTATATTGATAATAACCATTTCTAATTTCAGCTTCTCTGAACCATCCAAAAAATAGAAAGATATCGCCGACACCAACATTATTATTTTTCAAGTGTCCAGCCGCAGATCCTGATTGTCCAAATAAGCCCTTCCATTCTGGTTTTCTCTCCAGTAAATTCTTGCGCAAATCCGGATCTAAATGGCAAGAATCTTCCTGTTGTATTCTTGTTCTAGGTTTTAGCTCTTTGATTATTTCAAAATATGATTTTCCGTTATGATGAATTGTTCTGAATTGTTGTTTATCTTTTATTTCTGGTATTGGTAATGATAACAATGTTCTGTCTGGTAATATTGGACTGGGCTGACCACCATATTCTGAATCAAAACCTTTTCGGCTTAAAATTACTTTCATATTTTATTTACTATCTCTTTTTAGATATCTGCTGCTAATATATTTCATTTGTCTGTCATATGGTTCAAGCGCTATCAATTTTTTATTGCTTTCCATTGCATCTTTACATCCAATACTTAAATAAAATATTTGAGATTCTTCTGGGTTTGCTGAAATATATATTTTTTTAATTCTAATTTTTTTCGTTCTTTCTATACATCGTTTGAATAGTTTTTTCCCAATTCCCTTATTTCTATAACCAAATGACACATGCAAATATTTTAATTCAACATATTGTTTTTTAGATCCAAATTGTTCATTAAATAAAACAGCAAACCCAATTAATTTTTTGTTTTCAAATGCTCCAAAAATTGAATCACCTCTGTTTATTGTATTCTTAAATATATCAATTATATTTTTCTTTTTATCTTCATTCCAATCAAAATAGAAGAGCCACTTTTTTAAGAAAGTCTATTTATTATATTCTCACTCTATATTTTCTCATTAACACAACCCATAAGTAAATAGCAAGGGTATTAAACAGTTTTTAATTATTTTTTGAATTTTAAGAAAAAAATATTTTTATTCAAAAAAAGCACTTTCGAATAAAAATCCACTTAACTTTTTTGCTCTTGATGACACTATAAGATACATCATAATAATATAAACCAGTATTAGATTCAAATATCAAAACTATAATATTCGAAAATTATATACAATTTAAAATTAATTTTGTTCAGATAATATAGATTAAAATTTTATTCATAATAACATTGCTTTTAGCCTATTATTCGCAGTAACAATCTAGATATTTAAAAATATGAATTAAAAAGAAAATATACTTAATCGCCCATCTATTTCATATTAAACAAGGGTAAGCTCTACAGATTTGCCGAAAATCTCAGCAACCTTTTCAACTGTCTTTAAAGTAGGATTGGCACTTTTTGCTTTTTCAAGTTTCTGATATGCCTGATATGAAATTCCCAGTTTTTCTGCAACTTCTTTCTGCGTTTTATTTCCTCTTAATTTTCTTAACTGCAATGCAAAAACTATTTCAGGAGAGACTGCAACAGGAGTACCTTTATTATATTTTGCTTCAGGTATATCAAAGCTTTCAGAGATGCTTGAGACAAGATATCCATTTAAAGCTTCTTTTGCCATTGCTTTAGCTTCCTCTAAAGTGTCGCCTTGTGAATAGCATCCCTTTAAATCAGGAAAGCTAACCCCATAAACATTTCCTTCTTTTTTAATTATTGCATTATAGAACATCTGTTTTTTATCTCCTCTTTACAAAACTCAATCGTTTTCTCAGAATCTTTATGATTTCATACCCATTCATAATAAACATACAACTTATAAGTTGTGCCAGCAATCTGTTAAAAAAGCTTTTACTGTTATTCCTGCCGGAGTTTGTAGGGGCACTATATTATTTATCAATGTAAATTGCAGCAAACATAGTTTTTAAAAGAAATGTTTTTAATTTAAAATGGTATTGTTTTACCAGCTAAAAGAAAACTTTTTATAAGCTGAATTATTAAAACAAATATTTATTATAATCTGGTTTTATAGTATTATTTAATAAGGAAAATCATTATTTTAATATAAGAAGAAGGTGAGATATGGAAACAATTGAAAAATTAAGAAGAAATGGTATAAATCTCAATTATAATGATATTTTAATGATATGCAAAAAATATTCCATAATAGAACTTTCAATATTTGGATCATCGCTTCGTGATGATTTTAATAAAAATAGCGATATTGATATACTTGTATCATTTGATGAAAATGCAGTTATATCACTGTTTGATATTATGGATATAGAAAAAGAGTTTTCAAAAGTTTTTAATAGAGAAATAGATGTGGTGGAAAAAGAATCATTAAAAAATCCGATTAGGAAAAACAGGATATTATCTACAAGAGAGATACTTTATGCAGCTTAATGAAAATGATTTATCTTATTTCATCGATATAATTGAATGTATTATTGATATAAAAGAATTTACCGGAACAGTATCATATCATGAATTTGAAAAAGATAAAATGAGAAAATTGGCGGTAGAAAGGCAGCTTGAAGTAATAGGCCAGGCAGCAAATAAAATAAGCCGAGAGACGCAAGAGAAATATTCTATAATTCCCTGGTCACAAATAATAGGATTAAGAAATAAATTGGCTCATGACTATGGTGAAATATTGTCAAAGAGGATATGGGAAATATCTACAAAATCAATAGAATCATTATATAATGAAATTATTAAGATAGATGAAATAGAAAAATATCTTGAAAACCGCAATGACACTTAGCAGTGTATAACGTAAGACATACAGGACACTGTTTTCAGATTGTGTCCATAATATTGTTCTTTGTTGTAGTATTTATGTACCATAGGAATTTTTATGATTCTCTCTATGTCAAAATTTCATCAATATATTTTTTGAGATCAGGCCCAACCTTATTTTTAATTTCATATAATAGAGGTTCTGTATCATTTTTTCAGACACAGTTTTTAGGAAAAATGTCTTCTTCAAAAAGTAACACTAAAAGTAACACTTTTGATTAAAAACCCGCTTAATTTTTTCTGATACTGATGATACAATAAGATACATCATGATACAAGAAAAATTAATAATTCTATATAATACATATAGTTATTACATTTTTCTTAGTTAAGTTGATACATTGTGATATGTCATGATATAAGCCATTAGTAGATTCAGGTTCTAGTGCCGGTTGCGGCATGGAGGTTCAAGTCCTCTTCCGGGCAATATAGCTAATTCCTTACGTAGTAAGAAGATAGCAATTATAAGCCTACCCGAAAACGGATGGCATATCACACAAAAAAGTCCCGAGTAATACGAAAAGTAATACTTTTGGGAGAAAAGGTGGCAGGTATGCGTCTGGTTCGGAATCGTTCTCCTTATTCTATTTACAAAAAAGAAACAAAATCAGGTCTTGTCTGGTATGCCCGTTTTTGGAATGAAAAGACAAGAAAGTATTCAATTGACCGTGCTACAGGAATTCTTGTTGAAGGAAAAAAAGAAAGAAGAGCAGAAGCTGAGAAAGCAGCAAGAGAAATACTGGAAAATATTTCTTTCAATAATCAGATATCTGATAAAAACTTTATTGAATATGTTAGAGAGTTTTGGACAGATAATAGCCCTTATGTTAAAGAATGCCGTGTTGTAAAGAAAAAGCCATTATCTGCTTATTATGTAAAAATGAATCATGAAGATGTAAAAAGACATATAGAACCTTTTCCTAAATTTAAAAATCTTACAATAAAAAATCTTTCTTCCGGCCACATAAAAGACTGGATTACATGGGCAGCTGAAAAAGGAATTCTATCTCCAGATGAAGCTGCTAAAATTATTAATACTCCTGTAACAGAGCCACGATATCGTTTAGCTGTTCTTTTGGGCCTATTCGCCATTATACGACATCCAGCCCAATAAATCCAAATTCGCATAATACAAATAATGTGTAAGTTAAATATGATACTATTCATAAATATTGGGGCAATTGCTAAACAGACTATATTTTATTGAACAACAAAAAAGACTCATGATTTGTTCGCCTGCTCACGGATATTGGGAAACTCAACCAAAATGTAAAGCATATGTAGTGCAAAGTATCCAGGAACTAAAACCTTCCGGAAGATTATTCCTTACACTTAACTTAAAACACCCCAGCTATATTATACACTTATATACCTATTCCAAGGGTTCTTGCTTCCTCTATTTTTCCGCTGCCTAAAACTATCCCAAGATCCTTCCAGCCACAGTATTTTTCAAAGTATGCGTACCATCTTGTTGGCTGGCTGTAGTCTGGAGCACCAGCCGTCATAAGCAATACACTTTCCCTTTGAAATTCTTTACGTCCGAGATTGTTGACAGCGGCATATAAACGGTCGGTTGCTGTTTTCAGCGGACTGGTTATGCTAAAGAAATACACAGGCGATACAAAAACAACGACATCCGCTTTCATAAAAGTCACATAGATTTTAACCATATCATCTTTTTGTACACATGGATTATCGCAGACTTTCGGCAGATTGTGACAGCCAAGGCAACCGGTGCAGCCGTGAATGTTCATGTCCTGCAAATAAAATGATTCAACCTGATGGCCTTTGCTCTCGACCCCCTCGATAAAAGCATCGAGTAATTGGGCTGTATTTCCGTTTTTTCGCGCAGCTCCATTTAGGACTAATATGTTTTTCATGATTTGCTCACCAGCCTGTGGCCAATTTCAAAGGCAGCCGCCATGTCCTTGGGGAATTGTTCATCCCGGACTTTTTTCTTGTGCACCGCGTCAAAGCCTACGGCATGATATTTTGAGTAATCATCGAACTGGTATATATCACAGCTTGCGTATGCTTCAACTTCACCGCCCAGAAATTTCAGCATTGCCAAACGGGGCTGCAAGCCTTCGGCCATGCTGCCCTTATAATATTCTGACGGGGCGTTCATGGTATAAAAAAAAGCAGCGTTGACTTTCCCGTCAAAGAGCCTGCCGTAATCATCATAAGAAAACAGGGGAAATTGAAGCCGCTCAAGAAAGCTGACCATTTGCCCCGTGATACTGCCAAAGTAAATGGGAGAACCTAATAATAGGGCATCCGCTTCCAGTATTTCATCCAGCACTGGTGACAAGTCATCTTTTATCACACAATGGCAGGACTGCGCACCTTTTCTTTTGCATCCGAAACAGCTCCTGCAGCCTGTATAGTTAAGGTCGTAGAGTTGGACTACTTTAGTTTCTGCCCCGGAAGATTGTGCACCCCGCAGCGCTTCTTTTAATAATGTTTCGGTATTCCACCCTTTTCTTGGACTACCGTTTATTGCAATTGCTTTCATTTAATTTCTCCTTCTTTAAAATTTTAATGTTTGCGACCTCATGCACCGGCTATAGATTTTCCTAATTCATAGGCTTTCCGGCAATCATCAGGAAAGACTTTTTCCCTACGCTCTTTTCTTTCAGCTTCATTTAATAATGCCATGTGAAATTTGCTATAATCCTCTACTTGCAGTGTTGCGGTTGAAAGTACTGTTCCTGTATATTCAAAATACCTTTCGAGCGTGCCCTCATAATTTTTGAACAAATTGTCTAGATTATATTCCTTCACATTTTCGTCTGTCGCATTCATGGTATAGATAAACGCAGTCCTTAGTTTGCCATGAAATAAAGACTCTGATAGGCTGTCGTAGCTTAAATACTGGAAGATAAATCTTTCCCAAAACGCCCGCAGCATCGCAGTTATATCACCCAAATAGATGGGTGAACCCAATATCAGGCCATTGCTTTTGTTGATTCTATCGAGTACAGGTTTGAGATCGTCGTTTACCACGCAATGCCCCCGGCTTTTGCTTCCTTTAGCTTTACAGCCCAAACAACCGGTGCAGCCTTTATAGTCTAAGTCATAAAGGTTAATAAGCTCCGTCTGTGCGCCCGCGCTTTCCGCTCCCTCCAGAGCTTTGCTTAACAAAATATGAGTGTTCCAATTTTTGCGCGCGCTTCCGTTTACGGCAATAATTTTCATTTAATAACCCTCTCTCTTAATAATAGTGAATAGTGATTAAATACTTCAATAAAGTGGCCCATGCTTTTCTCCCTTTGATATGCCATCAAATGAATTGTAGAATACGGTGTGATCCATATCAAAACGCTTGAAGTGAACCGGATGGGGACTTGCGTCAGGAGCGGGATAGCCTAACGGCAACAAAGCAACCGGCACCAGATAGTCGGGGATATTAAATAACTCTCTGATTTTATCGTGGTCGAAAGCTGCAACCCAAGTGCTGCCAATTCCCAAACTTGCAGCTTCCAGCATCATTTGTGTCGTAACGATACTCGCATCAACATCCCCGCTTGCTTTTCCACTATGTTTATGTTTCCAGCAGGTGGACCTGGCCCCGACAGGTTGACAAAAGGCTAAGCCACCTCTGATTGTGATACATCCTTCGGCGCCAAAAAGTCAAGAGTCGAATGAAGCCGTACCCGATTATAATATGCCTCAATGTATTCAAACACCGAGAGCTTTACCATTGCGGCGCTATGCTTGCCGTCCAAAGTCTCCAGTTCACGCTTTAAGGTTTTGAAAAAAGATTCTGCACATGCATTGTCCCAGCAATTCCCTTTTCTGCTCATACTCTGGTGAACCGTTGGGATTAATGCAAGCAGTTTTCCTCGGAATGCCCGACAGCAATATTGGACACCGCGATCGGAATGGAATAGCAAGCCATCCCTCGGCATCCGATTGATGCAAGCCATGGTAAGGGCCGGTATTACCGTTGCCTCGGCGTCCAGCGTTCTTGAAAATGCCCAGCCTATAATCTTACGGTCAAAAAGGTCAAGCACGATTGTCAGATACATCCACCCGGATGTTGTCCATAAGTAAGTTATGTCAGACACCCATTTATCCCCAGGATATGCCGCACTGAAATTTCGCGCAAGGATATTTTCATATACCGGAAAACTATGCCCACTTTCCGTCGTTACGATGTGCCTGCGCCTGATTCGCGCGTTTAATCCGTATTTCCGCAGTAAACGGGCCAACCTTTTATGATTTATCACTATGCCACGCCGGCGAAGCTCCTCCTCAACCCTTTCTCGTCCATAGCGCAGATGATGCTCTCTTTCGCATATCTGGACGAGAATCTCGTGGACTGCCTCGTCCGCATCTATACGCCGCGTACTTCGCCCGTTCTTTCGCCACTTGTAATACGCCGATCTGCTAACCCCAAAAAGCCCGGCCATCTCCGTAATGCTGTATTCTCCCGCATGATTTTTCATGTACTCGTACACCATTATTGGGGCTTCTTTTCCAGAAAGATGGCCGCCGCTTTTTTTAGAATTTCGTTCGCTTCTTCAAGCTCCCGTACCCGCTTGCGCAGTCGGTACATCTCTTCATCTCGGGGATTCCCTTGTCCGGGAAACGCTTCCAGGCCTTGCGCCTCTGCTTCCCTGGATGCCTTCCTCCAGTGGTATATCCGGTTAGCTGCAATACCCAGATCTTTGGCTACTTGTTCTACCGTCTTGTCTCCACGATTTGCAAGTTCAACGGCCTGGGCCTTGAACTCCTTGGTAAATACTCTTCTCTCTGCCATTTTACTGTCTCCTTACAGTTTACTATGGCTTAACTTTTTGTTCACTAGACGGGGTCAGGTCCAAGGTTTCATAATCATAACAAATCAGTAAAGCTAAAGGCGCGTTAAAATGATACGGCGTGCAGGTTTTTAGCTTTGTCAAGCCTTCCTCGCTGTCAATCACAAGAATCCGCTGGGGCTGGAAATTGGCGGCGGTTGGGGCAATCCGGCCCGCCTCCAGAATTAAATCCAGTTTTTCCTTTTCGATTTTATCTGCCTTAAACTTTCTGACAGAATAACGCTGTTCTTTTGCCAGTTGCAAAAAGTCCATGTGATAAGTCCTCCCGTCTATAATCCAATTGCTATTCCTTCGTGCTTATTGTATAACAGAGGAAACAGGTTCGCAAGTACGCACATTTTTGTTCCCTAGAGGAGGAATTTATGAATAATACCAAATGCACAGAAAGTTTGACTAAAGTCAGAGAAGGGGAATGCCCTCTTTTTTATGCTATTAGGCTAATCGGTCAAAAGTGGAAGATTCCAATTCTATGGAAGCTAACGGAAAATGAGATGTTGCACTACAATGAATTGAAACGCCAGGTAGTGGGGATTACAAACACAGCGTTGACAAGAAGCCTGCGGGAACTTGAAGCATTTGGTCTGGTCAGCCGGATTGAACACGGTACCATTCCGCCATCTGTTGAATACAGCTTAACGGATCGTGGTAAAGCGTTGTTGCCGACGCTAAATGAACTGTATCGCTGGGGAGAGGAGCAAATCGGAGTTTAATAAATACCAAACCCGCCGCCATAAAAAAAGCAAACATGCCGAT
>JAVBQS010000234.1:0-4710 GCA_031548835.1 Spirochaetia bacterium
TTAGAACCGATTTCATCTGTTCAAATGTCTCCGGTGTTACCCCATACAAACGTTTGAATAATACTGATTTACTATCTGGTTTCTTTTTTCCTCGCCTCATTTTTCTTTCTTACCATTTTTAGGGGTTATCGAACAAGTCTAAAATATTATTTTCTTTACTTTGCTGTTTGCGGGTCTTATATTAAGTTAAAAGGGCTAAGGGTAAAATATTGAGCAGCGAAACAGATAACAATATGTCAAATGCAAAAGATAATAATCAGCAGTGGAAAAAAGAAAATAAAGAAGATGATCCAAAAAAACCTCATCCTGTAATACCGCACTTTAACAAAGGGCAATTTAATTTTTCAATATGGTTTTTTATTATTGGACTTATTGCTGTTATGATCTTTAACTCTTATGTAAAAGATCAGCTTCAGCAAAAAATTCCTTTCAGCGAATTTAAAAATAAAATTGAAAATAATGAAATTACTGTAGTACAGCTCAATGCTGACTATTATATAGGCGTAAAGGGAAATTTTCTTCCAAATGGCCAGCTTAATTCTGACGGCCCTATATATAAAACAGTTCCGGTTGATGATCCTGGATTTATAGAGCTGCTTGATAAAAAAAATGTAAGTTATGCTGCAATAAAAGACCAGAATTCATATATATTAAATCTTATTTTTGGATGGATAGTTCCTTTTGCTTTCCTTATGTTTGTGTGGCGCTTTATGCTTAAAAGAATGGGCGGAAGCGCAGGCATTATGACTTTTGGTAAAAATAAAACACAAATTGTTGCAGAAGGAAATATAGGAATTACATTTGATGATGTTGCAGGAGCAGATGAAGCAAAAGAAGAACTTGTAGAAGTTGTTGATTTTCTTAAAAATCCTGCCCGTTATACAGAAATAGGCGGCAAAGTTCCAAAAGGTGTTCTGCTTGTAGGCCCTCCAGGAACAGGTAAAACACTTTTGGCAAAAGCTGTGGCAGGCACAGCAGGCGTTCCATTTTTTAAAATGAGCGGATCAGAATTTGTTGAAATGTTTGTGGGTGTTGGCGCAGCCCGCGTAAGAGACCTTTTCCAGCAGGCAAGGGAAAAAGCGCCATGTATTGTATTTATAGATGAGCTTGATGCTATAGGAAAAAGCAGGCTTAATATTGCGGCAGGCAATGATGAACGCGAACAGACACTAAACCAGCTTCTTGTTGAAATGGATGGTTTTGATTCTACTACAGGCGTAATTCTTCTTGCTGCAACAAACAGGCCGGAAGTTCTTGATCCTGCGCTTTTAAGGCCGGGAAGATTTGACAGGCAGGTTATTGTTGATAAACCAGACCTTGCGGGGCGCGAGGCAATACTTAAGCTTCATTCAAAAGATGTAAAACTTGACAATACTGCTGACCTTAATGCAATTGCAAGAGCAACGCCTGGATTTGCAGGAGCAGATCTTGCAAATGTAATTAATGAAGCAGCGCTTCTTGCTGTAAGAGCAAAGAAAGACAAAGTAGGGCAGGAAGAATTAATGGAAGCAATAGAGAAAAGCGTTGCAGGGCTTAAAAAGAAAAATAAACTTATGAATGAGCATGAAAGAAAAATTGTCGCATATCATGAGACAGGCCATGCAATTGTAGCTGCGCTAACGCCTGGATCAGACCCTGTGCAGAAAATAACAATTATTCCGCGCGGCATAGGAGCTTTGGGCTATACAATGCAGACTCCCACAGAAGACAGATTTTTATTTTCAAAAAGCGATCTTTTGGGAAAAATAGATGTTCTTCTTGGAGGAAGAGCGTCTGAAACAATAATATTTAATGAAATATCCACAGGTGCGGCTAACGATATAACAAGAGCGACTGATATAGCAAGGAAAATGATTACAGACTATGGCATGAGTGAAAAATTCGGCAATGTTGCGCTTACAACAAGAGGCAATGCTTTTCTTGGAGATCAGGGAGCAGGCATGTCAAGGGAATATTCTGAAAAAACACATGAATATATAGATGAAGAAATTAAAAATATTATTGCAGATAGATTTAAACATGTTGTTTCAATACTTGTCCAGAAAAAAGAGCTTATTGAAAAAATTGCTTTAAGGCTTCTCGATGTTGAAACAGTGGATGAAAAAGAGTTTAAATCATATCTTGCAGATGCAGGCATTGCTGCAAATAACAAATAATATTTAAAAATTTTTAAGGCAGCCAGGATCTATTTCGTCAAAACTTTTTATAACTATATCGGCGGCAAAAAGATCCTGATTGCCTGATGAAGGATTCTGGTATCCTACACATTTCATTCCTGCTCTTTTTGCTGCTGTAACTCCGTTATATGAATCTTCAATAACAATGCATTGCCCAGGCTTTGTATTAAGCATTTTTGCTGTTTTAAGAAAAATATCAGGGCCTGGTTTTCCATTCTTTACCTGAAACCCGCTTAGATAAACAGGAAAAAATTCCAAAAGATCAGATGCCTGGAGAACTGTTTTTATTAGATCTGGATGCGATGATGATGCAACAGCTGTTTTAAGCCCTTCTTTTTTTATTCCTGTTATAAGCTCTCTTACTCCTTTAATTGGAGGAATTCTTCCCAGGCTTTTAAAATAATTGATCCTGAATATTGTATCTTCTTTCACAAGCTGTTTTACAGGCTGCGGAAGAGAAAATTGTTTTTTTATCCTTTCCCACATTTTATCCATGGCAAGGCCTACAAAAGAGTGAACCTCCTCTTCTGTTATTGTAATTCCTAATTTTTCAAAAATA
Source organism: Spirochaetia bacterium (assembly GCA_031548835.1). Lineage (GTDB taxonomy): Bacteria > Spirochaetota > Spirochaetia > CADAEX01 > CADAEX01 > WQTU01. The sequence continues at coordinate 2,737 of JAVBQS010000234.1, forward strand.
AGCTTTCCTGCTGCAAAATGGTATACTTCGCTGTCTACAAGAACTCCATCCATATCAAAAATCACAGCCTGAATCATTTTACGTTATATCCATATCTCTTTAAAGTTATGTGCCTTTTCGCAATATTTGCATTTAAATTTATCGCCTGTTATTCTGTTAAATTCCGCAGGCACATTTTCGCCCTGCATGCTGTGGCTTATACAATCTGTATTTTTACAGCAAATATTTGGAAAATTATAAATTTTTGGAGGCATATTAAGCTTTAGTTTTTTTACAACTTTTTTTTCCCTAATTATATTTACTGTGCAGCCTGGAGCAAGAGCTGCAATCTGTTTAAGCTTTTTGGTTCCAGGTTCATCATACCCTGGCCTGAATATTATGCCTTTCATTTTTTCAGGTTCTGACCTTGACCTGCTTATCCATTCGCCGCCTTTACCGTAAAGTTCAAGAACCCGGATCATTCTTGCCAGGTGGTCTCTTATATCTTCCTCTTTTTCTCCCCTGCATATGTGGTCTATCACAAGGCCATTTGAAATAGGCTTAACACCTTCTGCATAATCTTTTCTTGTTTGATCCCCGGTTACAGGAACTTCTTTAATAAAATCCTCTGTGTCAGGCTCTTCGCTGTTTTTCTTTGTGCTGCCTTTAAAATCAGCTCCTATTGCTCCTGCAATAAGGCCAAGCAGAATTATTCTTATAAATTTACCGTTAGCTGACTGATTTTCCCAGCCGTTAAGCGGCGTTGTATCAAGAAATGTGGGAATTGTAGGATTAAGTTTATGTCTTGGAAGAGGATGATAAAAAATAGTTCCTTCAGGTATTTTTTCAAGAAACTCTTTTCTAAATGTTATTTTATGGCGGAGTTCATCCTGCCTTTTCAATATTGCATCGCCCATTCTCTCAAGCTGCGGCCGTGTAAAATACCACATTGGAGCTGTATTGCCGCACTCCATATAACTGTCTATTGAATCAAATATCCTTATTTCAAAACCATTTTCTTTCATTTTATTTATATAATATTCAGGCATTCCAAGCTCGGGAGGAGCAACAAGATCTACCTTTACTTTATTAAAAATTGAGAGGCCGTCAGCTTTTGAATGAACAGTCCTGCCGTGGAAAAGATCTCCTACAAGCGCTGTATGTATGCTTTCCCTGTTCCAATTTGTTCTTTCCAGAAAAGTAAATTCATCAAGAAGCTCCTGTGTAGGGTGTTCATGTTTGCCGTCGCCTGCATTTATAAAAGCAGGAACTTGTTTCATCTTATTGCGCTGTGCATACAGTCTTCCATTTTCTTCAAGCCACCTGCAAAGTCCTTCCTGTTTGCTTCTTACAATAAAAATATGGTTATCATAGCCGCAAAGTGTATTAAATGTATCTGCAAAACTTTCATTTTTATTTATGGAAGAATAGTTTGCCTCAAGGCTGTTAAGCTTTACCCTGTGGAATTCTGCAGCATTTTTAAACGACTCTTTTGTTCTTGTTGAATCTTCTATAAAAACTTCATATATACCAAAATCGCTATTATTAATTCTGAATTTTTCAAGTTTATCCTGATTATTTGTAATTATAGCATTTTTAAGTTCTCTGGTTTTTTCAAAAAGATAAAGCCTTTCATCAAGTGAAAGATCATCAATTACAGTAAGGCTTCTTCCCCTGAAAGGATTGTCCATCTTTATCCTCCTAGTTGGTTTTTAGACAAAAAAAAATGCCGGCCTTAAAGCCGACATTTATCCCTGAAAATAATAATTTAGATCTATAAATAAGCTTACAAAAAAGCGGTAATTTTAATAAAAAGCTGGAAAAAAACATCATAATTAATAATATATTATAACACTATGATTGTCGAGTTTCTATATTTATGCGTTAAATAATATTAAAATGAAAAATAAAAAGGAACAAAACCAGAGGTAGAAAAACCTTGAAAGTCTGGGAAAGATAATAGACCTGTTCGATAACCTAAAAATGACAATTCTG
>JAVBQS010000031.1:0-5967 GCA_031548835.1 Spirochaetia bacterium
TATAAATAACTTTTTTAGCTTTTGGGAGATATTCCATAAACAACAGGAAATCTTTATCCTATTTTAATTATAGATGAGATATGGAAAAATGGATTTGATTAAATATTATAGTAACAATAGATGAAGGCAATGCTGAAATATGAATATGATTCATTGCCCTTTATTAATATTATTGGTTTAGTTCCTCATTTGATTTCTAATAATTAACTTAATAATCTTGAAAAAATACAGCTGCTTGTTGATGTAACAAGCAGCTGATTAAATATTTACCCTTTTACGCTTTTATCTTTCAACATCCACAATTAAAATAAAGTTAGTCGGCATCTTGTCATACATTACTGAAACCTGTCCTGTAAACTCTTCGCCAGGCATTACTTTTTTAAGCCCTTGCTCATCAGAAGGAATAATTCCTTCCCCCGCGCTCTTGTTATCTATAATTGCAGTGGCTTTATATACTAATGGTGTTTGTGTTGTATTTTTAAGAGTTAGAGAAAAAAGAACAATTTTTTCTTTTGATTTTGCATCAATTGCTTTTAATTCCATAGCTACTTTTTTAAGCTCTGCCTTATCTGTTATGCTATGGCCTTGATCAGCAAAAATATTTCCTAAAATAAAGATACTTAATAAAAACAGGAAAAAAAGTTTTTTCATTTATTTACTCCTTTTTTAACAAATGCTTTATATTTACCGCCGCGGATAAATTGAACAATAAAGAAAACAGTAAAAATCAATACAAGTGCAGGAAAAATACCTTTCCACATATAAAATAATAATCCTGCAATAAGTAGAACAAATTCAACTTTTGTCATTTTTGTAAAGAAATATCTCTGAAAGAGCACTGTAATTATTACAAGAATTATAAAAGCTTTAAAAATACTATATGCAATTCCTGAAACTGATCCTTCACAAAGTAATCCGACATCATAGACAAACAAAAATGGAATAACATAAATAAAAGGTGCTAGTCCCATTGATGTAAAACCTACTTTAAGCGGATTTGCGCCAGCAATACTTGCGCCCACATAAGCTGAAAGGCAAACAGGCGGGGTAATTGCAGAAATTATAGCAAAATAGAATATAAACATATGGGATGCCAGAAGAGGCGCTCCAAGCTGTACTAATGCAGGCGCTCCAAGTGTTGCAAGAACTACATATGCCCCAAGCGTTGGCAAGCCCATTCCAAGTATAAGACATACAATTGCTGTAAGAACCAGTCCCATAAAAAGATTACCGTTAGCAAATGTTATAATTCCATAAGAAAGCCTTTCTCCAAAGCCTGTAAGACTCATAACTCCTACAATCAAACCAGCAACAGAACAGGATGTTGTTATTGGAATAAGAATTTTAGCAGTAAGTGAAATTGCCTTAAAAATTTTTACAATGCCTATTCTCTGATCTTTAATAGGAATACAAATAAGCACAAGCGTTGCCAGTGTTATAAGAATAGTTACCTGGACACTCATCTGTAATGCAAGCAGAACAACAAGAATAACAATTGGGATTGAGATAGGAAGCGCTTTAACAAGGCTTTCCTTAAGAGGCGGCAGCTGATCTTTTGGAAGCCCTTCAATTTTATCCTTCTTGCTTAATACACCAACTACTATAAACATTATTACAAAGTAGATAACAGAAGGTATAAATGCAGCAACTGCAACATCAAAATAACTGTTGCTTGTATATTCTGCAATAACAAAAGCTGTTGCTCCCATAATTGGAGGCATAAACTGTCCTGCTGTTGAAGATACTGCTTCTATAGCTGCGGCAATATGTTTTTTAAATCCAAGTGAGATCATTAGAGGAATAGTTATAGCTCCTGTTGTTGCAGTGTTGCCGCTGGCGCTTCCTGAAACCATTGCCATAAAACCGCTTGAGACAACAGCAACTTTTGCAGGGCCTCCTGCCCTATGCCCTGCTATAGCCTGTGAAAGATCCATAAAAATATTTGTGGATTTTGTCATTTTCAGGAATGCTGCAAACATCATAAAAAAAACAATTTGTGTTGCGCTGATTGCTGCAAGTTCTCCCATCATTCCTTCAACACCAACAATAAGATGTGTAACAAGTTCTGTTGGTTTATATCCAGGATGGGCAAAATATCTTGGCACATATGGGCCAAGAAAACAGTATATAACAAATACTGCTCCAATTATTGTCATTGCTGCGCCTATTGCTCTTCTTGTTGCTTCAAACACCAGCAGCACAAATATTAATCCAAAAAGAGCTTCGAGCGGGGAAGGAGATGGGTTTACATAAAAATATGTCCATCTGTAGCTTGCCCATGCACACACAAAACCAAGCATTAAAAATAGAACAATATTAAAAATGCTTTCAAGCTTATTATTTTTAAAAATTCCTGATGGATATAGAAAAAGAGTTAACCCTATCATAAGAAACAGGTGAATTGGCCTCTGATATCCAGGCATTAGCGGGCCAAAAATTGTTTCATAAATAGGAATACCTGCTGCAAAAAAACCCATAACAAAAATAACAGCTTTTAATACTTTTTTACTTCCTATAGTTATGCCCTGAATATCATTGTCATCAAAAATATCAACTCTCTCTTCAGGCATTATTACTTTTTTTTGTAATTTTTTTTGACTCATTATATTAAACCTTTAGGGAAATATCTTATTTTTTCCAAAGACCAACTTCTTTAAAATATTTTATTGCGCCGGGATGGAAAGGTATTGTAACGCCTTCTGTAGGATCATCCCAGTTAATATACGGCGTTATACTTGGAAGAGTTTCCAATAAGTATTGTTTGTTCTCAAACCATATTTTAGTTACAAGATAAGCAAGATCTTCAGGAAAACTTGCCATTGTAATTGCAACATAATTGCTTACAAGCTGCTGTGCATTTGCAACACCAAATTCGTCGCCGAAAGAAACTGTTTTAAAAAAAGGATTTTTTTCAAGATAAACTTTCATTTTATCCGGATCGCCTTCTATAAATTTAATTTTTCTTGAAGCTGCAAGCTGTTTTAGTGTTCCATGTCCATATCCATATTTATGGATAATACAATCAACCTGTCCATCTGCAAGCATTCTTGCTGAATCATTTTTCATTATTCTCATTATTCTGGAATTTGCTGGAGTAACATCATGCAGTGCAAGTAATTCCAAAACCATATCCCCCCAGTAGTTACCTTCCGGATATGTTGCAATTGTTTTGCCTTTTAAGTCGCTTATTGTATTAATTCCCGGCTGATCAAGTCCTACAACATTTAAAATACCAGGTTGTGTTGCAAAAAGAGCTACAAGATCGATAGGCTGTTCCCAAATTGTTCCGCCTTTCCAACCATAATAGGCTGTGCTTGTTCCTGCAAAACCTAAATCTACAGTTCCATCTTTAAGCTTTTGCATTGTTTCAAACTCTAAACCTGGAGAAGCGCTGTTTACAGCAATATAGTCTGTATTCTCACTGATTAATTTTGCCCATGCAGCGCCGCAGGCATGCCATGTTCCTCCAATAGCTGATGTTTTAATTTGAATAAATTTTTTACTTTTGGAAGATGAACTATTTGCTGATCCCTGTTCTTTGCCTGAGCAGGAAAAAAATAGCATCATTGAAATAAGAAAAGTAATTAAGATTTTAGTAAAATTTTTCATAAATCCTCCTGTCAAATTTTTAGAATTATCAATCTAAATTTTTATAAAAGCTATCAGGATTTTCCGTATTTTATTTTCCGGTTACAGGGTTTTCCTTAATTTTTAATTTTGCTTATATATCTAAAACAAAATATATATAAAAATAAAAGATGTTTCTATTATTTGACCGCCTTATATTATTAGATAAATTATTTGACAACAAGGAATAATGCTTATATCATTTTTTGATGATAAATTTTAGTTATTTAAAAAAATCCTATTATTTTTTTATGTTTCTCTTAATTTGTTTAATAGTTATATTTATATCAATCCCGCCATATAGAAGACTGGAAGGAATAATTTTAAAAAATATAGAAATAAATAAAATATTTGAAAATTGGCTGATTGTAAAAAATGAAACAGTAAAATATGTAATGTCAGAAGATAATATAAAAAAGCCTTATGATCTTATAAGTAGTGTTTCCAATTATGAGATAGCAATGGAAAAAATTCTTGATGAAAAAATATTTAACCAAATAGGAAGGGATCATCCTATTTATAAAGAAATATCAGAAATGATATCTATCTGGCAGAATATTCAATTTAAACTGATAAAATCAATTTTTTATAATAATAATATGGATATTTTTGCAAATGAAATATTTAAATTTATAACAGAAACAGATGATTTTGAAATAAGTATGAAAAATACTATATATTTATTTAATCTATACCTTAATGAAAAAGTAAGATTTAACTGGATTCTTTTTATAGCAAGTATTTGTCTTACTATTTTTTTTATATTGATATTGAGAAATCTTTCATACAGTTACTTAAAAATTCTTGAAAAAGAAAAAGAAATAAGAAAGCTTTCAAAATCTATAATGGAAATAAAAGATAAAGAACGCATAAGAATTGCTGTTGATTTTCATGATATTATAGTCCAAAATTTGTTAGTTATTAAACGTTACTGCAATGAATTTCTTTCTGATAATAAATATGAATCAAATACTATAAAACAATTTGAAAAAATAAAAACTGTAACAGAGAAAAATATAGAAAAGGTAAGGGAAATATCATTTAATTTAAGGCCCCCCGAATTGACAAATTCGTTATATGAATCAATAGTAACATTTACCTCGGAAATATCTTTTAAAACAGGTATTAAAATAGATTTTTATTATTTAGGGTTTGATAATTATAGCATAGACCAGAATATAGAAATTGTTATTTACAGGCTGGTTTGTGAAGCTGTTAATAATGTTGCTAATCATGCACATGCATCAAAAATAGTCATCCGCATTATTTTATTTTTTCCTAATATTATAGTAAAAATTGAAGATAATGGTATTGGCTTTATATATAACGGAAAACTAAGAATTAAAGAACATATGGGGATACAGGGAATGGAAGACAGAGTAAAGCTTGTAGATGGAACAATGGAAATTAAATCAGGAAAAGAAATAGGGACAACTATAACTTTTAGAATACCATGCAAAGGATTAATTAAAGAATGCAAAAGCACAATGTTTTAATAATTGATGATCATCCTTCAGTGAGAGAAGGTATGAAATTTATTTTAAAAAAAAGGCCTAACTTAAATATAGTGGGGGAGAGCGGAAGTTTTCAGGATGGATATGACCAGGCAATTAGATTAATACCAGATATTATTTTAATGGATGTTTTAATTCATGGCCTTTCGGGGATTGAGCTTTCAAATAAAATTTTAAAAGAAAAGCCTGGTATAAAGATAATAATTGTAAGCATGTATGAAAGAACAGATTATATTATTAAAGCAATAGAATATGGCATAAAAGGTTATATATTGAAAGATTCAGATAATGATATAGTATTAAAAGGAATTGATGCTGTTATCAATGGAGAACTGTTTGTAGATAGCCATTTATCTAATAAAGTAATCAGTAAGTTAATGAATAAAAATATTCAAACTCAATATAATGCAGAAGTAAATAATTATAAAAATCTTTCATTAAGAGAACAGGAAATACTTCACCTTCTTGTTAATGGGTTATCTGTTAAAGATATAGCAAAGCAGTTATATATAAGCAGCAAAACAGTAGAAACACATAAAAGCAGTATAATGAATAAACTAAATTGTGCAAGTCTTGTCGGACTTGTAAGGTATGTAATTCAGATAGGTCTTATTGATTAATTTTATAATTTTAATATTTTGCGTTAATAATTTTCTAACTCTATCCTCTTAGCCAACTGCTGCCGAATATTAAATAATAAGTAAAACCTTCCGGTCCCATTGCAAGGTCTACACCCATTCTTAAATTAAGTTTACGTGCCATAAGATATCTAAATCCCAGGCCATAAGACCATGCCAGCGCTGCATCCCAAATATCTGAATAATCA
>JAVBQS010000072.1:0-9621 GCA_031548835.1 Spirochaetia bacterium
TCATACAATATTATTTATGTTATGTCCAACTTATTTATAACAACTCTTCGCTTGCTAACCCAAACTGAATTATACTTTTAAAAATCTAAAAAATATTTATATGCATACTGCTTGTTGCTGAATTTTGCAATAGTATAATAACATTTTTTCTGTGCCAATAAGGTATTTTTATATCATTAACACAAGTAGTATTTTGTGTTATATAGATATTGCCAATTTCAATTCTATCTACATAATTAACTGTGCTATAACTAATATTTTTCCAGACCAGAAGAGTTGAAAAAGCATCTTTATTTACTTCAGCTTCAAAATCCAGCCTGTGCCTACTGGCCCCTGTAACATTTGATTTATTTTATATGAATTTATACTCAACGCTTTATAAAAATTGTTAGGACAATCTTTTTTTAAAATCATTATAGCCGAACGTGCGGATAATATTATATTCTCCATTTTTGCTCACAGCTTCAACAATAGAGGGCAGCGGAACTCCGTTAAATGTTGTTGTTTTTACCATTGAATAGTGTGCCATATCTGTAAAAACAAGCCTGTCGCCGGACTTTAGTTCTTTATCAAAAGAGTAGCTGCCGATTATGTCGCCTGCAAGACAGGAGCAGCCGCCTATAATATAATTATATTTTTTTTCTCCAGGAAACCCAGAACTTATTATCATTGGCCTGTAAGGCATTTCAATAACATCAGGCATATGTGTAGATGCAGAAGCATCAAGTATTGCAATATTGTCGCCGTTATGCACTATATCTATTACAGTAGAAATAAATACTCCTGTGTTAAGCGCTACAGCTTCTCCAGGTTCAAGAAAAACATCTATATTATTATAACGCTTCTTAAAATCTATAATTAATTTACACAGCAGCTCTATATCATAGTCATTGCGGGTAATGTGATGGCCTCCGCCGAAATTGACCCATTTCATTTTGCTGAAAAATCTGCCAAACTGTTTTTCTACAGCATCTAAAGTGCGTTCAAGAGAATCTGAATTTTTTTCGCATAGTGTGTGAAAGTGAATTCCTGAAATACTATCAAGCTGATCTTCTTCAAAATTTTTAAGCGTTACTCCAAGCCTTGAACCTGGCCTGCATGGATCATATATTGCTGTTTCTGTTTCGCTATGCTGCGGGTTTACCCGTATCCCGGCACTTATCTTTTTGTTTTGTTTTTTTATCACAGGAATAAATTTTTTAAGCTGGCTAAAAGAGTTAAATACAATATGATCTGAAATTTCTATAATTTCTTCAAACTCATCTTCTTTAAAAGCAGGGCTGTATGTGTGCACTTCTTTTCCAAACTCTTCCCTGCCAAGCTTTGCTTCATGAAGTCCGCTTGCGCAAACTCCTGCAAGATATTGTTTTATCAATGGGTAAAAGTGAAACATTGCAAAACCTTTTTGCGCAAGAAGTATTTTGCATCCTGTTCTTTTTTGTACAGAATCAAGAATTTTAAGATTTGTTTCAAGATCATCCCTGTCCACTACAAAAGATGGAGAGGGGCATTTATATGGATCTATTCTTTTATAAATATTTCTTTCCATGGTAAGCCGTATTTGTTAAGGTCATCCATGAATGGATCAGGATCAAACTGTTCCATATTAAAAACACCTTTTCCTTTCCATTTTCCTGTAAGCATCATTTTTGCGCCTATCATTGCAGGAACACCTGTTGTGTAGGATATAGCCTGGGATTGTACTTCCTTATATGCTGCTTCATGATCGCAAATATTATAAACAAAATATTCTCTTTCTTTTCTATCTTTTATACCTTTTATAAAACATCCTATACATGTCCTTCCTTTAGTAAGAGGGCCGAGAGATGCAGGATCAGGAAGAAGAGCTTTAAGAAACTGGAGCGGAATAATTTCATGCCCATTGTAAATAACAGGATCAATTCTAGTCATGCCGACATTTTCAAGAACTTTAAGATGATTAAGATAGTTATCTGAAAATGTCATCCAGAATCTTGCTCTTCTAATTGTTGGTATATTTTTTACAATAGATTCAAGTTCCTCATGATACATAAGATATATTTTCATGGGCCCTATTCCTTCGGGGAAATCATATATTTTGTTTACAGAAAGAGGATCTGTCTCTTTCCACTCTCCATTTTCATAATATTTTCCGCGCGCAGAAACTTCCCTGATATTAATCTCAGGATTAAAGTTTGTTGCAAAGGGCTGACCATGATTCCCTGCATTACAATCAATAATATCAAGTTCATGAATCTCGTCAAAATAATGTTTAAGGGCATAAGCTGTGTAAACATTTGTAACACCCGGGTCAAAGCCGCTTCCAAGAAGAGCCATCAATCCCTTATTTTTAAATTTATCCTGATAATCCCACTGCCATTTATAGCAGAATTTTGCTTCATCTTTAGGTTCATAATTTGCAGTATCAAGATAGTTGATACCTGTCTCAAGACAGGCATCCATAATTGTAAGATCCTGATAGGGAAGGGCAACATTTATTATCATATCTGGTTTGTATTTTTTTATAAGAGCAACAAGCTGCGGCACATTTTCTGCATCAACCTGCGCTGTTGTTATTGGGCGTTTAAGCTGGGAAGCAATTTTTTTACATTTTTCTTCATTTCTGCTTGCAAGAACTATTTCATTAAAAACTTCTGAAACCTGCGCACATTTATGAACAACAACCTGGCTAACTCCGCCTGCACCAATAATAAGAACTTTTGACATTTCATACTCCTTGAAACAGAAATCTGATAACGGGCAGGATATCCCTGTATTCAGTGCAATTGGATAGGGTACTCCCGTATCCAGCGATAGTCGGACAGGGTACTCCCTTGTCTGACTATCGCTGGATTATATCAGATAGGAGTTCTTATTTTCAAGAATATATTAGCTCTATTTATAAAGAGATTTTTTGATTTTACAAATATTTTACTCTGTAGTATTAAAATATTAAAACTGGAAAATATTTTACAGGTAATTCACCCATCATTATAGTAAATAAATATTTTAATTAAGCAATAATTATGCCATGTGAAAGGCCAAATTTTACCAGTAATAGGCGCTGATTGGATTTTATATTACATAAAACAATGAATTTATAAAAACTAACTATTTTCAGAATTTTCCCCCCATGCCGGATAATTATTTTGACCTATTTTACCTCTATTCTATTGTGCGTTTTGTATTTTTAAAATATTATTCCTTGAAAATTAAGATTTGCTAATTATATCAGCAAATTAAATAATATCTGATATAATCAGCCTGCCATTTTTATATAATCAGGAGAATATAGGCAAAAAAGATGAAAAGAAGCACAGGAATTAATAGTTGGAGTATAAAAGATTCTGCAGAACTTTATAGCATTGAAAACTGGGGGGCAGGATTTTTTCAAATAAATAAAGATGGTGAAGTTACTGTTTCGCTTAGAAAAGGCGGTACTCTGGAACCTGTGAGTCTTTATCAGATTATAAAAGGACTTGAAGAGAGGGGAATTACAATGCCTGTCCTTATGCATTTTCCCGATCTTATATTTAACCGCATAGACAGAATAAACAGAAGTTTTAGAGATGCTATAAAAGAATATGGCTATAATGGATATTATAGAGGAGTCTATCCTATAAAAGTTAACCAGCAGCAGCATGTTGTTGAGGAAATGGTAAGATTCGGCACTTCATATAACTATGGCCTTGAGGCTGGAAGCAAGTCTGAGCTTATGATTGCTATTGCATCGATAAAATCAAAAGAACCTCTTATTATCTGCAATGGATATAAAGATGAAGAATTTATCGATCTTGCACTTTACGGTATGCAGCTTGGACTTAATATTTTTCTTGTTATTGAAAGGCCTAACGAAGTTAACACAATGATTTCAAGGGCAAGAAAAATAGGGATAAAACCAAATATAGGAATAAGGGCAAAACTTTCTTCTACAGTGGGTGGAAAATGGTCGGAATCAGCAGGCGATCATTCTGTATTCGGGCTTACTGCTTCGCAAATGATAGATGTAATAGATCTTTTAAAAAAAGAAGAGATGATAGATTGTCTTAAATTTCTCCATTACCATATGGGATCCCAAATTCCTGATATAAGGCATATAAGAGAAGCTGCGGGAGAAGCTGCCAGAATATATATAAATTTGGTAAAAGAAAACGCTCCTATGGAATATCTCGATATTGGCGGCGGCCTTGCAGTTGACTACGATGGCTCAAAAACTATTTTTGAAAACAGCAAAAACTACTCTATGGAAGAGTATTGCAGAACAGTAATAGATCTTTTAAAAGAAGCATTTGATGATGCTGGCGTAAGCCACCCCAATATTGTCTCTGAATCAGGGCGCGCTGTTACTGCATATTCATCTGTCCTTGTTTTTAATATTCTTGATGTAAACAGCCTTATTCCTGAAAATGGCCTTCCTGATATTCCGCAGGAAGCGCATGAAACTATTATCAAGCTTAAAGAAATATTAGACACCATGAATATAAAAAATATTCAGGAACATTATCATGATGCTATTTTCTACAGAGATGAACTCCGCAACCTTTTTCAGCTTGGAAAGGTAACGCTGAGGGAAAGGGCAATTGCTGAAGAACTATTCTGGAGAGTTATTAAAAAAATTTCTATTCTTGCTGAAGATCTTAAATATATTCCGGAAGAGATGAAAATGCTTGAATCAATTATGGCAGATATTTACTATGGCAATTTCAGCCTTTTTCAATCTTTGCCTGACTGCTGGGCAATTGACCAGCTTTTCCCTGTAATGCCGCTCCACAGGCTTAATGAACAGCCTGCAAACCCTGCCATAATTGCAGATACAACCTGCGACTGCGATGGTAAAATAGATAAATTTATCGGCCTCTATGATATTAAAAAAAGTATTTTACTGCATTCTCTAAAAAAAGATGAAGATTATGTGCTTGGAGTTTTTCTTGTAGGCGCTTATCAGGAAACATTGGGAGACCTTCATAATCTTTTCGGCGATACACATGTAATTGGCATTGCAATGGATGAAGATGGAGAAATAGAACTTACAAGAGAAATAAGCGGAGACTCTGTTTCAGATGTTTTAAGCTATGTTGAGTATGATCCTTCCTCATTGCTTGAACAGATAAGAACTCTTGCAGAATTGGGAGTAAAAGAAAAAAGAGTTACAGCAAAACAGAGAAAAGAGATAATGGCTGCTTTTGAAGAAGGAATGAGAGGCTATACCTATTTTGAACTTTAAAAATATCTGCTTTTTGAAAAAATCAATTTAAAAAATAAGAAAAAAATAAAATTTTATTTTACATATGCCTGTTACAAATATAACAGAGTAGCTATGTTTTTTATAGTTTGCTGAAAGAGAGGTAGAGGATATGAAAACAACACTTGCTCAGGTTATAAAAGTTGATAATGATAAATGTAAAAACTGCCACAGCTGTATTGCTGCCTGTCCTGTAAAAATCTGTATGGATGGAAGCGGAGATAAAATAATAATAAATCATGACCTGTGTATAGGATGCGGCAAATGTATATTAGCATGTAAACATAAAGCAAGAGCTATTATGGATGATAGCAAGGAGTTTTTTGAATCACTTAAAAATAAAGAAAAATTTATTGCTATTGTTGCGCCTGCAGTTGCAGCTGTTTTTCAGGATAATTTTTTAAAACTCAATACTTATCTTAAAAACATGGGAATTGAAGCAATATTTGATGTAAGTTTTGGGGCAGAACTCACAGTTAAGTCATATCTTGAATATATAAAAGCTGCAAAACCTAAAATGGTAATTGCACAGCCATGTCCTGCCATAGTTTCATATATAGAATTATATAAACCAGAACTTTTAAACTATCTTGCTCCTGCTGACAGCCCGATGCTGCATACAATTAAAATGATAAAAGAATATTACCCTGAATATAAAAGATATAAAATAGCAGCAATATCTCCATGCCCTGCCAAAAAAAGAGAATTTAAAGAAACAGGTTTTGATATACTTAATGTAACTATGGTTTCGCTAAAAGAATATATTGATAAAAATAAAATAAATCTTGAAAGCTTAAAAGAGGCAGATTATGATAACCCTTCTGCAGAAAGAGCTGTTCTATTCTCAACTCCAGGCGGGCTTTTGCAGACAGCAATGAGGGAAATGCCTGAAATTAAAAATAAAACCAGAAAGATTGAAGGGCCTGATATTATCTACAAATATCTTTCTGAACTTTCTGAATCTCTTGCAGAAGGAAAAAATCCTCTGCTTATAGACTGTCTGAACTGTGAGCTGGGATGTAACGGTGGGCCAGCCACAGGCAATAGTGAAAAATCTCCTGATAAAGTTGAATATTATGTTGAAAAAAGAAGTAAAAAACTTATCGATTTATATGGAAATAACAGTAAAAGAAGACTGTCAAATTTGATACTTAAGAGAAAAAATCTTGGCAAAACAATTTCTAAATTCTGGGAAAAAGGCCTATATAACAGGTCATATAAAAATCTTTCAGATAATAGCAGCATAAAAATACCTTCAGATAAAGAAAAAAAAGATATTTATAAAACAATGATGAAATATTCAGATGAAGATATTATTGACTGCTGTTCCTGCGGTTATTACAGCTGCGAAATGATGGCAACAGCTATTCATAATGGCCTTAATAAAGCACAAAACTGTAATTACTACAGGGAAAAAGTAATAGGCCATGAAAGGGAATATCTTGAAAAAATATATAAAGAGCTTCGGGAAAAAGTTGCTGATGTAAATGGGCGTGTGGATAAAATTGCGTTATCTGTAGAACATTTTGCAGGAATAATAATGAGGCAGGTATCTCATCTTGGAGAATCATCTGCTGCTGTTACCGAGATGATAAACATTATTAAAAATATGGCAGATAAAGCAGGCAGAAGAAAAGTTGTTGTAGAACAGCTTGGAGATAAAGTTCATAAAGGAGAGAGCGATCTTAAAGAGACAATAGCTGCAATGAATATTGTAACAGAAGCTGTTTCCGGAATTCATGAACTTACTGAAATAATAAATTCCATATCAGAAAATACAAACCTTCTTTCCATGAATGCAGCTATTGAAGCAGCCCATGCAGGTGAAACAGGAAAAGGATTTGCTGTTGTTGCAGGAGAAATAAGAAAGCTTGCCAAAAACTCATCTGAAAATTCTGATAAAATATCTTCCACGCTCCGCCAGGTGGGAGAACATGTTAAAAATTCCAGAATAATAACTGAAAAATCAAGCGATAGCATGCATCACATGATGACAGATATAAAACAGGTTGCAGATATAATGACAGAAAACATGATCCAGATGGAAGAGATGTCTACAGGTTCTGCACAGGTAACTAAATCTCTTGCTGAATTACAAGCTCTTACAGGAAATGTAAAAGATGAATCTGAAAAAATAATGGAAAATATAAAAGAGATAAAACACTCTGTAAATGAACTTGCAAAAATATCTGACGATACAATGGCTAATCTTCAGAATTTAACAGGCACAGATAATCTGCAAAAAATTTAGAAAAAATTGATAGACCTGGTCGAGAACTAAAGAAATAGCCAAACAGGTCTAATCTTGTTTTTTATTTGCATGATTATTTTCATACAGCTTTATTGCTACAGGTTTCAAATGCCAGATGTCTTTATTATATTCTGCTATAGTTCTGTCGCTTGAAAATTTGCCTGAACCCGCAACATTAAGAATTGATTTTTTTGCCCATAATTTTTTATCAGAAAACTCTTTTTCAACCTGGCGCTGTGTATTTATATAACTTTCATAATCTGCCAAAAGCATAAATTGATCTCCTCCTGCAAGCAGTGAATCTGTAATTGGTTTGAAAAGATCTTTTTCATCTTTTGAAAAGAAACCAGATGCTATCATATCTATAGATTTTTTAAGACTTTCTACTGAATTATAATAATCAAAAGAGTTATATCCCCTGTTCCTGATATGTCTTATTTCAGCGCTGTTGTTGCCGAAGATAAAAATATTTTCTCTGCCTACTTCTTCAAGTATTTCAATATTTGCTCCATCAAGTGTTCCTATTGTAAGAGCTCCATTTAGCGCAAATTTCATATTGCTTGTGCCTGAAGCTTCTGTGCCTGCTGTTGAAATTTGCTGTGAAAGATTTGCCGCAGGAATAATTTTTTCAGCAAGGCTTACTCCATAGTTTGCAAGAAAAACAACTTTAAGCATTCCATCTATTTTCTTATCATTATTTACTACTTCTGCAACAGCATTAACAAGTTTAATTATTAACTTGGCCATATAATAGCCGGGAGCTGCCTTTCCTCCAAAAATAATAGTCCGTTTACAAGGTATTGCTTTTGTGTTTTCTTTCAAAATATTATAAAGTGTTACAGCATTAAGTATATTTAAAAGCTGCCTTTTATATTCATGAAATCTTTTAATCTGGCAGTCGAAGATAGAATGAGAATCAATTTTAATTCCATTATTTTTTAAAATATATTCAGCCAGCTGTTTTTTATTTTCAAGTTTTACTTTTTCCCATTTTGCAAGAAAATCATGATCATTTGATATTTGAACAAGTTTTTTTAGTTTAGATAAATCCTTAACCCAGCCATCTCCTATAACTTCTGTTATAAGATTTGAAAGTCCAGGATTACAGACAGCAAGCCATCTTCTTGGCGTTATTCCATTTGTTTTATTATTAAATTTTCCCGGCCACATAAGATGAAAATCTTTGAAAATAATATCTCTTATAATATTTGAGTGAAGCGCAGAAACTCCATTTACAGAATGGCTTCCTACTATTGCAAGATGCGCCATTAATATTTTTTTATCTTCACCTTCTTCAATAATAGACATTCTTTTTAATATATTATTATCGCCGGGACATCTCCTTGAAACTTCATTTAAAAATCTTAAATTAATTTCATTGATTATTTTCATATGCCTTGGAAGCACTTTTGCAAAAAGATTTGCCTGCCATTTTTCAAGAGCTTCGGGAAGAATTGTATGATTTGTGTATGCAAATGTTTTTACAGTAATTTCCCAGCTTTCATCCCATGACATTTTTTCAACATCTATAAACAATCTCATAAGTTCTGCAATTGCTATTGCAGGATGGGTATCATTAAGCTGGATTGCTATCTTGTTTGGAAAATGGGAAAAATTCTTTGCATGTGATTTTTTATATCTTCTTATTATATCCTGAAGCGTTGCTGAAACAAAAAAATATTCCTGTTTAAGCCTGAGCTCTTTGCCTTCAAATACATTATCATTTGGATAAAGCACTTTTGACAAAGTCTCTGTTATAACTTTATCAGAAACAGCCTGCTCATAATTTCCATGGTTAAAATAATTAAGTTCAAAATCTCTTGTGGATTTTGCTGACCACAGCCTTAAATTATTTACAGTATTATTTCTGTATCCTGGAATAGGAATATCATAAGCCATTGCCATAACTTCGCTCGCGCCATTCCAGTCGCATCTGTATTTGCCTTCCTCATCTGTATATTCCTGCAGATATCCGTAGAATTTTACAGGATAAAGGTATTCAGCTCTGGGGATTTCCCATGGATTTCCATATCTTAGCCAGGGGTCAGGCGTTTCTATCTGGTAGCCATTTACTATTTTCTGAAAAAAAATTCCATATTCATATCTTATGCCATAGCCGTAAGCAGGAAGTTCCATTGTTGCCATTGAA
>JAVBQS010000044.1:0-4351 GCA_031548835.1 Spirochaetia bacterium
AAAATCTTCTTCTTTATCAAATGATATACTTTCAGAAAAGTTAAATGCTGGTTCACTGCTGTTAAATTTGTTAAATGAAATAAAATAAAAACTTAAAACAGTTGAAACAAGTATTAGAACAGCAGCAGCCATTACGGGTAAAGGAATAGCTATTCTCCTATGCCATATATCTGGTTTTGTTTTAGATTCAACAAAAAATTCTATTTTATCCCACACTTTTTCTTCTGCATCTTTTATTTTCTCAAGAGGCAGTTCATCATAAAAAAGAGTGCGTAATGAGATAAAAGATTCTGCTTTGGCATTGCATTCTTTGCATCCATCAATATGGTTTTTAATTACATTATTAAATCTGCCTTCAATTTCATTATCAATAAAAGCTGAAAGAGTTTCCTCATCAGGACACATATACATCTCCTATTGTAATTAGCTTTTGAAGGGCTTCTCTTGCCCTGAATATTCTTACTTTAACATTACTCTCAGATATTCCAAGAGCTTTAGCTATTTCCTTATAATTCATTCCGGCAAATTCTCTCAAAATCAATGGCGCTCTTAGTTTTTCAGGCAGTTCTTTTAAAACATCGCTGACTGTTTTTTTTGTTTCTTCCTTAAGAAGCTCTTTTTCTCCTGTATCATCTGTATAAACAGGATCGTATTTTATTTTATCAAAAACTTTTTGTTTTCTGCTTTCCCGCTTACAATAATTGAAAGATATATTTTTTACCACCCTTATTAGCCAATATTTAGCATCATCTTTTGTGGGAAAAGGGATAGGGCGGTTATAATATTTAATAAATGCCTCCTGGGATATATCCTCTGCAACACCACTATCAGATGTAATGTGATATGCAATTTTATAAATTAGAGGAAATATCTCTTTATATAATTTTTCAAATGAAATTTTCCCTTCTTCCAGATTCATAGATGAAACAATTAAATACCTTTTTTGTTACAATTTTTTCCAGACTATTCTGTCTGAAACTCAAAACAAACATAGTAAAAACTTATTTTTACAGATTCTAGTTTTAAATATGCTTCCATGTAGTGCCATTTGGAGTATCTTTTACCTCAATACCCAACGCTTTAAGTTTATCGCGTTTTACATCTGCAAGTTTAAAATCCCTGTTTTTTCTTGCTTCTTCCCTCTCTTTTATAAGAATGCTTACCTCATCATCAATACTATATTTAACTGATTCTTTGTTTATCTCTTTCAGCAGTGAGAGTCCAAAAATTTTATCAAATTCGAGAGACAGAAAAACTTTTTCTGCTTGAGATATTTTTGCATCTTTTAGCATTGTCCATAATACAGCAAGCGCTTTTGGACAATTAAGGTCATCTTCAAGAGCATCTTTAAAATTAGAGATAATCTGTTTTGCATTATCTGAAATAGTTAAGTTATTTTCAGGAATATTTTTTCCTGCTTCTTCATAACACAATTTTACTTTTTCAATAATATTAAGCCTTGCATTGCGGGCAGAATCAAGAGACTCCCAGCTAAACTGAAGCTGTGATCTGTAGTGTCCTGTAAGACAGAAATATCTATAATCAAGAGGGTCATAGCCTTTTTGAATAAGATCTGTAAGTGTAAGAAAATTACCTGCAGATTTTGCCATTTTTGACTTGTTAAGCACAAGGAATTCGCCATGAAGCCAGTAATTGACCCATTTTTTTCCTGTTGCAGCTTCTGATTGTGCAATCTCATTTGTATGGTGAACATTTATGTGGTCAATACCGCCGCAATGTATATCAAAGTTCTCGCCTAAAAATTTCATGCTCATGGCGCTGCATTCAATATGCCAGCCTGGATATCCCCTTCCCCAAGGAGAATCCCATGTCATTGTCTGATTTCCAAATTTCGATTTTGTGAACCATAAAACAAAATCATAGGGATTTTTTTTATTGCTATCTATTTCAATTCTTGCGCCTGCATGAAGCTTTTGCCTGTCCAGAAGCGCAAGTTTTCCATAATCAGGAAATTTGTCTATAGAAAAATATACATTTCCGCCAGAGATATAAGTGAACCCTTTTTCTTCAAGTTTTTTAATAAGATCAATCATCTCCTGAATATTATCAGTTGCTTTACTTACAATTTCAGGTTTTATAATATTAAGGTTTTCTATATCTTTAAAAAATGCATTTGTATAATACTCTGCAATTTCCCAGGCAGTTTTTCCTGTTTCTCTTGCAGATTTTTCCATCTTATCTTCGCCGCAATCTCCATCATCTGTCAGATGGCCTACATCAGTGATATTTATTACATGTTTAACTTTATATCCAAGAAAGGTTAATACTCTTCTTAGTATGTCTTCAAAAATATAAGTGCGCAGATTACCTATATGTGCAAAATTATAGACTGTAGGACCACAGGCATAGATTGTTACTTCATTTTTATTTATTGGGGAAAATTCCTGAAGTTCCCTTCCCATTGTATTAAACAGCTTCAGTCCCATTTTCCTCCGCCTAATAAGTTTCTGACTATTTAGTATAGAAACTTGTCTAATTTACAAGTATCATTAATATGTGGAAAGTTTACGCAAATTATTTAATAAAATCAATATAGAAGGCAAATTACTCTTTGACGAACCTTTGTCTAACCACTGTACTTTTAAGATAGGCGGCAGTGCTGAAATCTATGCAGTTCCGAATAGTATAAAAGATATGGAATCAATTTTTAAAATAATAAAAAACTATTCTGTTCCATATATTATTCTTGGAGAAGGCGCAAATATACTTTTCAGCGATACAGGTTTTGATGGAGTAATTATAAGCACGGCAAATCTTAATAAAGTGTCTGTGAAAGATAATATAATTTCTGCAGAGGCAGGAGCAAAGATAAGCAATATTGCTGAATTTTCATGTAAAAATTTTTTGTCAGGGCTTGAATATTTTTATGGAATGCCTGGAACAACAGGCGGAAGCATTTATATGAATGCACGGTGTTTTGGGCAGTCTGTTTCTGATATATTAAGTAAAGTAACTTTTATAAATGAAGATGGAGAAATATCTGAATATAAAGTTAAAAAAGATGATTTTGATTATAAAGTTTCGCCTTTTCAAAATAATAAAAATATAATTATCAGCGCAGAATTTATTCTTAAAGAAAACAGGGAAATAAATCTTTCTGAAAAAATGGCTGATTTTAAAAAAGAAAGGGAATCAAAAGGACATTATGCATATCCCTGTGCAGGCTCTGTTTTTAAAAATAACAGGGATTATGGACAGCCTACAGGCAAGCTTATAGATAGTTTGGGTCTCCGCGGTTTTTCAATAGGAGGCGCAATGGTCTCTCCTTTACATGCAAATATAATTGTAAATAAGGGAGGCGCTCTCTCTGAAGATGTTAAAGAGCTTATAACTTTGATTCAGGGAAAAGTTTACAGGGCATATGGTTATCTGCTTGAGCGGGAAATTATCTACATAGATTAGATTTTACTCTAAAGAGGTGATAAAGTGAAAAATTCTCTTGAATATATAAAAGAGTATCTTAACATATTAAAACCTGAAGAAATTAAAACTCTTTTGGAAGATGTTTCTATACAAGATTTAATAGAAAACTGGAATACTCTTACAGAAGAGGAAAGTCTTATAATATTTAAAAAATTAAGCACAGATAAAAAAGTTGATTTGATCAATTCTCTTTCATATAAAGAACAGGAAATGCTTTTACAGGGGCTTAATGTTGAAAACATAAGAAAGCTTTTAAATGAGATGGATCCTGATGACCTTGTTGATATTATCCAGTCAGTATCTCCGGAGGTAAGAAAATCTGTATGGGAAAATTTAAGTCCTGAAGCTAAAAGAGAAACTCTTTTTCTTCTTAAATTTGATGAAGATAATGCAGCAGGGCTTATGACTCCAAGATATATTGCAATTAAGCCTTCTATTACAGTTGCACAGGCTCTTAATTTTGTGCGCACAGGAGCTGCGGAATCGGAAACAGTTTACTATTTTTATGTAGTTGATCAGCTTAAGAGGCTTATCGGAGTTATTTCGTTACGCGATATACTGGCAGCCAAGGATGACCAGATAATTTCAGATATTATGCAGACAGATATTATTTCTGTAAATGAAGATACAGACCAGGAAGAAGTTGCAAAAACTTTAAAAAAATACGGGCTTCTTGCTGTTCCTGTTTTGGACAAAAACAGGGTTCTTTTAGGTATTGTTACTTTTGATGATGTTATTGATGTTATTCATGAGGAACAGACAGAAGATATTTATAAAATGGCTTCAATCCGGGGAAAAGCTCTTCCATATCTTGAGACATCAGTTTTTGGATTGGTCAGAAACAGAATACCATGGCTTATAGTGCTTCTTTTGGTTGGGACAATAACAACAAATGTTTTGCATCACT
>JAVBQS010000062.1:0-3087 GCA_031548835.1 Spirochaetia bacterium
TTTTTGCTAAAGAACTTAATAAAACAACAGAAAAAGCAGGGCTTTTATTGGAAAAATATGTTTATGGACAGTTTGTCTCAATGTTTAAGTGGATAAAACCTTATAAAATAATAAAAGAAATGCTTGCTGATTTGAAAAAAAGAGATATAAAACTGGGAATAATTTCAGATTTTCCTGTCGGCAAAAAACTCTCCTATCTGGGGCTTGATAACTACTGGGATGTAATCTGTTCTGCAGATGAAATAGGCTCTTTAAAACCGCGCAAAGAGCCTTTTATTGTTGTAGCTTCCAAACTTGGACTTAGTCCTGAAAAAATAATTTATGTTGGTAATAATTATCTATATGATATAATAGGTGCAAATAATGCTGGAATGCTATCTGCTCATTTTAGCCTGTTTAAAGAAAGAAACAGCAAGGCAGATTATACTTTTAATAATTATAGAAAATTCTGGGAATTTATACTTAAGTCTAATGAAAGCTTTTAACGGAGAAGTAACATGATTTTTTCTTTAGGAAATCTTCTTACAATCGCAATTGTAATAATAATATTAATAATATACCGCCAGCTTGATGTTAATAACAGAAGCCTTGAGAAAATGAAAAAATATTTTAACAAGATCAAGGAAGAACTTGATGCAATTGTTGAAGAAAAAGCAATGGGGCTTAAAGATCTTTCTATCGAGCTTGATGTCCATGAGAAAACAGTCAAAGAAGTATATAATAGAATAGAACAAAGCGCCGGCGATTTGGTTGCAAGAGAACAGGAGCTGCTTTTAATTCATAAACGGATAGACAGCTATGATGCTGTTCTTAAAGAACTTTCCGACATGACAGCCAGGGTAGATGAAAATCTGAAAAAACTTCATGAAGAATCTATTTTTATTGATAACGTAAACAAAAGATTAAAAGAATCTTCATCAGCAATGGAAAAAATCGAAAATAAAATACCAGCAATAGTAGATGAATTTTCAAAAAAGAATGAAGAAAGCGCAGAGATTCTCAAAGTCGGAATTTTTAATGAAATAGAATTAAAATCAAACACAATCAAAGAACAGCTGGAAGAAAGCAAAAGAGAGATTCACGATTTTAGCGAATATCTTTCAAAACTTGAAAAACGCAGAGATGCGCTTGGAGAACAGACAATTAAGGAGATCAGGCAGGAGCTTGACCATATGTCTGAGGAATTCTCTTCAAACCTATATAAAACAGAAGAAGAGTTTGAAAAACGGCTTTTCGATGTAGGCCAAAGAGGAGCTGTGCTTGGAGAAGAAGTATTTAAAACATTAAGAAAAGATATTGAAGATAAAACTAGCGGGATAAACAGCGATGTTGAAGGCAATCTTAAATCTCTTGAAACAAGGATAAAAGAACAGTTTGAAAAAGTAAGCCTTGGAATGAAAGAGTTTGAGAAAAATATTAAAGATAAATATGTTGATACACAAAAAAATTCAATACAGCATTATGAATCAGTAATTTCCAATATCAAGGAATTTGAAAAAGGGCTTGATGGAGAGTCTGGAAAAATAGAAAAAATGAGAAAAGAAATAGAATCTATTTCCAGAGATTTTGACAAAAACCTGGATTCTTATAGAATTTTTATTGCAGAGCTTGAACAGAAAAAAAGTTCAGAATCAGCAAAATTTTCCAAAAAACTTGATGAAGATGTAAACAATTTTACACAGAAATTTCAGAATAAAGTTGAAAAACTTGAAGAAAAATACAATCTGAAATTTGCCAAATCAGAAGAAGAAAACAATAACCATCAAAATGTTCTTTTTAATGAACTTAGAAAACAGGTAACACAAAATGTTGAATATGTAAAAAAAGAACTTTTTAAACAGATTGAAACGGTAGATTCGCAGGCTATCTCATCGCTATCACAGGTGGAAGAAAATATCAAAGAATATGAATCATCCATAAACTATAAAATGGAAGGACTTATAGGATTTGAAAAAGATATTGATGCAATGGAAAAAAATCTTAAAACAATGATAAACAAAGTAAGTGAAAAAATGAAAGATGATTTTCATTCATTTGAAATATCAAATGATGCAGAAAAAAGCGCTCAAAAGGTAAAACTTGATAATGATTTTAAAGAGATCCGGGAAGTTCTTGAAACTCTTGAAAGCAGAATAGATGAACTAAAGAAAAAATCTTATGAAAATGTTGCTGAAAAACTGCAGGTTTTTGAAGATGAATTTTTTAATGATCTTAAAGTGCGAAATGACTCGATAAACAGCAAGCTTGAATCATGGCAGAAAGAAGTAAATGAAAGAATTGATAAAGTCTCTCTTGAAACAGTTGGAATAAGGGAAGAAATAGAAAATAAATATCTTGAAGCAATGAAAGAGCGGCTAAATGAAATTCAGGTAAAAACAAATGCACAGCATCAGAAATATGAAAATGCTGTAAGCATATTTAAAAATGATATAGATGAAAAACTTATTCTTATTGAAAAAACTGTAAAAGATTTTGAAGTCTCGCTTAAAGCTGAAACAGAAGATATAAAGGTTGCAGGCTATAATTATTTTAATAAAGAATTTACAGAATACCACACAAGTATTGATGAAAAATTAAGGCAGTATGAAAAAGATATTGAGAAGAAAATAATCAAGCTTGATGATTTAATTGAAAGCAATAAAAAAGAACTTTTTGCAGATCTTGATAATGCAAAAGCAGATATGCAGGCATGGTATTCAGGCTTTGATCAGGATATGAAATCAAACCAGGAATCATTATCGCAGCAGAATTTAAGACTCCGCGAAGATGTTGCAAAAATTATTGAGCATCTTAAAGGCGAATATTCTGAAGAAAAAGAGACTCTTGTAAATGAATCCAAAGCAACAAGGGAATTCTATAAAAAGCAGCTTGAAGAAATTGCCCTGAATATTGGAAAACTTAATGATGATCTTAAGGAAAAATCCCAGGCAGTAATTGAAAAACTTAAAACAGATTCTGAAAATTTTATGAATGATTTTACTAAAAAGACCAGGGATCTTGAGCTTGAAATTGATAATAAAACAAAAGAGTTTAAGACAGGCGCCCAGGATATAAAAGTCAGAATTGAAAACACAGAGAAAAAAATAA
>JAVBQS010000123.1:0-8859 GCA_031548835.1 Spirochaetia bacterium
AACAGATGAAAATATTTCTTGTGCCTGAACTTCAGCGCGATGCTTTTTTAAGGGAAAAGTCTCCATTGATTTATAAAAAAACAGACAGATTTGTTATTGGATTTATGGAACTTGCAGAAAAGCTGAAAATATTTGATGCAGGCCTTGATGATATAATTGTGGAAAGTGTTAAGTATTATATACTTTCAAAGATTGAAAATGAAAATAATATAGAAAATGAAATTAATATATTTTTTGATAAATTTTAGGATGGAAAATTAATTTTTCATATACATGGCCTTAAAAAAGATGAAATAGGCGTTCTCTATATTGTCATGGATTTTTATAATATGACTGAAGAAAAACTTAAAAATACAATTAATGAAGAACCTTTTAAGAATTTTCTTACTCCGCCGTATATTTCACTTTTAAAAGTTTATAGAGAATATAATGATAATATAGACAAGAATTGATTTATCTTATTTGCAGCTAAAACTTAAAAAATAATTTTAATTATGAGAAGGATTAGCTTTAATTTTCTTTATTGCTAATTGTACTGCCCGCTGGAGAGATTCAAGATATTTTTCATCCGGCACAGTTGTATAAAGCGAGCCTTTAAGAGAAGTCTTGTATAAAGGCCTTACATTATTTAAGGCAAATCCTACTATATCAAGAATACAATCCTGACAATCGCAAATTGTATTATCTTTTTCCATCTCTTTTCCAAGAGCTTCTTTTACAAGTTCTTCTGCTTCATTTTCCAGGTACTCAAAATTATATATTTTATTTAATTCCATTTTTTTCTCCGTTTTCTATTATACTCGGACTATTTTAATCAAAATTTAATTTAATACTCGCAATATATCAAGTTATATTGCAATTAATTTTCATCTTCATTTCTTGATTCAAATCTTGTGTATTTTGGAATAAATACTACTTTTATATCTCCAATTGGGCCGTTTCTCTGTTTTGCAACAAGTAATTCTGTTTCAATTGCTCCTGCATTGTCCGGTTTTGAATCATCTCCTGATCTTTCCCTGTGAAGAAAAATTACAAGGTCAGCATCCTGTTCTATAGAACCTGATTCACGGAGATCTGCAAGCGTCGGTTTTTTTCCTTCTGTTTCCCTTTTTACTTGTGAAAGAACAACAATTGGTATATCAAGTTCCCTTGCCAGAGCTTTTAGAGATCTTGATATTTCAGCAATCTGCTCATGGCGCGGAATTGTCCTGTTTTCTGCCTGTATAAGCGTAAGATAGTCAATAAAAATAATTTTTACTCCATGCTGCCGTATCATTTTTCTTGCAAGAGCTCTAAGATCCAGTATTTTTAAATCTGAGGCTGATGTAAGGTAAAGCGGAGCTTCGTAAATTTCTCCTACAGCATCATGTATTTTGCTTATTTGAAGCTCTGAAAGCATACCAGCCCTAATCATATTGCTTGCTATTCTTGCTTCGCTTGAGATAAGCCTCTGCATTATTGCCTGTTCCGACATTTCAAGAGAAAAGAATCCAACCGGTATTTTATGCCTTATGGAAATATTTGCAGCCATGGAAAGGGCAAGCGCTGTTTTTCCTATGGAAGGCCTTGCTCCTATAACTATAAATTCAGATTTTTGAAATCCATTTGTAATTTTATCAAGATCTTTAAACCCTGATGGTGTGCCTGTGCAGGAATCATCTGAAGTCATAAGTTTTGAAATTGCTTCCATTGCGCCTGGAAGAAGTTCTTTTAGCGATTTATAGCTGCCGGTAGATCTTTTTTCTATAATTTCAAAAATAAGTTTTTCAGCTTCTTCAAGAACATATGCAGTTTCTGTTGTATCATCAAAAGCGCCTGCTGTAATTTCTCCTGAAATTTTTATAAGTCCGCGCCTTACACTGTTTTCCTGAACAATTTTTGAATAATATTCAACATTTGCGCTGCTTGGCACTTCGGAAGAGAGTGAAGATATATAAGCAGCCCCACCGCATTCATCAAGCTTGCCGCCATTACGAAGCTGCTGAACTACAGTGAGTATATCAATATTTTCCCCTCTTTCAGAAAGGTCAATTATTGCTTTAAAAATTATTTTGTGGCTGTTTTTGTAAAAATCATCCGGACGCAGATACATAAGAACAGTATCCATTGCATCCGGATTTATTAATATTGCTCCAAGAGTAGCTTTTTCCGCTTCAAGATTATGAGGCGGTATTTTATCTTTCAAAGGAGCCTGGGACATCTATATATCAAATTACTCTTTTACTTTTTCAGTTTCAGCTGTTGATTCACTGGCTGAAACAGCTACTTTTAACATTGCTGTCTGATTAGCATATAGTCTTATTTTGATATTATAGTTGCCTACCATTTTAATATTGTGTTCAGGCACTTCTATTTTCTTTTTTTCAACAACAATACTTTCTTTTGCAAGAGCATCTGCAATTACAGAATTATTTACAGATCCAAAAAGTTTGCCTGATTCTCCTGCCGGCATTACAATTTTTAGTCCTTCAAGAGACTCAATTTTTTCTTTAATTCCAAGAGCCTGCTGTTTCTTTTCTTCTTTTTTCTTTGCTATAGTATCTTTTTTCTCTGCAAAAATATTTATATATTTTTTTGTATAAGGAACAGCCATACCTTTTGGAATAAGAAAGTTTCTGCCATATCCGTCAGCAACTGACTTTACATCTCCTTCTTCCCCAAGATTTGCAATATCCTGATTAAGAATTACTTTCATTGACATATTATTTCTCCCTTATGTTCTTTTATAGTTTATCCATATTTCTGATACACCAAGCCCGGGAACTGCAATAAGTATGATATAATTTAAACCAGGCCGTAATAAAAACAGCATGATTGTAAAAAAAATCACTACTCTTATGAATCTTGGTACATTCAGCGCTAAAAGTAAATCCTGAATTATCCCAAGCCCGCGCAGTCCGTAAAGTGTAACCATTATAAGCAGTATGTTCCATCCAATATAGCCTAAAAAACCAATATTTATTTTATAATCAATAACAACAATTGATAGCGCTATTATCAGAGGCCAAACCATAATTTGGGGAACTGAAAATGATGTTAATTTTAAACAACTGCTCCACCTTCCATTTATGATTTTTATGCTGCCTATCCACCAACCGGCTGAAAGTATAATAAAATAGAAAAAAAGATAGCTGCGCAATACAGTTCTCTTAATCGTATTATATACAGTTTCAGCATCAATAGTTTTTAATATTTCAGCCACATCAGCAGCATCGCTGCCTTGCGCATTACTAAAAGAGCGGTTAAGAACTTCAAATATAAGCGCAACCTGGCTTTTATAAAAATTTTGAAAAACTGCTGAATTATAAATTAAAAGAGCCGGAATTCCAACCAGGAATGCTCCTGCTGTTACAATAAGCAGTTTTTTCAGCATTCTAGGGTTTCCTGGCCAATCATAATTAATATATAAAAACCCCAACAGTATTATTAACAGTAATAAAATTTCTGAAATAATTATTATGCTTCTTGCCGATAATGTTTCAATTTTATTTGTTCTTATAATTGCAACAAGCAGCGCTGCTGCAATAACAACAATTGAAGCTTGAAGCATTGGCATAAAGCCTTTTTTATTTCTTAAAAATTGAAGCGGAATAAGAAAAAAAACGAAAAAATAACCAGATTGATAGAGAAGTATGGAAAAGATAGAAAAAAGTATTACTTCTTTTCCTGTCTTTTTAAAAATATCCGGAGATTTGTCCAAATCCATTTAATTATTCCCTGAAAATAACACTTATTTTTTTATAAAAGGCAAATATGCAAGAACTCTTGCTCTTTTTATTGCTGTAGTAAGAGTTCTTTGATGTTTTGCACATGTTCCTGTAATTCTGCGCGGCAGTATTTTTCCTCTTTCTGTAATAAACCGCCTTAGCATCTCATAATTTTTGTAATCAGCTGCATTTTTTTGAGCGCAGAATTTACATATTTTTCTTTTAAAGACAGGCTTCATTTTGCCTTTTCCAGCGCCCATTTTCTGGTCATCGTCATAGGCTGTATCCATATCTTTTTTATCAAAATTTTCATTATCGAATTTTTCTTTATATTCATCTGACATATTTATTTCTCCTTGATTTAAAATGGAATCCCGTCATCGTCAAATTGGCCGGGATCATCAAAAGATTCTTTTCCATATTCTTCAAATGGAACAGATTTTCCCTGGGGCTGCTGGGTTTTTCCCTGTTTTGAGAAATTTCCCCCGCTTCCACTACTGTTTGATGGAGCAGGAGAGTGTGCGCTTCCGGTTCCGCTGCTGCCTCCAAGAAGCTGGATATTTGCTGCGTGAATTTCAATTCTGCTTCTGTTTTGTCCATCCTGTTCCCATCTGCTTTGCCTTAATTCACCATCTATGGCAACCTGTTTGCCTTTTATAAGATACTTGCTTAAAGCTTCTGCTGTTTTTCCCCATAACACGATGTCAAAATAGTTTACCTCTTCATCCCATTGATCACCGGTTTTTTTGCTTCTATTTACTGCTATGGAGAATTTAGCAACAGGTGTGCCTGCTGTTGTAAATCTGAGTTCAGCATCTCTTGTCAGCCTGCCGACAAGAAAAACCCTGTTAATATCTGTCATATTGAATTACCTCGCTGCAGTAATGTTTAATCAATATTGACAAACAGGAATTTGAGAACATCTGAATTCAATCTTATCTCTTTTTCTGTTTCATTTAGCTTTGAAGGGTCAAATTCAAGTTCATAGAAAAAATAGCGGCCTTTAGGCTGCTTTTTTATTTCATATGCCAGAATCCGTTCTCCTTGGTCTTCTTCTTTAAGAATTTTTGCAGATTTGCTTTCGAGAATGTTTTTTACAAATTCTTTGGCCTGAGCCATTTTATCTTCTTCTGATCTGAAGATAAATGTAGCTTCATATTTCCTCATGTTTCCTCCTTTTGGTCATTAGATCCTTGCACACAGCAGGATAAAGAGGCCGTGAAAATTTATCATATACATATAGCTATGTCAATAAATAGAAAGAATGTTGTTAAATAAAAGTAATAGAGATAGTAAAAACCGAAAAGACTCTGCCTGGATAGGAGGTTGGTTATATTTATAATTTTAAGTCTTATTTCCAGCTTTGTGCTCTTCCAGAAAAAAATCCAGCACTGTCAGAAAGAGAATTACAACCATAGGCCCTAAAATTAGGCCATTAAACCCGAATAATGTTATTCCTCCAATAATAGCAAAGAAAATAATTAAAGGATGGAGTCTTACGCTGTCTTTAAGAAAAAGAGGCCTTAAAATATTATCTAGTGAAGAAACTGTAGCTGTGCAAATTGCCATAAAAACAATTCCTTCAACAACATTTCCATTAAGTACTTTGATAATTCCAACCGGCAGCCATATAAATATTGGCCCAACCAGAGGAATAAAAGAAAGAAAGATAATCAAGATAGAAAAAACAAGCGCATTTTTTACCTGAAAAATAAGAAAAATAATATAGCCTACTGCTGCCTGGATAATTCCAACCATAATATATCCCAAAAAAAGACTTTTAGTAATTTCATTAAATTTCCCCAACAGTTTATCCATATATTCACTGCGGATAGGAATTACACGTTTCGCTATAGTGAGAAGAGCTTTGCCGTCAAGATAAAAAAAGAAAAGAGATATAATCATAAAAGCCAGGTTTGCTATAAAAGAGCCTATATTGCGGATTACACTTGTTCCAAAATGGAAAAACTGCTGTAATGTTGAGCTAAGCAAAGATGTTAAATATGTAATAATCTCCTCTGGAGTAATAGAAATATGGCCATTAGTTAGTTCAGATATAAATGTTGTTATAATCTGGAGTGTATTTTTAATTGTATCAGGTTTTTTATTAAGTATCTCTTTTGCATCAGATAAAAGTTCCCATAACTGTTTAAAAAGCTGCATTCCAACCAAAAAAAGGGGGGCTACAATAATTATAACTGTTCCCAGCGAAAAAACAGCAGCATAAAAAGTTTTAAGTATTTTTCCTTTCCTCGTTTTTAAGTTTATTTTTTTTATCAAATTACGATGAAGAGGCCTGAAAATAATATAAAGCAATGTAGTCCACAATAATACTGAAAAAAACGGAGAGAATAATCTGCATACAAGTAAAAAAAGCAGTAAAAGAATTCCTCCAAGAGTCCAGTTTTGGATATTTTTTGTTCCTGTTTCTTTCATACCCTTTATCTGTTCCTTTATCCTTTACATTTGCTATTTTGCTTAAAACTATTTTTAGATTAATCTATGGAAAGATGAAAAGCAATAGATTTGGGAAAACTAAAAATCTTTTGCCGCAGGCTGTTTCCATTTTTATATCTCTGGATTTTGTAACAGATAGTTTCTATGTATAAAATCCAGATTATGAAAGTAATAATATAAATTTCTTTGATTATATCTTTTTAATATTGGGATTATATACAATGTGATTTTGTAAGACATTTATTATAATAAATACAAAGTCATACTTGTTAATTTTAATTTAGCAAATTTGTAAAATAATTTAATTTAAAAATTGAATCAAATTTTATTTTGCTAAAGTAAATATTTATTAAAATGACCAATAACATAAAGATAAAAGATCTCCCAAAAGAATCCAGGCCAAGGGAAAAACTATTAAACCTGGGAGCAGAAAACCTTTCAGACAGGGAACTTATCGCTATTCTTCTTGGAAAGGGAATAAAAGGCAAAAATATTATATCACTTTCTGAAGAGGTGCTTAATCAGTTGGATATTTTGAATTATGAGATTAATGAAACTTTACTTATGAATATAGCTGGCTTGGGGAAAGCAAAAATAGCATCAATTGCTGCTGCTATTGAGTTTTCAAGAAGAATATTATGTCCAAAGTCAAAAAAAATTAAATCTCCGTCAGATATTTATCCTTATATACAGCATTTCGCAGATAGAAAACAGGAAATATTTGTATGTGCTTCACTTAATGGCGCATATGAAATTATTGCAATAAGAGTAGTATCAATCGGGCTTATAAATAAAACCCTTGTGCATCCGCGTGAAGTGTTTGCAGATCCTATTTCTGACCGCGCAGCTGCTGTAATTGTCTGCCATAACCACCCAAGCGGAAATCTTGAACCAAGCGACGAGGATAGGGAAATAACAAAAAGGCTTAAAGATGCAAGTAATGTTCTTGGAGTTCCATTGCTTGATCATATAATTTTTTCAGAGGCAGGATATAAAAGTGTTATTTTGGAATAAAACAAATAAATATAGCCCTAGTTTTTTAATTATTTATAATTTTAGTATAAACAAATTATTATGAATTTATTTGTAATTAATTATTTTCTTGCAGTTTTATTAAAAATAACTTTTCTATTAAACCGGTCTATTGAGTTTTATTGATCAATAACATGTATTGATGATTCATTCATTGTTACCTGAAATCCTGATTTTTTTAGTTCTTCCATGGAAAGCTTTAGCCAATATCCAAATGTTCCAGGTTCTTTATTTTCAGGATTTACAAAAGCAGCTCTTCCGCCAGGCAGTTTTTCAATTTCAGGCATAAGCACATATTTACTTGCCCAAAAATCAAGCGCAATAGGATCTATACTTGATGCAATCATATTTTTTGCTACTGCTGTGCTGTAGGTTGTGCCCGGGCCTTTATCTGCGCCAACCCATATCATATCCATAATATTTAGTGTAGGAACTCTTGTTTTTGCCATTTCTGTGCCCATTGCTCCATTTCCCACATTGCGGTGAGGGCGGTGTTCTGTAAGTCTGTTTGCAACAACTCCCATATAGCTTTTAACTGCTCCTGTCACATGATAAATAAAATGATATTTTAATACAGGCATGTTTATTATTTTTAATTTATTTGTATCATAGGTTTTTGATTTATCATTCCATATACCGTTTTTTAAACTTACCATTGTGCCATATTCTGTTGTAAATTTGGGATAAGAGATTTCAAAACCGGTGGATTTAATTCCTTCTTCAATAACAAATCCATTTTTTTTATCTCCATCTGAAAACTCTTTTACCCTGTTCATTGTTATTGTATCCCATAAAAATCCGCTTATATGTATCTCTTTTTTAAATTTATTTACAACATCTATAGCAGATGTTGTTTTATCTTTTGAATTTGTCTTTTCCCAGTCAAGGCTTCCTCCATTTCCGCTTGATCCATATTGCCCCTGTCCATTATCAGCAATAATAATCTCTCCAGTAAAACCGGCAGGGTGGGCGGTAATAGCTTTTACAACAGAATTTATAAGATCAGCATTTGTTCCTCCGCGTTCTGCCCACTGGCAATTAATTTTTAGCAGCACCACATCATCTGGCGCAACAATTCCATCAGGATTATTTGTATTTTTGTAAAAAGAAATACCTTGCTTTTCCATTTTTGATATAAGTTTGTCAAAACCATTATCAGTTCCATCTGTATTGTGCTGTACAAAAATATATGAGGTTTCTTTTTGGTTTTTATTTTGAAGCATAGGATTTTCCTCCTGTTTCATATAATTATCTCCAATATGTGAAAGAGGAGAATTTTTATTTAAAAAAGTTTTCCTGTCTGCACAACTAAAAAATAATATTAAAAATAAAAGAATTAGAAATAATATGTTTTTTTTCATGGCAAGCACTCCATTAGGCAGAAATTATAAAAATAAAATTTATCAAATTCTGCGATTCCATATTTTTTTATAAACAATTTTTACCTCTTACTATTATATTATAATCTATAGAGCCTCTTGCAAAACTCAGGAAATGAAGGTCTGCAAATACTTAATAGCATCCAGACAAAAAACTGATGCCATAAGAACGAACGAGACTTTAGAGAAACCTTTGACATAGATATTTTTGGGAATCAAATTATCCTTGAGGTGAGAGATAGCCCTTTCTACCGTGGTTCGTATTTTATACCGTTCCAGCTTTG
>JAVBQS010000009.1:0-6949 GCA_031548835.1 Spirochaetia bacterium
AGGAAAAAAATTGATGAAATATGTTCATGTATAGTAAATATATGTACAACTGGAATTGAAATAGATAATATATTTGCAGAAATTTGCAGCAAATATAAAATAGAACTAAATGATAACCAATATGTGCTTATTGGAAATTGCTTAA
Source organism: Spirochaetia bacterium (assembly GCA_031548835.1). Taxonomy (GTDB): domain Bacteria; phylum Spirochaetota; class Spirochaetia; order CADAEX01; family CADAEX01; genus WQTU01. The sequence goes on from JAVBQS010000009.1 coordinate 146, forward strand.
AAGCATATCTGGTATATTTGGTTCAAAAAGAAATAATTTTAAAAGAATACAAAGAAGGACGATTATTTTTTAAAAAAATTTGATTTATTGTAGATATTTCTATTTAAAGTTATATTATTAATATATGGGAGAAAAAACACTCTTAGATACAGAAGAAAATGTAAAAGATGAAATAAAAGAGCCTGGTAAATTCGCGGTATTACTGCACAACGATAATTATACAACAATGGATTTTGTTGTAATTATATTAAAAGAAGTGTTTCATAAAACACCTATAGAAGCTAATAAAATAATGCTTGATGTTCATAAAAATGGATGCAGCAAAGTAGCAGTATACCCTTATGATATAGCTGCCACAAAAGTATATCAGGTTGAAAACCGTTCTGCGCAGGCAGGTTTTCCTCTTAAGTGTACTATGGAGAAAGAATAATGAAAATAAATGAAGAAGTTCAGGCAATACTGAATGCAGCATATGATGAAGCTCTCTCCAGAAAACATGAATTCTTTACTCCTGAACATATAATTTATACTTCTCTTTTTTTTAATGGCCCTATATCAATTTTTACCAAATGCGGTATAGATCCTGAAGATCTTAAAAAAGAGGTTTCCAGATATCTTGATAAAGAGATACCTAAGTCAGAAAAAGGAGAGCCTGTTCAGACAATCGGCCTTCAAAGAATTATAGACAGAGCTATATTACATAATGAAAGTGCTTCGAAAGAAGATATAACATTTGCAGATATTTTAGTTTCAATATTTGAGCAAAAAGAGTGCTATGCTTCTTATTATATGAGAAAACTGGGAATAACAAAAATAGGGCTTTTAAGAGTTGTCTCGCACGAACTTGAAGAAAATATTGTTAGAGAAGATTCTTTTTCAAATATAAATAAAAAAACTGACCTCAGCAGCGATGAAGAAGTGCAATCTGTAAGCAGTAAAAAAAATAAAGAAAAAAGCTTTCTTGAAAAATATACAAGAGAACTTACTCTTGAAGCTAAAAACGGCAAGCTTGAACCTCTTATTGGAAGAACAGAAATTCTTGAAAGAATTATGCAGGTTCTTTGCAGGAGGATGAAAAACAATCCTATTCTTGTAGGAGACCCTGGCGTGGGTAAAACAGCAATGGCAGAAGGAATAGCTTCAATGATTGCTGAAAAAAAAGTTCCCCGCTTTCTTGAAAATTATTCTGTTTATCAAATAGATATGGGAACTCTGGTTGCAGGAACAAAATACAGGGGTGATTTTGAAGAAAGGCTTAAAAAAATATTAAGCGAACTTGAGGCTAACGAAAAAGTTATTGTTTTTATTGATGAAATACATACAGTAATTGGAGCAGGTTCTGTTTCTGGCGGATCTCTAGATGCTTCCAATTTGCTTAAGCCTGTTCTTTCTTCAGGCATACTGCGTTGTATTGGCTCAACAACTTTTGATGAATATAAAAAAATATTTGAAAAAGAAAAAGCTTTGGCAAGAAGGTTTCAAAAAATTGAAATACCTGAGACTTCAATAGAAGAAACTGAACAAATTCTTAATGGATTAAAAACAAGATATGAATCTTACCATAATGTTAAATATAGCGATGATGCAATTAAGGCTGCTGTAAATCTATCTGCCCAATATATCAATGACAGACATCTTCCTGATAAAGCTATAGATGTTATTGATGAAGCAGGAGCTTATGTAAAAATGATGGATTTTAAAAATAACAGCGCTGCTATAATAAAACATAAGGGCAATAAAGATACTTTAACAGAAAGTAACGAAATAGATAATATTGCTGATCCTATTATAATAGATGAAGAAATAATAGAAAAAATTGTTGCAGGAATTGCGCGTATTCCGATAAAAAGCATAACTGCTCCTGAAAAAATAAAACTTCAGGATCTTGAAGAAAAAATCAAAGAAGTTCTTTTTGGGCAGGATGACTCAGTGCATGAAGTTGCTCAGGCTGTAAAACGTTCAAGAGCAGGTTTCAGGGATCATGATAAACCTGTGGCTTCATTTCTGTTTGTTGGGCCCACAGGAGTTGGAAAAACAGAACTTTCCAAACAGCTTGCCGCAGGCCTTGGAATATCATTTATAAGATTTGACATGAGCGAATATCAGGAAAAACATACAGTAGCCCGTCTTATAGGAGCTCCGCCAGGATATGTAGGATATGAAGAGGGCGGGCTTCTGACAGATGCTATAATAAAAACTCCGCATGCAGTTCTGCTGCTTGATGAAGTTGAAAAAGCTCACCGCGATATTTTCAACATATTGCTCCAGGTAATGGATTATGCAACTCTTACAGATAACAATGGAAGAAAAGCTGATTTCAGAAATATTATACTTATAATGACTTCAAATGCAGGAGCAGGAGATCTTGGAAAAACAATGATAGGTTTTGGCGAGCTTAGAATTGGAGAAAGCGCTTTATCCAAGGCAGTGGAACAGCTTTTTGCTCCTGAATTCAGAAACCGTCTTGATAGAATTATTGTGTTTAAAAATCTTGATATAGAAAATGCAAAAAATATTGTAAGAAAAGAAATAGCTGCTTTTGAATTACAGCTTGAAGCAAAAAATATAAAAGCTGAATTCACAGAAAGACTCGTAACTTTTATTGCTGAACATGGTTTTTCAAGAGAGTTCGGCGCCAGAAATATATCCAGAATATTCAGAGAGAAGGTGAAAGATCTTTTTGTTGACAGGGTTCTCTTTGGAGATCTTGAAACAGGAGGTCGGGTTGTTGTTGATGCAGAAGACGATTCAGTAGTTCTGAAAGTCCCTGTTGCATAATTTTGTCTATAATTATAAAAATAGTTTTTCTATAAACAGTAACCTGAAAAAATTGGTATGGATAACAGATTTCCATATTTTGATGAATCTGCTTTTTTTAAATTCCCTCCGCTTGAAATAGCAAGGCCTGACGGTCTTCTTGCTATTGGAGGAAATCTTTCTCCCGGAATGCTTATATCTGCATATAAGCAGGGAATATTTCCATGGTTTTCAGAAGGAGATCCTGTTATGTGGTGGTCTCCTGATCCCAGATGTGTTCTTTTTCCTGAAAAGCTGCATGTTTCAGAAAGCCTTAAAAAAATTTTAAAAAAGAATTTATTTAATGTAGCTTTTGATACAAGGTTTGATGAAATAATTACCAAGTGCAGTAGAATAAAAAGGCCTGGGCAAAAAGGCACATGGATAACAGAAGATATGGAAAAAGCATATAATGAACTTTTTAAACTTGGCTATATTGCATGCGCTGCAGTAACAGAAAAATGTTCTGATAAACTTGTGGGCGGCATATATGGAGTCAAAATAGGCAATTGCTTTTATGGAGAATCAATGTTTGCAGAAGAGAATAATGCATCAAAATATGGTTTTGTAAAATTTGTAGATTATCTAAAAGAATTGGGCATTGTTATTATTGATTGTCAGATGAAAACTTCTCATCTTGAACGGTTTGGCGCACAGATGATTCCGCGTAAACAATTTCTTGCTATAATCAGAAATTCTTAGCGCTGCGGATTAAGCTGGGTTTGATAATTATTAATTGTATCCTGACTTTATGATATGGGATACATGCTGGTTAATTTTAATTTATATAATGTTAACCAGTATAAATTAAATAGAAATAGTAATAAAAGAAGGATTAAAATGAAAAAAGTATTAACAAAAAAAACTTTTATTTTATTTTCGCTGCTTACTTTACTTGTTGTAAAAAATTTATTTGGGCAGCAGCTTTATAAAAATCTTGATGAAGTTATTCCAACAGACCCATCTATTACAATAGTAAAAATGGATAATGAATTTACTTATTATATAAAAGAAAATCATAAACCTGAAAACAGAATTATTTTACGGTTGGTGGTTAATGCAGGATCTATTCTGGAAAAAGAAAATCAGAGAGGCCTTGCCCATTTTCTGGAACACATGGCATTTAATGGGACAAAAAATTTTCCTGGCAATTCATTGGTAGATCTTCTTGAAAAAGAAGGTGTGAAATTTGGCCCTGATTTAAATGCATATACAAGTTTTGACAGCACTGTATATATGCTTGATATTCCGTCAGGCAGAGAAGATTTACTTGATTCAGCATTGCTTATAATGTTTGACTGGGCTTCTGGAATTACAAATGCTATTGATCAAATTCAAAAAGAGAGAGGTGTTGTAATTGAAGAATGGAGGAAAAGCAAAGGCGCTGATGAAAGAATAGCAGAAGTGCAAAGAAAAGCTATTTTTGGAAATTCAATGTATTCTGAAAGAGCGCCAATAGGAACAATAGAAGTTCTTGAAAATTTAAACCAGAATGACCTGGTATCTTTTTATAACGACTGGTACAGAACAGATTTAATGGCATTGATTGCTGTCGGGGATTTTGATAAAAAAGTTGTTGAGAAGAAAATTAATGAAAGATTTTCCCAACTTGCTGAAAAAAAATTAAGAAAAAAAAGAATTGAATATCCTGTTCCTGACAAAAATATAAATTCAGTATCTATTGTAAAAGACAGCGAAGCAGTGTCTGCCGAGATTAAAATAATATATCTTCTTGATAACCCTGGAGAAAGTACAGTGGGGGATTATAGGAATTCTATTATTTCTTCACTATATGTATCAATGCTTAATGACAGATACAAAGAAAGAATGCAGGAAACAGATCCGCCGTTTGCAAATGCTTCTGCAGGCATAGGCAAACTGGTTCTTACTAAATCAGGTTTTACTGCTATGTGTACAGCAGATTCAGGAAATATAACAGGAGGAATGACAGCTCTTGTTGAAGAGCTGTCAAGAGTTAAACAGTATGGCTTTCTGGAAAGTGAATTTGAAAGAGCAAAAGATAGTTATCTAAAATTTTTCCACCATCTTTATCTTGAAGCAGCAAATACACGTTCTGAAACACTTGCATCAGAATATACCAGGAATTTTCTTGAAGGTGAATTTGTTCCAGGCATTGAAAAAGAATATCTTTTAACAATGGATCTTATAAAAGGAATTACACTTGATGAAGTTGATATGCTTACAGATTATTATATTAAAGATAACGGAGCTGCTATTTTAATAAGCACTCCTGAAAATTCTGAAGTTCGTGAATCTGAAGTAGATGAAGATATGATTTTGGGAATTTTTAATACTGTTCTTGAGGAAGAGCTGGAACCATATGTTGATAATCTTTATGACGGCGACCTTGTCGATAATATGCCTGCTCCCGGCAAGGCAACTTTTGAGAAAAGTGATGAAAAAAACGGGATTTCCTATTATACACTTTCAAACGGATCAAGGCTTGTTATAAAAAAGACAGATTTTAAAAATGATCAGATACTGTTTTCTGCATTTAGCCTTGGAGGAAATTCTCTTGCATCAGATGATGAATGGGTTTCTTCAAATTTTGCAACAGCTATTGTCTCGAAAGGAAAAATAGGAGGCCGCACAAAAGTTCAGCTTGATAAAACTCTTCAGGGAAAAGTGGTAAATGTATCTCCATATATTTCTGAAACTTCTGAAGGGTTTTCCGGCAGTGCAGCGATAGAAGATATTGAAACACTTTTCCAGCTTGTATATCTTTATTTTACTGAAGTGGAAAAAGATAAAAATGCTTTTGATTCATATATATCGCGGCTTAACATCTATATGAAAAATCAGGACCTTTCTCCTGATGTTGTATTTGGGCGCAAACTTTTAACAATTCTTGCAAATGGCAATTCAAGAGGCCTTCCCTTTGACAGCTCTTCTATCTCTAAAATAGATATTGACCAGGCCTATAATTTTTTCAAAAAAAGATTTTCATATCCAGGCGATTTTACATTTATATTTACAGGCTCTGCAGATGCTGACATTATTATTCCTCTTGCTGAAAAATATCTTGCCTACACACCTGCTGCCGGCAGCCTGGATCAGACAAGAGAAAAAATGTGGAAAGATAATGGGCAAAGATATCCTGAAGGAAATATCAAAGAGACACTTTATATGGGCAAGGAAGAGAAAGCTCAGATTGCACTTTCATTTAAAGGTGATTTTAACTGGAGCAGGGAAAATCTTGTTTTGCTAAATGCTCTTACAGCAACAGCTGATATAAGACTTCGTAATGTTATAAGAGAAGGGGAAAGCGGAACATATAGTATTAGTGTTTATCCTATTGCAAACAAAATACCTTTTTCTCAATACCAGATAATAGTATATTTTGTATGTGCTCCAGAAAGAGCAGAAGCTTTAAAAGAAATTGCTATTAATGAAATATCTGCTCTTTCCGGTAAAGTACCTGAAGGAACACTAGTGAAATTTAAAAATTCATCACTTCTTGATTTTCAAAAGCAGCTTAAAGATAACGGTTTCTGGCTTTCTATAATTAAAGATAGTGAGTTTGATAATTCCAGCCTTAACTGGATTAATCTATATCAAATGATGATTGAAAATGTAACAGAGCAGGATATAATGAAAGCAGCAGCTCTCTATTTTAATATGGATAGCATGATAGATCTTACTATGTATCCTGAGCAGAGTTTGATGAAATAGTTAAATATATTTATTATTATAATAATTTGATAACATAAATTATTTTTAAATTTGTAAAAGATTTTCTGAATTCATAATTGTAATCTTTTACAGATAATTAAAATTTTTTAAAAATCAGGTATTTATGATTAAAATTACAAGTATAAAAATTATTACTGCTTAATTTTTGAAAATACTATTAGGTTTTTTAATCTTTAATAAATAACCTATAATAAAAAAGCCATAATTTTGGAAAATTTTAATAAAAAAGTAAAAAACACTACTCTGGAATATAAAAAAATACGTTGAAAAAGCTAAAAATATCATTTATAATAT
>JAVBQS010000090.1:0-2781 GCA_031548835.1 Spirochaetia bacterium
AAATTTAATTAATATTATTCTAAAGAAAGAATTTTCAGAAAATACAGAATAGCGCTTTATTTGATTATATTTATTATTATAATGGCAACTTATTCCATGGGCAAAAAGTCTATAACAGATATAATTATTTATGGCGCATGCTTTTTAATTTTATTTATTTTTATCTGTTTTATTGCTTCCAAAGCTTCAGATATTTTTTTGTTAAAAAAAATTTACAGAAAATATTATGATGCAAACCAATTATATAAAGAAACACAAAATTTTAAAATAACAGAAGAAAAAATTGTAATAGAATCTGAAAGCGAATCTGTCACTTTGATAAAAAACAAAATAAACAGAATAAGATTTGATAAAGATTCTATTTATATTTTTACAGGACTTAATTCAAGCTATATTATAAAAGAGCGTTTTTTTAACAACAGTGCCGAGTTTGAAAAGGTAAAAGCTTTTATAAATGATAATTATACAAAATAAAAAATTATTTTGTAATAATAAGGCTGCTGAGTTTTTCAGACAGATAAATTGATTAAATAAATTATATTAAATTCAAAGGCAACTATTACATTTTTTGGAGAAAAATAATGAATAATCTTGAAGAAATAAAAAAAATGCTTGAAGGCGATAAATTTGCAGAAGTCAACGGTATAACTCTTGATGAGATAAGCGAGGGAAGAGCTGTTACAAGCGTTACTGTAAATAAAAACCATTATAATGGAGTTGGTATTGTGCAGGGCGGGCTCTATTTTACCCTTGCCGATTATGCATTTGCAGCAGCATCTAATTCAAGAGGGAAGATCGCAGTTGCAATACGGTGCGATATAAGTTTTATAAAACCTGTTAAAGAAGGAAAATTAACAGCAATTGCTGAAGAAATTTCCTGCAGCAATAAATTATCAATTTATGATGTAAAGGTGTATAACGATAAAAATGAACTTGTTGCTCTTTATAATGGAACTGCATTTAGAAAAGAGTAGTTAAAAAGATTTATTAAACCTGTTCGATAAAACTTGCCAGGATAATCATTTTTAGGTTATCTAACGAGTATAATTTAAAATATTATATTTTATTATTTTCAGCTCTATTTTTCGGTAATGTAAGCATTGCGCTTATGCTGGTTATTATAAAAAATGCTATTCCTGAAATAAGAAACCAGAAATGCACTCCTATTACTTCTGCAACAGGGCCGGCTATAAGAAGACCGACCGGCATGGCAAAAGACATTAAACTTCCCATAAGGGAAAAAGCTCTTCCCTGTGCATTTCTGGGAATATTTTCCTGCATATATGCAATATAAGGAATGCTGTAGAGATTGCTGCTTGCGCCCATCAATCCGCAAAGTATCATAAAATACCAGAAAAGCGAGATATTGGGCGGTATCAATCCGCATAATAGACATGCCAGCCCAAGGCCGAAAAGCCCAAGATGTATTATCAAAAATTTATTTTTTATATTGCTCCATCTGCTTACAATAATAGAACAGAGCATCATCCCTCCTGCATAAGCAATTTCAACAACGCTGGCATGCCATGCTGTTCCCTTAAAATAATCGCTTGTCATGAGAGGGTAGAAAGAAGAGAGAGGCATGGAAAAAATCATGCAAATAGTTGCAGAAAGAGTTACAATGCTTAGCCTTCTGTCTGACAAAAATATTGATATTCCCTCTTTTATTTCTTTTATAAAATGGCGCTCTGCATGTTCATGCTGCGGCGGATTTGGAATATTTATTATAGCAACAGCAGTGCATGCTATTATTGCTCCGATAAAATCAGTTATAAGAATAATATGCATTGGAAGGGCTGTATACATGGCTGCTCCCAAGACAGGGCCAAGCATAAAAGCGCCTGACTGCATAAACTGATTCCATCCATTTGCCTTTACCAGTTGGTCTTGAGGAACAAGCATTGGTATTGCTGCCTGTATGGCCGGAGTGTGGAATACTGAGCCGATAGCTCTTATCCCCAGAACAACACATACAGACCAAAAAGGCGGCGCTCTAAAAAGAAAAAATAATGCAAATATAAGAGCAATAGTTCCAATAAAAAGATCAGCAGTAATTATAACAGTTTTCCGGTTAAGCCTATCTACCCACACTCCTGCAAAAGGTCCAAGAAAAAGCTGGGGTAAATAAGCAAGAAGGCCTGCAAGAGAAAGCATCAACGGCGAAGCTGTTTCGCTTGCAAGCCACCAGATTAAAGCAAACTGTACTGCAGAGCTTCCAACCAGAGAAATTGTCTGTCCCAGCGCAATAGTTATAAAACTGCGTTTCCATCTATTGTTGTTATTTTCCATAAAAATACTGTTATTCCGGTAAAGTTCTCTATTATGGCTTTTATATAAAAAATATTCAATTTAGATATAAGTTATATTTGGACTGCAAATATGTTATCTTACTGCAAATTCAATTGAGTTATATAAAAATAATAAGCTTAGTTGGCAGAAAGCTTATCATATTACTTCGCAGTGTATAAAAAGGATGTTCTGGTTAAAAGATTCTGTATATAAAATGAAATATATACAAATACAAAAATAAGTGTTAAGATATAAAGATAAAAGTTATTTAATATGTATAATTTTTATGTTTTGCTTCAGCTTTTAAGGCGGTTGTTTATGCAAAAATACTTAAAAATAATAATAGGTTTTCTTTTCTTAATTTTAATCATATCAAACTGCGATATATATAACCAGTCAGTTCCTGATTACCTTGATGAAAATACAAACAGCGCTTCTGTAGGACAGTATAAATTTATAAAAGGAATAATTATAGAAAAAAAAGCTTCTGTC